>CAZKQR010000216.1:0-7529 GCA_964554965.1 uncultured Cytophagia bacterium | reverse complement strand
GAGAGGGTCGTTTGCATAGGTGACGCACCGTCCACGCTCTGACTGGTGCTTGGTCTGTTGGAGAACGGCCGTCCCCCGAGCTGGGATGGGTGGTGGCCGGATTTTTGAAAGGGAAGGCTGATGGATCGTTCACTATTTCTTTCTGTAGGACTTGTGCTGTTGATTTCGCCGCTCGCCTTTGGCCAGATCAGGCCGGACACTCTGTCGCTTTGGCCCATGGCAGCGCCGGGCGCCTTGGGCAGCTCGCCGCAGGACATCCCCACGCTAACGGTCTATCTGCCGGTGGCGGAAACCTCCAGCGGCACGGCTGTGCTGGTCTGTCCGGGCGGCGGTTACGGCCATCTGGCCATGGATCATGAGGGCAAGCAGGTGGCTGAGTGGTTGAATGCGAACGGGATGGCCGCGTTTGTCCTCAAATACCGCATTGCCCCGCGTTATCATCATCCGGCGCCGCTGTTGGATGTGCAACGGGCGCTGCGCATCATCCGATTTCGTGCTGAGGAATGGGGGATCGATGCGAACCGGATCGGCATCATCGGTTTTTCCGCCGGAGGGCATCTGGCGTCCAGCGCCGGCACCCACTTTACCCCGGGCATCGCGGATGCGCCGGACCCGATCGATCAAATAAGCTGCCGGCCCGATTTTATGATCCTATGTTATCCGGTCATCAGCATGAAGATGACGGTGACGCATCAGGGCACGCGGCGCAATCTGATCGGCAGCCGGCCGGATACCGCGCTGGTGACGCTGATGTCCAATGAAGAGCAGATCACGGATCGGACGCCTCCTGCTTTTTTATTTCACACCACCAATGATCAGGCGGTTGCCGTGGAAAACAGTCTGCTGTTTTACCGCAACCTCGTTCGCGCCGGCGTCGGTGCAGAGATGCACATCTTTCGCGATGGACCCCATGGCGTCGGCCTTGCTCACCAGTATGCTCACTTGCAGTCGTGGCCCAAGCTCTGCCTGCAGTGGTTGAGGGGATTGGGCATGCTTTAGACGAAAGCCAATCGTGATTTTCACTCACCGCACACTGCCAATCCTTTGCACCGCCGGCGCGTTTCTTCCTCAGTCTCTGCGGAATGAAATTCAACTCGCGTGTGTATTTTATTTTCCCGATAATCCGGATGGGCCTGTTTATGGGACAGAAATACGTCCTCACATTTGACCTGGGCACCAGTTCCAGCAAAGCAGTGCTTTTCACCGTACATGGCAAGGCTGTCGGCGACAGTCGAGTCGATTACAGCGTCACCTATCCACAACCCGGCTATGCGGAGCAGGATCCGCGGCAGTGGTGGGAGGCGGTATGTACTACCAGCAGGGAGGTGGTGCAAAAGAGCGGGGTGGATCCCCGCGACATCGCCGGCATCACCTTCGCCAGCCAGATGCAGACTCTGGTGGCCGTGGACCAGAACGGCGAACCGGTCATGCCGGCGATCTCCTGGTTGGATACCCGGGCCGCGGAGATCATGCGGCAAAAATTCTGGACGCCGCCGCGCGTACAGGGATACAATGTTTTCAAACTGCTCAAGTTTTTGCGCATCACCGGAGGCTGTCCGGGCCATGCCGGCAAAGATCCTATCGGCAAAATTCTCTGGATTCGAGAATATCACCCCGAGTTGTTCGAAAGAATCTACAAGTTTCTCGATGCCAAGGATTATCTGGTTTTCAAGACCACCGGCCGCTATGTCAAATCAGCCGATATGGCGGTGGTCTGGTGGCTGATGGACACGCGCAAAAACCGCAATCAGTGGCATGAAGGTCTGTGCAAGCTGGTTGGCCTCAATCTGAACCAGCTGCCGGAGGTGCGCGAAAGCTCAGCCATCATCGGCACTTTGACGCCGCAAGCGAGCGAAGAGATGGGATTGTCGGCCGAAAGCAGAGTGGTCAACGGCGCCGGGGATATCAGTTCCGCGGCGCTGGGCTCCGGCGCCATCGAGGAAGGGGAGCTGAACATCCGTTTGGGCACCAGCGGCGGCGTGTCCGGCCATTTCCGCAAACGCAAAATCGATATCGCGCATTACACCGGCTGTGTCGGCAGCACTTGGCCGCAGGAGTTTTATCTCGGGCTGGCCCACCAGGAGACCGTCGGCATCTGTCTCGAATGGCTGCGCAACAATATCGTCTATCATAAGCAGTCGCTTAAACAAGAGATGCATGTAGATGAGATTTTTCAACTGCTGGATCAACTGGCCATGCAGGCGCCGGCCGGCAGCAACAACCTCCTGTTCACGCCGTGGATGTACGGCGAACGGTCGCCGTTGAACGACCGCTATGTGCGCGCCGGTCTGCATAATCTTGGGCTGAATCACAGCCGGGAGGACATCGTCCGGGCGTTCCTGGAAGGGGTGGCTTTTAACATGCGCTGGGCGCTGGAAACCGTGGAGCACCTATACCAGCGGGTTGATCATGTGCGCATCATCGGCGGCGGCGCCAAGAGCCGCATCTGGTGCCAGATCTTTGCGGACATCATCGGCCGCCCGATTCATCAGGTGGAAGATCCACAGCTGGCCAACGCCAAGGGAGTGGCGCTGCTCGCCAGTCTGGCGTTGGGCTATCTCGACCATTTTTCCGATATTAAAAAGCATGTCCGCGTCCAAGAGGTGTTTCAGCCAAATCCAGACCACAGACAGCTCTACGAACGAATGTTTCGTCAGTTTAAAAAGCTTTATCGCAGCAACAGGAAATGGTACCGGGGCATGAACGGCCTTGGTGGATGACCGGCGTTATGCGACCGGCCGGCGGACGGCGTGCGTCCGGGCTAAACCGGCTGGAACCGCCGGGGACGGGGCCGACTTATGAAAAAAAAGATTGATTTTTTTCCCGGCGTGGCGTAACTTGCCTTTCAAGCCATCAACCGGCACAGGACGGGATTGGTTTCCACCGGTCCGTCTCAAGCAACCGTCTGCTTTCTCATCCATCCGTTTCAGCGTTCAGCGCAAAAACAGTTCTAAGGATGAATGTGTCTTCATGGTGTTGCGGCTGCAGTGATTCAGTCATTCTGACAGGAGATTTCTATGTCCACGGCTCAAACCCATTCAGCGCAAAACGTGACGCTGGCGGATTGTTTGTTGCAGGAGACCGGTGTCGACATCCGGCGCTGCTACCAATGCGGCAAATGCTCAGCCGGATGCCCTATGGCGGCAGAGATGGACTATCCCTCCAGCGTCTGGATGCGCATGCTGCAGACCGGCCGTCCTGATTTGGAGAAGGCGGTGTTGAAATCCCAGAGCATCTGGCTGTGCCTTTCCTGTGAAACCTGCTATGTGCGCTGCCCCATGGAGATCGACATTCCCCGTGTGGCTGATTTTTTGCGGGCCGCCTCCAAGCGCCGCGGCCTCGTACATCCAGAAGCCCGCAACATTCTTCGCTTTCACACCGCATTTTTGGATTCCATTCGCTACACCGGCCGTCTCTACGAGATGGGCATGGTCGTGGATTATAAGGTTCGCTCTCGCAAATGGTGGCAGGATCTGTTGACCGCTCCCGGGCTGTTTCTTCGCGGTAAATTGAACCTGCTGCCCCACCACATCAAGCATCCCAAGGCCATGCGCAAACTGTTCAAGCGGGCTGCAGAGGATAAGGAGGCACGCATATGAAAATGGGCTATTACCCGGGGTGTTCCATCAACGGTTCTTCGCGGGAGTATGGAGAATCTCTGCTGGCGGTGCTGCGGGCGCTTGATGTTGAGCTGGCGGAGGTGGAGGACTGGAACTGCTGCGGCGCCTCTGCCGCGCACAATCTGAACCACACCTTATCGTTGGCGTTACCGGCGAGAAGCCTGGCTTTGGCTGAGCAACAGGGTTTTAAAGAATTGCTGGTCCCCTGTGCGGCCTGTTTTTCCAGACTGGCGGCAACGCGCAAAGCGTTGATGACTGACGACGCCAAGCGGCGGCAGATCGCCGACCTCGTGGAGCTGCCGATAAAAAACATCCCTGTGTCGGTCAACCTGCTTCAGCTTTTGCAACGCGTTCTTCCCGAGAATTTGAAAGAAAAACTGAACGCCCCGTTTGAGCACAAAGTGGCCTGTTATTATGGATGCCTGCTGGTACGGCCGGCCGAGGTGGTGGAGTTTGACCGTGAGGAGGATCCTGAACAGATGGATCGCATCATGGAAAAAATCGGCGCCACCCCGCTGGACTGGGCCTTTAAAACCGAGTGCTGCGGCGCCGGTTTTTCCGTGCCGCGCACCGATGTGGTCGGCCGGCTCTGCGCCCGAATTCTCGATGATGCCGTCTCGCGCGGCGCCGAGGCCATCATCGTCGCCTGTCCGATGTGTCATTCCAACCTGGATATGCGGCGCCAGGCCAGCGAATCCCACAGCGGCAAAAAGTATTCGATTCCTATATTGTACGTCACCCAGGCCATCGGTTTGGCGTTCGGACTGGACGCCAAACAATTGGGCTTGCAGCGGCATAGTGTGCCGGTCCGTCTGGCGACCGGCAAATCCTCACAGGTTTTGGAAAACGCATCCGTATAATTGGAGTGGTCTTTCATGGCGCGTATCGGCGTATTTATCTGTCATTGCGGTGAAAATATCGGTGCCACGGTGGATTGCGCCCGTGTGGCGGAAACCTGCCGTAAAATTCCCGGCGTGGCCCATAGCGTGGATTACAAGTACATGTGCTCGGATCCCGGCCAAACGCTTATCCGCGAGGCCATCGCTCAAAACAAGCTGACCGGCGTCGTGGTCGCCGCCTGTTCTCCGCGCATGCACGAGCCGACGTTTCGCCGGGTGTGCAACGAATCGGGATTGAACCCGTACCTCTGCGAGATGGCCAATCTGCGCGAACATTGTTCCTGGGTGCACGAGAAATCGGACGTCACCACGGACAAAGCCATCGACCTGGTCACCATGCTGGTGGAGAAGGTCAAGCGCAACAAGCCGCTGCATCCGATCAAAGTGCCGGTGACCAAGACCGCCCTGGTGCTCGGCGGCGGCATTAGCGGCATCCAGGCGGCGCTGGACATCGCCAACGCCGGACACAAAGTCATCCTGGTTGAACGCGATCCTTCCATCGGCGGCCATATGTCTCAGCTGTCCGAGACGTTTCCGACGCTGGACTGCTCCCAGTGCATTTTAACGCCGCGCATGGTGGAGGTGGCGCAACACCCCAACATCACCCTGTACACCTATTCCGAACTCGAAAGTCTGGACGGGTTTATCGGTAATTTCAAGGCGCGCATCCGCAAGAAAGCGCGCAGCCTGGACGAAAAATTATGCACCGGTTGCGGACTGTGCACCACCAAATGTCCTAATAAAAAGATTCCCAGCGAATTCAATACGGGGCTCGGCATGCGCACCGCCATCTATGTGCCGTTTCCGCAGGCGGTGCCCAACAAGCCGGTCATCGATCGCGAGCATTGCACCTATTATACCAAAGGCCGTTGCCGGGTTTGTGAAAAAGTGTGCCCCACCCAGGCCATCCGCTTTGATCAAGAGGATCAGATCGTCGAGCATGAGGTGGGCGCCGTAGTGGTCGCGACGGGTTTTACGGTAAAAGAAGCCGATTTCTTTCCTGAATACGGCTATGGCAAGTACAAAGACGTGATCAACGGTCTGCAGTTCGAGAGAATATTGTCCGCCTCAGGACCCACTCTGGGCGAAGTCAAACGGCCGTCCGATGGCCGGGTGCCGGAAACCGTGGTGTTCATCGCCTGTGCCGGTTCACGGGATCCGGCCAAGGGCATCGAGTACTGCTCCAAGATCTGCTGCATGTATTCCGCCAAGCATGCGATGCTGTACAAGCACAAAGTGCATCACGGCCAGGCCTATGTGTTTTACATGGACATTCGCGCGGCGGGCAAGATGTATGATGAATTCACCCGGCGCGCCATTGAAGAGGACCACGTGCAATATGTCCGGGGAAGGGTGTCGCGCATTTATGAGCGCAACGGCAAATTGATCGTCCAGGGTGCGGACACGCTGCTCAACGCCATGCCGGTGGAGATCGAGGCCGACCTGGTGGTGCTAGCCACCGCCGGAGTGGCCAACGAGGGCGCCGAGGCCCTGGCGCAAAAGCTGCATATCAGCTATGACAGCCACAAATTTTTTGTCGAAGCGCATCCCAAACTTCGGCCGGTGGAGACCAACACCGCCGGCGTTTTTCTCGCCGGCGCCTGTCAGTCGCCCAAGGATATTCCTGAATCAGTGGGCCAGGCGTCAGGTACCGCCGCCAAGGTCGCTGCGCTTTTTTCTACGGATGAATTGACTCGTGAGCCGGTGGTGGCGGTGGTCAACCGTACCGCGCCGCCGCTTTACTCAACCTGCGTCGGCTGTTTTCTCTGTCAGTCCGCCTGTCCGTATCAGGCCATTGAAAGAGAAGAGATCAAGAACCGCAACGGCCAGGTCATCAAGACCATTGCCAAGGTCAATCCTGGTCTATGCCAGGGCTGCGGCACCTGCGTGGCTTTCTGCCGCAGCAAATCCATAGACCTGCAAGGATATACCCATGAGCAGGTTTACGCAGAGGTGATGGAGTTGCTCTCCTGAACCGAGCCGCGGTGACCGCTTGATGTACATAAACGGATAGGAACGGATGAGAACCGCCTGATCGCGCTCGGCGGAAAAAGAGATGAGTCCTTACCCATTGGTCTAAAGCGCGAAAGGAACTCTGTTATTATGCCCTGTGGAGGCAGCATGCCCGAGTTTGAACCCAAGATCGTTGCCTTTGTTTGCAACTGGTGCACCTATGCCGGCGCTGATTTAACCGGCACCAGCCGCATCAAATACGCACCCAATGTGCGCATCGTCCGTTTTCCCTGCACCGGCCGGATCGATTTCATGTTGTTGCTCAAGGCCTTCAGCCAGGGCGCCGACGGCATCATCGTTTCCGGCTGTCATCCCAACGATTGTCATTACACCTCGGGTAATTTTCATGCCCGTCGTCGCTGGATGGCTTTTAGAAATCTGGCCGAGTTCATGGGGATCGAGGTGGACCGCATCCAGTTCTCCTGGGTCTCTGCGGCCGAAGGGGCCAAGTGGGCGGACCTGGTCAACAGTACGGTGAACCGGGTCCGGGAGTTGGGTCCTTATGACAAGTATCGTGAGATGGCGGCATCGAGCTGGCAATAACCTATCATCGCCGGCCAGCGGCGAGAGTTCCTGAAAAATGTAAAGGATCACATGGAAGCATTGCAAAAAAGCGCCAGAGAAATCTTGGAGAACCATCGGGCGGAGGTCATCATCGGCTACAGCGAAGGCTCCGGCGGGCGAATGCGTCCGATCTTTGTGCAAAACTCCGCAGAGACGGAAAAACTGACCTGGAATGATCGATGTACCCAAAATCTGGCTGTCTATATTGCCAAACCTGAAGTGCAGAAACTGGGCAAGCCTGCGCTGGTGGCGCCGCTGCCGGTTCTGCGCACTGTGCTGCAATTGGCGTCCGAGAATCAGATCAAAGAGGGCGATCTGCTGGTGTTGGCCGTATCGGCCGGGCAGGTGACCGAGCTAGCGCAATTCAGCGAGATGGAAGAGTTTGTCGCCAAGGCGCCTCCGGATCCTGGCTCTAAAGACCAGGAGGCCATCG
>CAZKQR010000215.1:4891-7531 GCA_964554965.1 uncultured Cytophagia bacterium | reverse complement strand
AGATGCTCGCGTCACCCCGCATCTACCAGTACATCGGTTCCATTGCGCCCAAAGGGCAGGAAGGGCTCTATCTCGGTTACTCGAATCTTCCGCTGGCCCTGGGCACCATCGTGGGCGCGCCCATCGGCGGCGTCCTGTTCACCAATCTGGTTAAAAATCCTTCGGCACAGGGACTGCCGCCGCAGACCACACTGATGTGGCTGATCGTCGCCGCCATGGGCGTGGTATCGCTGGTGGGATTGTATATCTATGACCGTATGCTGATCAAAACAACATAAGTACCGGCCGTTTTCCCTGAACGGGTTTGCGCCACCTCAACACGAAAGAACAATCCATGTCGTATCAAGATGGGTGGGCGGCACTGCATCTGCAACCCACTTTGCGCGTGCCGCACACCGAATATTCAGCCGATCAACACTGGCCTCTGGTTCAAGCGGTCACCGGCGTCAAGGTGTCTGCGGACAGCCCGCCGGACCTGCAGGCGCAGGCCTCTGCTGCGTTCCGCAAAGCCTGGAACTATGATCTGGTGTGGAGCATTGCCATCAGCCGGGAGCAATTCGGTGAAAACTATACTGAGATGGGCCATGCGGTGTATGCACAAGGCGGCCAGGATTACGTTCCCGCCGGCGCCGCCAAGTGGACCGGCCCGGAACAAGTGCTGAACCTGAATCCGCAGCAGGTGTTCGGCACTCCGGATCACCGTGCCCTGGTCAGCCGCTTCAACAGCCATTATGCGGAAAAATGCCGCCAAACCCCTGATGCGGTCAACATGACCGGCATTTACATCACTCTCATCTCCGGCCTGATCTATCTCTTCGGCTGGGAAGAACTCTTGGTCGCAGCCGGAACCAGCGGCGAACGTTTCGGCACATTGACGGAGCGGTACCGCCGATGGATCCAGCCCTATTTTAACGCCCTGGCTGATGCTAAAGCGCCGGTGGTGATGATCCATGATGATTTTGTCTGGAGCAGCGGCCCGTTTTTACATCCTGACTGGTACCGCCGGTTTCTCTTTCCCTCCTATCAAGCCCTGTTCGAACCTCTGCGGCAGGCGGGAAAAATCATTCTGTTCACTTCCGACGGCGACTATACGCTGTTTATCGACGATCTGGTCGCCTGCGGGGTTCATGGTCTGGTCATGGAACCCTTTACCAACATGGCCAAAGCCGCGCAAAACTATGGAGACCGCATCAGCTTGGTCGGCAATGCCGACACGCGCGTCCTGCTGTCCGGCAGCAGAGACGACATACGCAACGAAGTCAAACGGTGCATGGAGATCGGCAAAGTCCACCCGGGGTTCATCATGGCCGTTGGCAACCACATTCCCGCCAACACGCCGGTGGACAATGCCCTTTTCTACCATGAGGTGTACCAGGAGATGAGCAGGCGCTGACCTCCGCCCTGTTCTCAACCGCTGCGTTGAGGCCTCTCGGTCCTTTCCCCCTTCCATCCTTGTTCCCGGTTCCTCGCTCTTTCAACGCCCCCCAGCCGGCCGCGGGCGTTTTTCTGTAAAAAAGTCCTTGCCTTTCACATTTTCAGTTAATATATTTATGATATCAAAACAATATCAAAGGAGGATGTATGAACTCTTGCACGGAAAAACGAGGCTGGAGCATCAACGGCTTTCCCATGCTTCTGCTGGTGATCCTGCTCACCGCCTTGGGAGTTTGGATGATCGTGCGTCTCCAACCGTTCTGGATCGTGATCTCCTTTCTGCTGGTGGGTTTTCTATTGCCCGGCTTTTTCGTCATCGCGCCGAATCAGGCCCGCGTGCTGTTGTTTTTCGGCAAGTATGTGGGCACCGTGCGTCAATCCGGGCTGAGTTGGACCAATCCGTTCACCCTCAAACGGATGATCTCCCTGCGCATGCGCAATTTTAACAGTGAAAAACTCAAAGTCAACGATGCGGCCGGCAATCCCATCGAAATTGCCGCGGTCATTGTGTGGAAGGTCGTGGATACCGCCAAAGCGGTTTTCGATGTGGATCACTATGAGCATTTCGTCGCCATTCAGAGCGAAACCGCCATCCGTTCTTTGGCCAACCACTATGCCTATGAGGCGGAGGATCATCGGGAGACCTCTTTGCGCGGTGCGCCGGACGAAGTGGCGGAGACGTTGAAAAAGGAGCTGCAGGCCCGTCTGAGCACAGCGGGCGTGGAGGTGCTGGAGGCGAGGATCACCCACCTGGCCTATTCGCCCGAGATCGCCCAGGCCATGCTGCGGCGGCAGCAGGCGCAGGCCATCATCGCTGCGCGGCAAAAGATCGTCGACGGCGCGGTGGGCATGGTGGAGATGGCGATCAACCGGCTTCAGGAGCAAAACCTGGTGACGCTGGATGAAGAACGCAAAGCCTCGATGGTCAACAATCTGCTGGTGGTGCTGGTATCGGAAAACGCCACCCAGGCGGTGGTCAACACAGGTACCCTCTATTCATGAGGGATGAAAAAAAAATACTGCTGCGCATTGACCGCCGTCTATATGAGCTTTTGCACCGATGGGCGGATGATGATCTGCGCAGCCTAAATGGCCAAATCGAGTTTCTTTTGCGGGAAGCGGCGATGCAGGCGGGACGAATGAAACGGGCGGAAAAAAACACACCGCCGAAGCAGTGATCGAGCAGCGCACGCGTGGCGTGAACGC
>CAZKQR010000215.1:0-4791 GCA_964554965.1 uncultured Cytophagia bacterium | reverse complement strand
GTTGGGCGCGCTGGGATGGCCGGTGCGCCGGCAGGCTGATGGTAAAGTGCGTCCCTTCTCCCAACCGACTCTGTACCGTGAGGCTGCCCTGATGGCGGGAGACGATCTCCTTGCACACATAGAGACCCAGCCCGTGACCAGAGGCGTGGCCGCTGTGAAACGGCTGGAAAAGCGTTGACAGCATGACGCGGTCCATGCCCGGGCCGTTGTCGCACAGTTGGCACACCACCATTTGGCTTTTCTCCTGATAACCGGTTTTGATGCGCATGGAGACATCCGGCCGTGCCTGCAGGGCGTTGCAGAGGAGATTAAAAAGTACCTGGCGGATCTGCGTTTCCACGCCGCAGATCAATGGCAGGTTTTCAGCCGCGCTGAATGAGACAGCGGTTTTATGCTTGCGCAAAAAAGACTTGAGGACAAATAAAAAATCAGCGATGACCAGGTTCAGGGAGAGCGGGACGGGATGAAAGTCGGGTTTGACGCCTGAGAAGAGCGCTTGGGTCAACTCAAAAGCGTCGCGCAGCGCCTGAGCGGCACAGTGCATGCGCTCGGTCGCCGAGCCATACTCCTGCTGCGCCATGCACTGCAGCGCCACCTCCAGATTGCCATAGCCGATGGTGAGTTGGTTATTCATTTCATGGCCGATGCTGGCGGCCAGGGTGCCGGCCATGAGCAGGCTCTGCTGCTGTAAAAGCTGCCGGCTTTGCTCCTCGATTCCTGCCACAGCAGTCGCCGGCTCAGTCTCCCTGGTCAGGGCTGCCGCATGTACATGATCCCAGCTCATTCAGAAGCTCCTTTCCCCTTTTTTGCCCATTCTGCGCCCCATGCCCCGGCCGATTGGGGCATTCAGGCCTCATAAAGTCGAGGCGGCAAGCAGAACAAGCAAACCGGTTTGCTCACTGAGGGAAAGAAGCAATTCTCATACCAGTCGAAATAAAAGGCCTAGAGCAGCGAGCGTTTTTTCTCCAGGTAATGGCTGTAATTGGCCAGAGTGACTTCGGGCGGCACCCGATGATCCACGCAGGGAATAAAGCCGCCCTTGTGCAGCAGCGGCGTCAGACGGTCCCATTCGCGATCGATGGCCCCACGGCCGGCGATGAGGGCGCGCTTGTCCACGCCGCCGATCAACAGCAGCTGGTCGCCATAGTCCTGGCGCAAGCGAACCGCATCGGTGTGCGCCGCCTCCAGGGGAAACATGACGCGAATGTCTGACTCTAACCAACCCGGCACCAGCTCATAGATGCAGCCGTCACAATCCAACACATTATGCACAATGCCTTTAGCCTTTAGGCTGGCGGTGATCTCCTTGTAGCGCGGCACCATCAGCTCATGAAACAACCGCGGAGACATCAGAGGTCCGTGGTTGTAGCACATATCCTCCCACCACCAGGCCACGTCCACCAGACCACGGGGAATCCGATCGATCAGCTGCAGGGTCAGCAAAACGAGATGATCCATCATCTCCCCCACCCACTCTTTTTCAGACATCAGCGCATAGGAAAAATTTTCCACACCCATCCAATTGCGCAACCAGCCGTAAAGCGATCCAGCGTTGAAAATAATCGGCAGGCCGGTGCGCTTTGCCTGTTGGCTGAACAAAGCCAGATCCCCTGATCGGTCCGGATGCGACGGATCCAGTCGCTCCCGTTTGAACTTTTCCCAATCCGCCCGGCTTTCGATGACGTATTTAAGATAGCGGGGAATGGTCGAACCGGAGGACGGCACTTCGCAGAGGTTCCCATCCGTGTCCTGCAGGATCAAATGATCGCCCTTGTCCTCCAGCACTCTTTTTTCAAACGCCGGGTACAAACCGTTTGGATACGGCAGCAGGGGAAAAATGGAAACCCCTTCGAGCCCGAGATAGTATTCCACCTCGCTGTTGCTGATGACAGAGAGCGGTAATCCCTGTTTATGCCATGCGGTGATGGTTTCATCCCAATACCCGAACTCGAAATCAGGGATCGAATCCGGCTTTTCATGATTGAGGACGGCGAGAAGGCGTTCACGTGTTGTCATAGAGGTTCCTTTGATCTGCGCTGAATGATGGATGAACAGGAGACGATGGTTTTTTTACAGTGTAGGGCGCCGGTAAAAATCCTTTCTGCCGTGCAGTGATGGACGGGAGCGTCAACAAGTTCGGCGACCGACTCTGTTCGCACTCTGGCTTAGCGATTACAGCCGCACTCGACGGCGTATTATCTGCCGATAAATTTTTTGATATTATCCGCCATCACCTGAGTCATGGCGGTGTAGGTCTTGTCGACGCCGTGCTGATTCCGGCGCGCCTCATACAACTTTTGCACCCACTGATACTTGCCGTCATCGGACATGGACAGCGTTTTGGCAAAGGCAACGTGCAGCAGGCCGGCCGGCAGGCGGTCGTAAAGCTGCCACACCGGGTCCACCGGTTGATCGGGTGTGGTTTCGAGGATCACCAGGACCTGGTTTTTATCGAGTCGTTTAGCAAGAAAGTCCTGCAGGCCCAAAGCCTGTGCCGGCGTGAGTCGCAGCAGCAGTTTTACGCGGCCGGCGGCCAACAGGGCGGAAAGGCGGCCGCTGTCGGCCAGGGTGGTTTCCACGACGCCGTTTTCCTCTGCCCAGGTCTGCAGCAGGGTCTGGCCCCAGCCGCTGAGTCCCATGCCGGCAAACACAGGATCCTGCGGCGAGCGGAGGCACAGCCAATTGACCCCGGCGCGGCACAGCAGGCGGGCGTGAGCGGCGTTGTGTTGCAGCGATTCCGATCCGTTGAGCGCGATGGCGGCACACAGCTTGGCGTTGGACGCCGCATCATCGAAACTGGCGCTGTTTTTGAAACGGAGCAGATTCGATGCTTGAAGGATTCGACGCTCCAGATCGTCGTAAGCGGTGAACAGCTCCTCATCCTTCGCCGTGGCGGGCAGCGGGTAAACCACGCAGCGCACAGCCGCGGGGATGGCGCGGTCACGCAACGAGTCGGTTTTTGCCAGAGTAATGGCCGGCTGAAAGGAAAAATCAATCTGATCGCCGAACAGGTGAAAAAAATGGCCGCTGCGATTTCCACCGAACAACAGCGAGCCGGGCGCATCACCCAGCACGGTCAACAGCTCCACACAACGCTCGCCGACGACCTGCAGCGCTTGAACATTGAGAGTCGACGGGTCATCTTCAAACTGATGATAAAACGGATGATCTCCCGTAGAGGAGACGTAAAAAGCCGGAATGCCCTGTTCAACAAAATAGGCGTGATCCGACCCGAACATGCCGCTGCCGCGATAAAGTTTCAGTTTTTTGCTCACTGAATCGTTGTGGCTTCGCACCCAGGGGTCCAGCAGGTTGAGAAAATAGTTCCGGCCGCTGATGCTGACTCCGCCGTCGCCGGCGCCGACCATATCCAAGTTGATGTCCGCGACGATCTTTTCAGCAGGGACAGAGGGATGAAGGGTGAAATAGCGGGAGCCGAGCAGGCCCTGTTCCTCGCCGCCAAAGCAGGCAAAGACGATGGAACGCTTGAGTTTTTTCTGTTTGATCACCCGGGCCATCTCCATCACCACCGCTGCGCCGGAGGCGTTATCGTCCGCGCCGGCGTACAGGTGACGGTCCAGAGACAGGCCGTTGTGATCCATGTGAGCGCCGACAACCAGCCATTCGTCGGCGAGGACCGGATCGGTGCCGCGGACCACGGCCAGGACATTTTCGCCTTCCTGAACTGCCGCCAGATCAAACCGGCTGGTCATCACCATTCTGCGTTGAAAGGAGAAAGATTGCGGTTTTTTCGCCAGGTCGCGGAGAGAATGATCGATGTTTTTATGGCTTCCGCTAAAGAGATCGCGCGCCACTTTTTTCGAGATGTTGAAAATGGGCATATGCGGCCGATAACCTTCTGCGGTGATGGTGACGCCGCGCATAGGCCAATCACCCCGGTCCAGCATCAACAGGCCGGCAGCCCCTTTTTGTTCAGCGGTGCGCACCTTGTAAAACCGTTCGTTGGCAAAAGCCCAATCCTGGCCATCCTGCGGCAGGCCGCGTTGAATCAAAACGATCTTTCCCTTTACGTCCATGCCTGCATAATCGTCCCAGCCCATGGAGGGTTCAGAGATGCCGTAGCCGATGAAAACCACCTCTGCTGAAAGCTGGGCGGAGCCCGAGTTCTGATACGGGATGAAATCAACGTTCTCCCGGTATGCGATAGGGCCATAAGAGC
The DNA here is from genome assembly GCA_964554965.1 of uncultured Cytophagia bacterium. Classification (GTDB taxonomy): domain Bacteria; phylum Zhuqueibacterota; class Zhuqueibacteria; order Residuimicrobiales; family Residuimicrobiaceae; genus Anaerohabitans. The sequence goes on along the minus strand of CAZKQR010000215.1, from coordinate 611 downwards.
TGTTGAGCAGCTTTAATTCGGCCTTTTTCTTCTGCTCAGTGACCAGCATGGGAAATTTCTGCAAATAGCCGTTCGCGTCGCCCATGGGCGTCAGTCCCCAGCTCTTCAGCTGGGTGCTGATCCACAGCGCGGCGTTGCGTGCCTCCACTGTGCCGGTCTTGCGGCCTTTGTATTTCGGCAGGCACAACTCCTCCACATAAGAAAATGCGGCTGCTCCGTTGAACGAGTCCTGTGCCGCGGTGAGCGAGACCAACAGTAAAACAAGGGCAACACTTTTTTTCATCAAACCATCCTTTGCGCAGTCTGGTGTTCGGCGGTCATGAACGAATATAGGCGAATCGAGCAGTCTGAGAATTAACCTAACTTGAATAGTATTAAAAATAATCCACTCCTGCAAGGGAAAAAACCGAGATGAGCAGGCAGGCATCTCCCGATTTGCCGAGAACAGCCGGTTAAAGACCTGCTGCATATTGACATTGTTGAATGTTTTTTATATATTAAATGATAGATCATAAATGCTCTGATAAGAAGGCCGCATGCAGGATGCACTCATCCCCGTCATTGCGGATGATCGCGAGAGAAAAAGCGATGTGGTCGACGAGCTGCTCAGG
>CAZKQR010000214.1:0-7531 GCA_964554965.1 uncultured Cytophagia bacterium | reverse complement strand
AGAAACAGCACCATGATGGCGCCGGCATAGACGATGATCTGCACGATGCTTAAAAAAGGCGCCTGCAGCAGGTAATAGCATCCGGCCACGGCGAAGAACGTGATGATCAGAAAGATCGCGCTGTACACCGGGTTTTTATGGCTGATCATCGCGACGGCCGAACCCACGGCCAGAGCGGCAAATAGAATGAAAAAAAACCAACTCATGTTTATCCCTTCGAAGGCTGACAGTTCGACCGGGCCCATGGATCTACAGTCCGGTCTCCTCCCGGCTGCGCTCATAATATCGGCCGTCACAGGTCAGATCGTAATTTTTCAACAGCCTTTCCCGATCCCAGATGAGGTCCTGGCGCGTATAGGCCGAGAAATCATAGATCTCGGTGAGCTCGATGGCTTTTTCCGGACAGGCCTCCTGGCACATGCCGCAGAGAATGCAGCGCAGCATGTTGATTTCAAAGGTAAGCGGATATTTTTCCCGATCCGGCCACGGCGCCACCGCGGCCGTCATGGTGATGCACTTGGCCGGACAGGCGGTGGCGCACATTTCGCAGGCGACGCAGAGAATGCGGCCCTGTTCATCCTTGTTCAGGCGAATGGCGCCCCGATGTCCTTTCGGGACCTGCCATTTGACTTCCGGGTATTGCACGGTATATTTTTTTTGAAATAAATGTTTGAGGGTGATGACCATGCCCTTGAGCACGGCAAACAAGTAGAAGCGATCGCTCCAGTGCGCACGATATTCAACAGGTTTTACCGACATGAAAGCCTCAACTCCTTCGATCCAGGTGGAACGGCGGCAGGCCGTCCCGGTTCCTTGATGGCCGCGCCAGGCCGCGGCCGGCGCGTCTCAGAACAGGGGCCGCTAGGCCGCCAGGTACAGGAACAGCCCGGTGGCCAGGATGTTCACGATCGCCAGCGGCAACAGCACCTTCCAACCCAAATGCATCAACTGATCAAAACGAAAACGCGGCAGCGTCCAACGCACCCACAGGAAGAGAAACAGAAAAAAAGCGGTTTTCACCGCAAAGGCGGCCATGGACAACAGAACGCCCCAGAGGCCGAGAGCGGCCTCATCCACCCAGGGAACGTCCCAACCGCCGAGGAACAGCGTCGTCAACAGCGCCGAGGTGGTGATCAGCGCTACGTACTCGCCCATGAAAAACATGGCGAACTTCATCGAACTGTACTCGGTGTGATAGCCGCCCACCAACTCTGGCTCGGTCTCCGGCAGATCGAACGGCAGACGGTTCGTCTCTGCGAACGAGGCGATCAGAAAAATAAGAAACCCGAGCGGTTGGGTAAAGATGTTCCAGCGCGGTAGAATTGAGAACAGCGAACCGGTCTGATAGGCCACCACTTCGCTCAGCCGCAGCGAGCCGACGAGCATGAGCACGCCGATGATGGACATGCCGAGCGACAGCTCGTAGCTGATCATCTGTGAACTGGCGCGCAGACCCCCCAGCAGCGGGTATTTGCTGTTGGCCGCCCAGCCGCCGAGCACCGTGCCGTAAACCGCCAGGGAGACCAGGGCAAAGATGAACAGCAGGCCCACCTGCAGATCCGCGATCTGCAGCGTGATCTCGCGGCCAAAGGCGAAAAAGCTCATGCCGAACGGGATGACCGAAAACGTCAGCAGGGCCGGCACCAGCACCAGCGCCGGAGCCAACCAGTACAGCGTTTTCTCCACCTGGCTGGGGGTGATCTCTTCTTTAAATAAAAACTTGATGCCGTCGGCCACAGGCTGCAGCAGGCCGAACGGTCCCACTCGATTGGGCCCGACGCGGTCCTGCATAAAAGCGCTGACTCTTCGTTCCGCCAATTCCATGATCATGAGGATGAGAAAATTGACCGCAATGACCAGTATCGCCTTGGTCAGCAGAATCGCCAGATCGATCCAATCCATTCCGAACATGTGCTTACCTTGATTCGATGGGCAGACCCTGATCGCCCAGTTTGAAATAGCTGATAGAGCGCCACGCCGGCTCTTCCATCGCCAGTGCGTCGAGCACATCGGTCGCGGAGAGCATACTGGCGCCCGGCGCCAGCCTGCGCAGCAGATCCAGCAGCACCTCCCAGCCCGGCCGGACCCCTTGCGGCGGCGGCAGCGCGCGCTGAAACCGTTGCATGTGTCCCTTTGCGTTTACATAGGCGCCCTGAGTCTCTGTAAAGCAGGCGATGGGCCAGATGTGATGGGCTACGCCGTCCCATTCTGTGCACTGAATGTCCAACACCCACAACTCTTGCAGTTTGGCCAGAATCCGTTTTTGCTCCGCGGTGAGGTGCAGGAGCGGATCTCCGTTGATCAGGAACAAACGGGTGATCCGTCCGCTTTCGATCGCCTGGTAAAAATCCGTTTGATCGCCCAACAGCCGTTCAGCGCCCTTGCGGTTCGGGCTTTTATCGCCGCGAATGGTAAAGCCGCTCCGGTAGACCGTATCCCCTTCCTCGATCGCCGGCGCATAAAAGCTGAGATAATCGCATCCCAGGATCTGACGGAAAATTTTGCGCAGCAGATAATTCTCTTCACAGCTGGCAAAGGCAGAGCCAACCGCGGCCAGCCGTTCCGGATTTTTCTGCAGGGCCTCGACGGTGTGGGTCATCGCCTGTTCCCAGGTTTGGGGCTTGAGCGTTCCGGCCTGACGGGTCAACGGACCCTCGGGCCGGTTGAGGTTTTCATAGCGATGATACAGGTAACGGCCGTCGTCGCAGATCCACTGCTGCTGCAGGGCCGGGTTCTCCCGGGTGCGGATGCGAAAGACGCGCTGATCCTTGTGCTCGAGGTAAATGGTGCAGCCGCTGCTGCAACCGGGGCAAACGCTTTTGCTCCGCTGCAGATTCCACACCCGGGCGTGGAAGAGAAAATCCTTGTCGATGAGACAGCCCACCGGACAGATCTCGATGATGTTGCCGGTCATTTTGTGCGTCAGCCCTTTGCCGGGAAAGATGGAGATGTCGCTGTGGTAGCCGCGGTGTTCGATAAACAGATAGGGGTCGCCGACGATCTCCTGATAGAAACGGACGCAGCGGCTGCAGAGCACACAGCGATTGCGATAGAGCAGAATATGGCCGCCCAGGTCTTTGGTCGGCCGTTCCCGTTTATCCTCCACCATACGGCTGTGCGAGGTGCCATACTTCCAGGTATAGTCCTGCAGCAGACACTCTCCGGCTTTATCGCAGATCGGGCAATCCAGCGGATGATTGATGAGAAAAAACTCGAGCATGCTTTTGCGCGCATCTCTGACTGGATCGGTTTGCGTGCGAACGACCATGCCGTCGCGCGCCTCCGTGGCGCAGGAGAGCTGCAGCTTGGGCGATCCTTCGATTTCCACCAGACACATGCGGCAGCTGCCGGCGACCGATAGAGCGGGGTGCCAGCAATAATGCGGAATCTCGATGCCGTTGGCCAGCGCCGCCTGCAAAACAGAGGCGCCGGGCTCTACGGTGATCTCTTGGTCGTCTATTTTGAGTGTGGGCATTTTTTCTGTTCGATATGTTCGACGAACTCTTGCCTGAATTGCTTGAGGAAGCTGGCCGCAGGCATGGCGGCGGCATCGCCCAGCGGGCAGATGGTGCGGCCCTGGATGTGGCGCGCAATATCCTCCAGCAGCGGCAGGTCCTCTGGCCTGCCCTGCCCGTGCTCGATGCGGCTGAGGATCTTTTTCATCCACATGGTGCCCTCGCGGCAGGGGGTGCACTGGCCGCAGGATTCGTGGCTGTAAAAGGTCTCCAGATTGAGCAGAGCATGGACCATGCAGGTGTCCTCATCCATGACGATGACGCCGGCGGAGCCGAGCATGGAGCCGTGGCCGGCCAGGGCGTCAAAGTCCATGGCCACGTCGATCTCATCCGCACGCAGCACCGGCACCGAAGAGCCGCCGGGAATGACCGCCTTGAGTTTTTTACCGTTGCGGAGGCCGCCGGCCTCCTGATAGATGAGCTCCTGAAGATTTTTTCCCAACGGGAACTCGTACAGGCCGGGCCTGTTGACATGGCCTGAGACGCAATAGAGTTTGGGGCCGGTGTTTTTTGCATTGGAGCCGATGGCCGCATAGCGGTCTGCGCCGATGCTCAAGATCACCGGCAGATTGACCAGGGTTTCCACATTGTTCACCACGGTGGGACAGCCGAACGCCCCTTTGGTGGCGGGAAAGGGCGGTTTGAGCCTTGGCCAGCCGCGTTTGCCCTCCAGCGATTCGAGCAGGCCGGTCTCCTCGCCGCAGATATAAGCGCCGGCGCCGCGATGCACGGTGATCTGCAGGTCATAGCCGCTTGCCTGGATGTTTTTGCCGAGGAATCCCGCTTGCGTCGCCTCGTGAACGGCCCGCTCGAGCACTTGAGCGCCATAGGCGAATTCGCCGCGAATGTAGATAAAGGCCTGCCGGCTGCCGATGGCATAGGCGGCAATGGCCATGCCTTCCAAAAGCAGGTGCGGTTCCCGCTCGATCAGATAGCGGTCCTTGAACGTGCCCGGCTCCGACTCGTCGGCATTGCACACCAGATATTTCGGCGATGCCGATTGGCGCGGCACAAAGCTCCATTTCAGCCCGGTGGGAAATCCGGCGCCGCCGCGGCCACGCAGTCCGGAGCGCTTGACCTCTTCGATGATCTGCTCCGGGCTTTGCTCCCGCAGCACCCGCTTCCAGGTTTGATAGCCGCCCTCCTGCAGGTAAAAAGACAGGGTGTTGGATTCAGGACGGTCGATATGTTTTAAGAAATATTTTTCGTTCATAGGTTACGGCAGACTGGATAATATTTCGTCGATTCGAGCCGGCGTCAGGTTTTCGTAATAATCGTCGTTGATCTGCATCACCGGAGCGGTGCCGCAGGCGCCGAGGCATTCCACTTTTTTGAGGGTAAAGCGCTGGTCGGCTGTGGTTTCACCGATGCCGATGTTTAATTTCTTCTGCAAATAGTCGAGGATGGTTGCCGCACCCATAAGGCTGCAGGACAACGTGGCGCACACCTGGATGACGTAGCGTCCTTCCGGTTCACGCGGAAACAGCGTATAAAACGAGACCACATCCATCACCCGGGTCGACGCTACGCCGAGCAGACCGGCCACATAGCTCATCACCTCCGGAGTTATGGTTTTGAACTCCCGCTTGGCCAGATGCAGCACCGGGATCAGCGCCGCGGATTTTTCCGGATACGGGGCGATGAGCCGATGAAAGTCTTCCAGGGCTTGCGAAGAAAATGAGAGGGCCATGAGATTAAAACCTATGTTAATGCGAAACAGACAAGCGAGCCCGATTCTAACGATCCAGTTCCCCGGCGATGATGTTCAGGCTGCTCAGCACTGAAACCGCATCAGACAACAGCCGGCCGCGCAAGAGCAGCGGAATGACCTGAAAATGATAGAACGACGGCGGCCGCACGCGAAACCGGTATGGGCCATTGCCTTGGTTGCTGATGACAAAATAGCCCAGCTCGCCGTTGGGCGCTTCGGTCGGAACATAAGCTTCGCCGAGTGGAGCACGACTGCCGCGGTTGAGCATGATGACTTCAAACTGATGGATCAATCCCTCGATGGAGCCGTAGACCTCTTTCTTTTCCGGCAGCATGACCTTAGAGTCCGAATCGACGTTCAGAGGGCCGTCCGGAAAATGGGCGATCGCCTGTTGGATGATGTGGATGGATTGCCGCATCTCTTCCATGCGAACCAGATAGCGGTCATAGACGTCGCCGGTCGTGCCCACCGGGATATCGAACGTGAAATCCTGATAGGAGGAATAGGGGTGCCGTACGCGCAGGTCCCACGGAATGGCGCTGGCGCGCAGACTCGGGCCGGTGACGGCATAGCGGGCGGCGTCCTCCTTGCTGAGCACGCCCACCTCTTTGGCGCGATCCAAATAAATTTTATTGTGCGACAGCAAACGGTCCACTTCGTCGATCGTGCCGGGTAATCCGGCAAGCACTTTGTGCAGCATGGGAAAGAACTCGGCCGGAATATCGCGATCGCGGGCGAACCCGCCGACGCGAACGTAGCTGATGGTCAGACGGGTGCCGGTCAACAGTTCGAACAGGTTGTAGATGTTTTCTCTCTCACGCATGAAATAGAGCAGCACGGTAAAGGCGCCCAGGTCCATGGCGTGCGTGCCGATGCAGATGAGGTGGTCCATGATCCGGCTCAGTTCCGCCAGAATGACGCGAAGATATTCCGCCCGTTTGGTCACCTGAATGCCGAACAGCTGTTCTACGGACAGGATATAGGCCAGATTGTTGTTCATGGGGGAGAGATAGTTCATCCGGTCGGTGATGGTCACCGTTTGATTGTAGGTGCGGTATTCGCCCAGTTTTTCAAAGCCATGGTGCAGATAGCCGATCTCCGGCACGCAATCGACGATGCGCTCGCCGTCGAGCTCCAGCAGCAGGCGCAGAGTGCCATGGGTCGCAGGATGGGAGGGCCCAAAGTTGAGCAGCATGCGCTCGTCATCGGGATCATAGATGAATTCATGCATCGGTTTCGCTTCGGCGGTCATATCCGTCATCTGTAAAATTATTGTGCCTTGGTGCGGACGATTTTCTCAAATTGGTCGCGGTACCCGATGCCCTCCACCGGAAAATCCTTGCGCAAGGGATGGCCGGTGAAATCATCAGGGTTGAGGATGCGGCGCAGATCCGGATGGCCGGTGAAGCGAATGCCATACTGGTCATAGGTTTCGCGCTCCGCCCAGTCGGCCGCCGGATAGATTTCGGCCACCGAGTTGATGGCGGTCGACGTTTCGGGGATGAACGTCTTGACCCGCAGCCGATGGCCGTGTTTCATAGAGTAGAGCTGGTAGACGACCGCAAACCGTTCCGCCGCCTCCATCTCCAGATAATCGACGCCGAACAGGTCCATTAAAAAATCAAAGGCCAGATCGGAATCGTCGCGTAAAAAACGCAGCACCTCCACGATGCTCGACCGGTCCGCCACCAGCGTCCAGGTGCCGGACGGTTCTTGCGTCTGCCAGGAGCTGCCGGGGAAGCGGTTTTCTATTTTCTTTTGCAGTTCGGCGTTTTCCATGATCTATTGATAATCCCTCGATCGCTCTGATTCGATTTTTTTCTGCAGCTTGATCACAGCGTCGATGACGGTTTCAGGTCTGGGCGGACAGCCCGGCACGTACACGTCCACGGGGATGAAGCGATCGATGCCCTGGACGGTCGAATAGGTGTCGAATACGCCGCCGGTGGACGCGCAGGCGCCCATGGAGATGACCCATTTGGGCTCCGCCATCTGGCGATAGATCCTTTGCAGCACCGGCATCATTTTGATGCTGACGCGGCCGGACACGATCATCATATCCGATTGTCTTGGGGAAAAGCGCATGGCCTCTGCGCCGAAACGGCCCATATCGAATTTCGGCCCCAGCACGCACATGAATTCAATGGCGCAGCAGGCCGTGCCGAACGGCATGGGCCAGAGCGAGTTTTTACGGCCCCAGTTGATGAACGCATCCAGACGGGTGGTGAAAACTGAATCTCTCAAGGCGCTCTCTAGTCCCATTGCAGCGCCCCCCGTTTCCAAGCGTAAACATAGCCGACCAGGA
>CAZKQR010000213.1:0-7563 GCA_964554965.1 uncultured Cytophagia bacterium | reverse complement strand
GCAATCAGGGGCGGATCGACTTTACCTCAACGCCCAACCGCGGCACCACCTTTAGGATCCGATTGCCGATGTTTCATCCCTGAACGAACCAGCACGGCTTTCAGCTTTCAGGTTGATAAAACCCTAAAATCCGGGAAAAAATCATGGTGCATGAAAAAAACAGAATCCTGCTTGTAGACGATGAAGAAAATTGTCTGCGGGTATTGCAGGACGTGTTCGAATTGGAGCATATCGAATGCGCTACCGCCAACAACGCCGCCAAAGCCATCGATATTATCAGCCACAACGACATCGACATCGTCATCTCGGACGTTCGCATGCCCGGCATTTCCGGTATGGATCTGTTGAAGCAGATCAAACGGATCAAACCTGAAATCTATGTGTTCATGCTCACCGGGCACGGCTCCATCATCGATGCGGTGCAGTCCATCAAGCAGGGCGCCTATCAATACATCCTCAAGCCGGTCATCATGGAAGACCTGCTGGCGCAGATCAAGGAACTGCTGCAAAAGATCGATGAACAAACAGCGGAGGCGCCGCTGCAAAAGCTCAAGACCAATCTGCCGGCCGGCAAGGTGATTATGGGGCAGTCCACCCGGCTGCAGAACGTCGCCAAGCTCATCAACAAGATCGCCAACACCGACCTTCCCGTGCTCATCCTCGGCGAGAGCGGAACCGGCAAAGAGTTGGCGGCCACGGCGTTGCACTACAGCAGCGATCGCAGCAGCAAATCTTTTGTCGCCATCAATTGCGCCGCCTTTCCCGACACCCTGCTGGAAAGCGAGCTGTTCGGCTATGAAAAAGGCGCCTTCACCGATGCACGCACTTCCAAAGCGGGCAAAATTGAAGAGGCGGACGGCGGCACCCTGTTTCTCGATGAAATCGGCGACATGAAGCCGGCCATGCAGGCGAAACTGCTGCGCGTTCTCGAGGAGCAGCAGTTTCAGCGTCTGGGATCCAACAAGTATTACAAGATCGACATCCGCATCATCTCCGCCACCAACCGCGATCTGCGTCAGGCCATCGAGGACGGACTGTTCCGCGCCGACCTCTTTTACCGTCTCAACGCGGTCAGCATTGTCATGCCGACGCTGCGGGAAATTCCAGAGGACATTCCGCTTTTGGGCAACTATTTCGCCCGCGAGTTTGCGGCAAAATTCGACCGCAAGATCGAGGGGTTGTCCCACGAGGCCCTGCAGGCGCTGGCCAAATATCACTGGCCGGGGAATGTGCGCGAGCTGGCTAACGCCATCCGCCGCTCTGTGGCTTTGGCTGAAGGCAAGCAGATCCAGATCTTTGATCTGCCGCCATACATTGCCAACGCCCAATACGAAAGCCCCTCCGCTCATGTCGGCAAGCCGCAAAAACTGCTCCTGGCCGATGTGGAAAAAGAGCATATTCTCGCTGTCATCGACATGGTGCATGGCAACAAGAGTGAAGCTGCACAGATTTTGGGCATTCACCGCGATACCCTGCTGAGAAAGCTGAAAAAATTCGACAAATGATGACAGCAAATTACGACACCGTCGTATTTTGCTGCACCGGAATCCCATAATTCTAAGAATAAGATTTACAATATGTTGATTAACTAATTTCCAGCTCTATTCACTAGGCGTCGTATTTTACGACGCATTCATCCTTCCAGCCAGAGTCCCCGCCTAAAAGCCATTGCTTCAATTTATTATTATTATACGTTTTAAATCACACAAAAACCTGCCGGCATCGTGGCATTATTATTGCGATCATCTTGTCCATATGGGATGGGCAGGAGGCACGGGTCGATCTATGCACGGGAAGCGCGACAACCTTCACACAACATTCTGGGCTATTGCTTCCAGCAACCCAAGAGAACTTTTATCCACCTTCCCTGCGGCCCTGGCGGGCTATCTGCTATGTCAAGGGCGTTGCGTATCGTGGCTCAGGCCGGACTTTTTCGACCTGTTGCATCAGCCTGCCGAAGAAGCTTTGCGCGAGCCGGACAGCAGTAAATTAGCGCGGCTGTTTTTCCACGCACCAAAGCTAAGCCGGTCGGCCATCGCTCATGCAGCAGACCTTGTAAATGGACGAGCGAAGGCTAACGCCTTACCAAACAAGCTGTTTATTCTCGATCTATCGACAAGCCTGTCCCAGGCAGCCTTGGATCTTTTTCTCGCTGCCGACAAACGGTTGTATCTCCTGGAGCTTGATCAGAATTCTTCCCGGCATGCGCAGCGCTTTTTCGACAACCTCATGCAGCGCCTGGTGGAGTGGGGCTTCACGCAAGGCCGCGGGCCTTCCACGGAGCCGGCCATTGGCAGGCTCGTTGGTGATCCTGGGAGCGGATCCAATAAACAGACCGGGCAACAAGACCAGCCGTTGCACATCGAAATGCTTGGGTTATTTAAAACCGGCCAAGCCATCGACGCGGCGGATTTTGCAAACCTGCATAAAAAGCTGCAGACCAGCCTGCCTGGACTCGATCTCATAGGCATTCAGGAGGCAGATGCGGATTTCGCCGCATGGTTCAGCGTTCTTGAAAAATATTATAATCAGATAGAGCCGCAGGATGGGCTGCGGCTGGTTGCCCACATAGCCAAACGGCTGGCAACATCTATGTCAATCGATTGCAGGAATAACAGCGCAGCAACAAACTTTAGCAAAGCGTTTCCCTTTCAGCTGATTCACCGGCAACTGGTATTAGATCTGGAACCCAAGTAAAGGGACGTCGTCGTTCGCAGCACAGGATCTGGAGCCGAAAGACGTTACAAAATCTTTTGTCACACATCCGACACAGGTCGCGTCCATGGGCCTTTGCATTAACGGGCAAAGCTCCCATTGCTCAGCACCATTTGAAAAATCGTGTGACTTTTTCAAATTTGAAGCAAAGGCCCATGCGTGACCACCTAATTTAAAAGGGACGGTAGATCGTTTTCGCAACCACACTGGTACTGCTACCTTTGGGCAGCATAGTCAGGCAACAGTGATACCCGCATCTTTGCAGCAACTGTGAACAGGCATCGTGCAAAGCATCCACCGTGATATAGCTCATTAACTCCCTATCGTCCCTTTTTTTTATTCCAGCACCCGTCCTTCCCTCACCCCTGTTTTCTGCGATTGGTCAAGAATAATCAATTTTTTACTTGACTATTTGTTCAATTTCCTTTATTTTCTATATAAATATTACCTTAAATTCCTACAAATCTATCAGGAATGATGGACGGACTGAAAGCATCCCTAATCAGTGCATCATGAGGCAGGGTTTTGGGGCTGTTTGGTGGAGGTACGGCTTTATTGAATGTTTCAGTCAACCACAGGCGTATAAGGCGACCCTGTGCCGGGTTTCTCCTCACCTGGATGATGGGCTGGTGTTTGGCGCCATGGCAAGCCGTATCGAGCGAAGGAACCAGGGACCGCTCAAACGGCAATGGGAAAACGCAAGAGCAATCGGCCGATTCTACGGCGCGATCCTCTCTCTCTCCTGTGCAGTCATCTCAAACGGATTCATCATCTGATCCATTGACGTTCCATCACGCGGCAGCGGCCGATGAACGGAAAGAGAACGCCGCACTGCCGGCATGGATGCTGGCGTTGAACGCACCCTGCAGCTCCGCAGATCCGACGAGTGATGTGCGTGACCCGTTTTTCATCTCGGAGCGGATCAACGCCCATAATCCGGAGATCAAAGCGCTCTACCGGAAATTCTTGAAACAATGGCCGGACCTGGAAGGCAAGTTGACGGTGCGCATCCATCTTCATCCCAGCGGACGGGTGGTTCGAGTGGAACCCTTTGAATCCACTCTGCAGCACAGCCGGTTTGAAGACGCGGTTTTGCAGACCATCAAAACCTGGCGCGATTTCGGCGCCAGCGCAACAAACAAAATAATGATCTATCGACAACAGTACCTATTTGGCGAGTAAGGCCGTGGTGGAAAAAAAACTATTTGCCGGTCAAGTGTTCGAACGGTTGTTGGCCAAGACGCCGGAACCAAAAATCGAGCTCAACTACAGCAATCCCTTTCAGCTGCTCGTCGCCACGATTCTGGCGGCGCAGTGCACGGATTTGCGCGTGAACATGGTGACCAAAACATTTTTCAAAGACTATCCGACGCCGGCGAAAGTCGCCCGCGAGTCGCAGATGGTGATCGCGGAAAAGATAAAGTCCACCGGCTTTTATCGCAACAAGGCCAACAGCCTCATCGCCTGCTGTCAACGCCTGATGGCGGACTTTCAGGGCGAGGTGCCGCGCACGGTCGGCGAGCTGGAAAGATTGCCCGGCGTGGGACGCAAAACCGCCAGCTTGGTGGTGAGCAACGCCTACGGTGTGCCGGCGATCTCGGTCGACACCCACGTCAAACGGGTGGCTGAGCGCCTGAATCTGTCCAAGGCCAAAACCCCGGAAGCCACGGAGGAGGAACTCCAATCTGTGGTGGCGGAGGAAAATTGGAATGTTTTTTCGCTGTTGCTGGTGCTGCACGGCCGTTATGTGTGTGTGGCGCGAAATCCAAAATGCAAACAATGCACGCTGCTGGATATCTGTCCATCGAATGAAAAAGTCACATCCTGATCGGAGGTGAAGATTGGCGGATCTGCTCATTGTGGATGACGAGCCGGACATTCTGGAGACTCTGCCGGATGTCCTGCACAAGTGGGGCCATCGCACCTTTGTGGCCAAAAATGGGGTTGAAGGCCTGCGCATCTTTTCCGAACAGCATATCGATTTTGTCATCACCGATATGAAGATGCCCGAGATGGACGGCATGGAGCTGATGCAGGCGATTTTAGCCAAGGACAGCAGCGCCATGATCATCTTTCTCACCGGCTATCCTTCGCTCGACACCGCCATCACCGCCCTGCGTTCCGGCGCCTATGACTATCTGGTCAAGCCGATCAACCTGGACGAACTCAAACTCCGCATCGAACGCGGCCTGGAGCGCAAAGAGCATATCAAATCCCTCTTTCTGGTCAAAGGGCTGAACTGGGCGCTGTTGCTGTCCATTCCGCTCTGGCTGCTGCTGGGCATTATTCTGGCCAAACTGCTGCGCTGATCCGCAACACCCTGAAATTCCTGTTCCGTGATCGGAATTTTTTTAGCTGACGCCCGTCGCCGCGACCGCATGGCGACCGAGAACCTGAACCGTATGACGCTCCCGCAAACCGCTCCGGCGCCCGACATCTCCATCGTGATTCCCTGTTATAACGCCAGGGAACATCTGGAAACCTGTCTTTCGTCCGTGGCCGGCCAACAAACCGGCTATCGCCATGAAGTGATCATCGTGGACAGCTCTGAGGAGGATCTCACTCCCTTTATCCGCGAGCGCTTTCCTTCGGTGCGCACCGTGCGCCTGCCGCAGCGCGCCTACCCCGGCGTGGCGCGCAACGCCGGAATGCTGAACGCATCCGGCCGCATCATCTGCTTTACCGACACCGATTGCCGGCTCGACAGCCGCTGGCTGCAGGTCCTCGGCGATACGGTGAGCGGCGGCAAACCGGTGGTCACCGGCGCGGTGCTCAACGGCACGGCGGACTCTTATATCGGCACGGCGGACTATCTCATCGAGATGACCACCTTCCATCCCTCGCGAAAGAGCGGCCCCATCGAACACATCATCACCGCCAATGTGGCGTACGAACGCAAAGTGGTGGATCAAATCGGATTGCTGGATGACACCATCAAGGGCAGCGACCGGATGTACGCCTACCGGATGGTGCAACAGGGGATTCCCATCTGGTTTGAAGCGGAGATGAAGGTCTATCACAAAAACCGCACTCAGCTGAAAAAAATCTTTCGCAATCAGTACGACTGCGGGTTTGGCGCGGCCAATGTCCGGCGCTGGGCAAAAGTCAGCGGCTCCATCCTGGCGCGCTTTCCTTGGCTGGCTGTGGGCATTCCTTTTGCACGCACTTGTTTTATCGCTCGACGGCTGGCCTCCGGCGGGATCAGGCCGCTGCTCTCCTTCCTCTGGCACTATCCGGTCATTTTTCTGGGCCTGCTGGCCTATACGCGCGGCTATCTGGCCAACGCCTTTCCCAAAAAACACTCCCAACTCGAGACGCCCCATGATCAAACTTAACACCAATCTATTGTCGCCGTTCCTGCAGCCCGGCGATTACGAACTCATCGCTCCGCGGGTTCGTACGGTTCAGCAACGGCTGTTGGCGCGAAAATGCAAAGGCCGCAAGATGCTGGGCTGGCTGGATCTGCCGGTGCGCCAGTCGGATGCAGAGATTGAAAAGATCCTGGACGCTGCCGGCCATCTGGCCGCCAAGGCGCCCTATCTGGTCATCGTCGGCATCGGCGGAAGTTACCTGGGCGGTTGCAGCGCCATCGAATTTTTGCAGCCCGAGTGGGAGACCAAGGAAAACCATCCGACGATCCTGTTCTTCGGCCATCATCTCAGCAGCGCCTACAGCACCGAGCTGTTGAATTTTCTTCAGGACCAGGACTATTGCGTCTGCGTCATCAGCAAGTCCGGCTCCACGGTGGAGACCGGCATCGCCTTCCGCCTGCTGCGCCGGCACATGGCGAAAAAATACTCGGCCAAAGAGATACGCGACCGCGTGCTGATCATCACCGAGCCCGGCGACGGTTCTCTGCGCCGTTTTGCCGAGACGGAACACTACCCGCATCAGCTCGATCACCCCAAGGATGTGGGCGGGCGGTTTTCCGTTCTGTCCACCGTGGGCTTGCTGCCCATGGCGGTGAGCGGCATCGACATTCGCAAGCTGCTGCAAGGCGCAGCGGAGATGCGTTCCGACTGCATGACGCAAACGGACTATAGAAAAAACATCGGCCTGCGCTACGCCGCCGGCCGCTACCTGCTCTATCGCAAAGGACGGTTCGTCGAAAACCTCTCGCTGTTTGATTCCAGCCTGCAGATGATCGGAGAATGGTGGCGCCAGCTTTTCGGCGAAAGCGAAGGCAAGAACCGCAGAGGGATCTTTCCTTCCACCACCCTGATGACCACCGATCTGCACTCCATGGGGCAATATCTGCAGCAGGGACGACGCATGCTGTTCGAGACGTTTCTCCGTGTGCAGAATCAGCCCGACCGCCTGGTCGTGAGAAAAACTCGAAAAGATGCGGATAACCTGAACTATTTGGCCGGCCATCGAATGGACCGGATCAATCGCACGGCCTGGGAGGCCACGGCATTGGCGCATTATGAGGGCGGCGTTCCCAACATGACCGTGACCATCGAGCAGCGCAGTCCGGCCTGTCTGGGGCGGCTGTTCTATCTGTTTGAATTCAGCGTGGCGATCAGCGGCCTGCTCCTCCGGGTTAATCCCTTTGATCAGCCCGGCGTGCAGGAGTACAAGAACAACATGTTCGCCATGCTGGGCCATCCCAAATATACGCACCTGAAAGCACAAGTGGAAAAAAGGCTTAAAAAACTGCACGGATAGATCCCTGTGAACGAAGAAAAACACAGCGTCTGGGGGGTGCGGCACAGTTGTAAATGCACTGGTGGCAACGCCGGCGGCCGGAGAAAATGGATTACCGCACTGTTGCTGGGGCTGGTGGTCCTGCTGGGCTGCGGCAGAGACACATCCGAAAAGCTCGCCACAGCGAATGATTTAAAAGTC
>CAZKQR010000212.1:2183-7573 GCA_964554965.1 uncultured Cytophagia bacterium | reverse complement strand
TTTTGCATCAGGCAGTCGTCCGCCGTCAAGTACGGCTCGCACTCGGCCCCGTTGAGGATCACGGTTTCCACCCTGGTCTCTTTCGGCGGCGTGAGCTTGACATGCGTGGGAAAAGCAGCGCCGCCCATGCCCACCAGGCCTGCTTCCTTGATGCACGCGAGAATGTCCTCGCTGGTCAGATGCGCCAGGTCCGGCGCCGGCGATTCAGCGCTGAAATCCATAAATGGCGGCTGATCGGGGGTCACGGTGATCTGTACCGCATCGCCGAGACTGCCGAGCAGATCCCGATGGCTGATGGACTTGATCTTGCCGGCCAGCGGCGTATGTACGCTGACGCTGACAAAACCGGCCGGCTCTGCGATCTTTTGCAGAGCCTGAACCTCAGCCCGCGCTTCCACGATCGCCTTCGCGGGCGCGCCCAGGTGCTGGTTCAGCGGAATGAGCAGTTCTTGTGGATTGGGGAGAACGCTGTATCGGCTCGAGTCGACCAGTTTCTTCTGTTCCGGCGGATGAATTCCACCTTTGGTAAACGTCACTTTTTTCAGAGCAGGCATCATAGGCTATTTTTCCACCTCCACGGCTGGCGCTGTTTTCATTTTAAAGGCGCTGCGGTCGCGGTCCGGGATCAGCGCTCGAATGGTGTTCTGCGGACAAACGGCAACGCATTCGCCGCAACTGGTGCACAAGGTATAGTCGATCTTGACCAAATTGTCATCCTCGGATATGGCGCCGTACGGGCAGGTCTTGATGCACTTTTTGCACACGATGCAGCCGACCCGGCAGTACTCTTTCACCAACGGCGCCCGGTCATGCGAACGGCAGGCGATCACCACATCCTTGCTCGCCGGCACCAGGGAGATGATCTTACGCGGGCAGACCTCGACACACTTGCCGCAGCCGATGCAGCGGCTGCGGAGCACCTCGACGATGCGGCCTTTTTTCACAATGGCGGCGCTGGGACACACCGTGACGCAGGCGCCCAGGCCGATGCAGCCGTACGGGCACATCTTTTCCACTCCACCGATCAACTGCGCGGCGCGGCAATCATTGATGCCGTAATACGTGCCGACGAACTTGGCGGCGGAAGAATCGCCGTGGCAGTGAATGACCGCCACCATGGATTCCAGGTCCACCAGCGAAGCGCCGAGCAGCCGGCTGATCTGCGCCATGTTTTCCGAACTGGTCACCGGACATTTGCTCTTCACCTGACCGGAGATCAGTGCATCGGCATAAGCCCGGCAACCCGGATAGCCGCAGGCGCCGCAATTGCTGTTCGCCAGCAAGGCCGTTACCAGGTCGACCCGCGGGTCTTCCTGCGTATAAAAGACTCGAGCGGCAAAATATAAAACGCCGGCACAGAACAACCCCAAACCTCCCATCACGGCGGTTGAGATCAACACAGGATTCATTCTTCTCGGCTCCTTGTTATAATGCGTATGTTTTCCACACCACCCATTTTTTTACGCGTATTGGTGATGAACCAGATCAACAGCGGGATCGAAAAAAAAATGGCCAGCAACGAACCCAGATCAGGATCCTGCAGGCCTAAAAATGCCGCGAGCACTCGGCCCAAAAGGGCGAAAAGGAACAAGATGACAGCCGGAATCAAATAGAGGAGGAAAGAGGCTTTGGCGACGAACCGCGGATCAATGCAAAGGTCGACATAATCGCCGGGCGCGCAGGGCATCCCCTGGGGCACAGGCAGGCGCAGGGTCCGCACCTGCTGGTCACCGGACATGAGGCATTTGCTGTGACAGCCGGCGCAGGCGGAATGCACCGGGATGGCCAAAACCGCAAAGCCATCGTCGACATCGGCAACGCACACATGATCTTTAGTCAGGGAACCAGACGATTGGGAACAATCCGGACCATCCAAAGTTGATCCGTGCACAGACCTATCCATGGCCGATACATCGTTGAGTAAGATGGTAAATTATTAACATTTAATTTGGTGAAATTAATGCAGCATTACAAGAAAAAAATTCGTCCCACCCCCCTTCTCACTGTCTTTGCCACAACACAACGGCTGAACATTGAACACCGTTCACCCTTCAGCGTGGTCCGGCAGAGACCGCAGACCATGTCGTTCGGCATCAGCGGTCATGATGCGATGCAGTTCCCGGGCCGCCGGTTCTGCCAAAGGCGGCGGCGCAGGGGCGGAGAGCAGCTCCTGCAGCCGCTGATGGCTGCGTTCGCCGATGGAATAACCGGCCTTGCGTCGGCGCACTTCATAGGGATCACGATCGATGACCGGTCCGGGCACAGCGATCTCTGTGCGCAAAAAATTCAGCGTGTGCTCAGAGGTTAAAAACAGATCGCCGGCCTCCAAGTCACCGTATAAATCCGCGGCCAGCCGGCCGCCGCGCGGCTCGATGCCCCGCACCAACCGATGAATCATTCCACAGATCTCGTGATCGATGATCAGTTTTTCCAGCGACAAGCAATTTTCAAAATCCATCATGCCCGGCCCAGAGACCACATTGACCCCGGCCAGGCCGGCGAGCACAGCGCCCATCGCCGCCTCCAGGCCGGACTGGGCGTCCAGCACCTTGGCATCGGTGAGAGACATGTAGGCGTGCGTGGGGAGATTGAAATACTTGCCGATCTGCACATAGCCGCATTCGATCATCATGGTTTCAATGGCGCCCATAGGAGTGGTGCCGGTGCGCGGATCCATGGCCACCGGTGAGCCGCCATAGATCACCGGCGCGCCGGACGCGGCCAGTTGGCTGAGGACGATCCCGCTCAGGGTCTCCGCCGTATGTTGGACCAGACTGCCGGCTAACGTGGCCGGCGCTGTCGCTGCGGTGAGCGGCATGGACACCAGCTCAACCGGAATGCCGGCCCGGCTGCAATCGATCAGCGCCTGACTGGTCACTCTGCTCCATTTCAACGGCGGAGACGGACAACAGTCAAAGATGGCCAGGGGTTTGAGGCGCAACTCCTTCTGCCCGCCGCGCACCGCGGCGAGCAGATCATGCATCACCTTAAAACCCTGCAGGGTGAATGTGCCGGTGATGACCGGTTTGGACGAGTGTATCAGCGCCAGGTACAGACGATACCGATCCACTAGTTCCTGAGGGACATCCCCGGCCACCAGTCCGGTGCTCTGCGCCGCCAGATGCGGCAGATGATCGGTCAACCGGGCCAGACGGACGAGATCCGCGGTCTGTGGCCTTCTCTCCTGCTGCGAAGGCCAGTCCAGAATGCGCAGGGCCGAAGAGCCGGGATTGAAATGGATCCGATCGTCGCCCAGATCCAGGGCCGGCTTGCCGTCCCGATCGTAAAGGATCAGGGCCGAAGGAACCGTGTACAGCGCCTTTTCCACCAGCGCTTGGGGGATGCACACACGCCGGTTGTGCAACACGCAGCCCCCATCCAGCAAAAGCTGGGTCGCTTCAGGATTTTCCACCAGCACGCCGACCCGGCTCAACACGTCATAGGCTTCCTGGATGATTCGCTCGAGAAGAAATTGGTCCAGCATAAAGATTTTTGGACGCATGGATCACCCGATGCTTTTCATTTTTTGCATTAAAAAGAGCGTTAAGCGGGCGCGGGGCATATCACGCAACGGCCTGCAACAGGTTTTGGCAGGGATGCTTACTCCACCAGGGGACGATCCTTCTCATAGTCCCACATGGTTTTGCGTTTCAGATCAGCAGTGGCCAGTTTATAATCTATATAGGCGTTGAGATAAGAGGTCTTGGCCTGGGTCAGTCGGTTCCGGTCTAGGGCCAGTTCCTGGCTGGTGATGTCGCCGTTGTCGAAACGGGCCAGCGAGATGTCAAAAGCCCGCTGCGCCACCTCCTGATTTCTTTGCAGCACCTGCATCCGGCTTTCAGACTCACGCACGCGGGAGACCACCTCGCGCACCTGACGCTGAATGGTCACCTTCTCTTCCTGCAGCATGAGCCGGCCGTTCTCCAAAGCGGCCATGGCGGACTGCACCTCCGCCGCATTGACCCCCCAGTCCCACAAGGGCACCGAAAGGGAAAAAACAACACCGCGATTGTGCGGTCTGCGCTTCATGTCGCTCTGACTCGAGTTCCACAGATCCGCCCAGGTGCTGCCATAGGGAAGATTGGAATCACTGACGCCGGTGAGATCATAAAACGCATCGATGTCGCCGCGGATCGCCTTGCGGGCATCCACCTCCTGTACGTTGAGCCGCGCCAGCTCGACGGAGATCTCGTTTTCGCGCAGCTCTGAACGATAGGTGAGCGCGCGTTGCACCGCCGCCGCCTCCTCCACGACAAACCGCTGATATTGAAAATCGGTCTTTACGCCGACGGAATCCTGCAGCTGAATGCCCACCAGCTGCTTAAACTCATCTTCATTGCGCCACAGCGCCACCTCGGCGCTGAGCAGATCGCTGCGGCTCTGGGCCAGGTCCACCTCCATCTGCAACGCCTCGACCTCCGGAATCAGACCGCTGGCATACTTTTTTGCCGCCAATTCATAGAGCTCCTGCTGCTGGCGAAGGTTATCCTGTGCGATCTGCAGCGCACGAGTGGATTCATACAGATCGAAAAAGGCGCTGGTCACCGAATAGATGATGTTCAGCTCACTGCGGCGAAAGACGTTTCGAGTCCGTTCAAAATTGAGGTTGGCGGTGGTCAGATTTAATTTCAGCGTGTTAAGGGAGAACAGGGGCTGGGTGAAGCGCAGGCTGACCGAAGAGATCAGTTCACTGCGTTTTTTGGTCTGATCCAGGTCCAGCTCGTAGGTGGAAACATCGCGATGATAGGCCTGAGACTCCAGCCGCAGGCTGCCGTTAGTGGGCAGGGGCTGAGAGATATCCAGCGTACCCTGGTAGCGGATGTCGCCGATGGTGTTGTACACCGGCAGCTGTCCCGCCACCTGAATCTCAGAGACCGATTCCCGCCAATAGGGTGTGTTCAGCGCCAGGGAGGCGTTGGTTCGGAACCGGTTCCGGGCGGCGACCAGATTTTTCTCTGACTGGATAAGCGACAGCCGCAGGGCTTTCATCTGATAGCTTTTTTCCAGAGCGATGGCGATCGCCTGATCCAACTCTAGGATGGTGCGCTCGCGTGCGCCGGACGTTGCACCCAGAACCAGGGTGAACAGCATAATGAGGGTGGACCGCTTCATGCGAGTTCCTTTACAAACATGGCAGGGCTTGCTTATTCATAGCGCAGTGCGACGATCGGATCGAGCTCGGCCGCCTTGCGCGCCGGGTAAATGCCAAAGACGATGCCCACAGCGGCGGAGACGCTGAAGGCCAGCAGAATGGCGCCGATCGAAACGATGGTGCGCCAGCCGGCGTACAGCGCGATGACCTTGGTCAAGAGAAATCCAAAGAGAACGCCGATTGCTCCGCCGACAAAGCTGAGGATCACCGCTTCCACGAGAAACTGACCGAGGATGTC
>CAZKQR010000212.1:0-2083 GCA_964554965.1 uncultured Cytophagia bacterium | reverse complement strand
GGATGCGGTCAGCGTCCGTGACCTGGACGATGATGCGGTCGATCTCGCTTTCAAAGGCGCTGCGCGGAAACCGTTTCATGGCGCAGGTGATGGGGATGTAGATATTTTTATTCAGATCCTGAGTGGCATCGACCCCGGCGCCGCCCAGGGACGGCTTGCGCTCCATCACGCCCACCACGGTGTACCAGCTCTTGCCGATCTTGATCTTTTCGTACACCGCATTTTGAAAGTGAAAGAGCTGCGCCCGCACTTCGGCGCCCAGCACGGCCACCCGGCGCGCCTCGGTCACATCGAGATAGTTTAGGAAAGCCCCTTCCACCGCCGCATAGTTCATCGCGTTTTCGAAATCCGGCGTGGTGCCGACCACCATCGTCTCGAGGGTCTCACGGCCGTACACCACCGTGGCCTTCACCTGGCGCTGGGGAATGCCGGTGGCGACCAATGGATTCACCTGCGACAACGCATGGGCGTCCAGAGGCGATAGCCCGCGTGAAAGGTTGCTTCGCCCCTTGCCCTCCTCCTTGTCCTCCGGTGGAATGTCGTCGATGAGGATGTTGTTCATGCCCATCAACTGGATCTGCTTCAGCGCCTCTTCCTTGGCGCCTTCACCGATCGAGAGCATGGCGATGACCGCGGCAACGCCAAAGATGATTCCCAGGGCGGTGAGGATGGAGCGCAGCATGTGGCTGCGCAAGCCCTCGAGGCCGATCAGTATGCTCTCCTGATAGATCATGAGCTTTTTTCCAAAAGCACGGACGCCGGAAACAGATGAACCCGCATGAGTTGAATGCTCCGCCTAGTTGACGATCATGACCGCCGTGCCGCCGCTTGAGGACGGCGCGGCGTTTTTCTCGTGCACCGGTTTTGCGGGCGCGCCGATATCCTCAATGGGCTGAGTCGGATCGTGCAGCGCCACCTCATCGCCTTTTTGCACTCCGGCCTCGATGATGACGTAATCGCTGTTCTTGGGGCCGACCCGGACCATGCGGCGATCGAATCCGCTGCGTTTGACATAGACGACGGTGGTGTCGTTTTTCTGAAATACGCACTCTATCGGTACAAACAGCTTGTCGCTGAATCGATCGGTGATCACCTGGCACTGCGCGGTCATGCCGGGCCGCAGCCGTAAATCCGAGCCCTGCAGAATAATCTCCACATCAAAGGTTTTGATCTCCGAGTCCCGCTCGCGGCCGGCCAGGGTGGCGATCCGTTCCACTTTACCGTAATGGCTGGAACCCGCCAGCGCATCGATATTCACGATCGCCAGCTGTCCGACCCGGATGCGGCTGATGTCGACTTCATTCACCTTGGCTTTGACCATCATCTGCGACAGATCCGGGATTTCCACCAGGGCCATGCCGCGCCAGGGCGTATCGCCCACTTTGACCTTGGCCCTGCCGTTGGCGCCCCAGATCTCCTGTAGAACCGCCAATCCGTCGATGGGCGCCCGCAGCGTCAGATTTTCCAACTCGAGCAGTTTTTGCTCCAAACGCAGGCGGGCCTGTTTTACTTTAAGCTCTGCTTTGGTCAGATCCGCCTGATTGATGATCTGCTGAGATTCGAGTTTATTTTTCGCCTGGCTCAACGCCAGTTCCGCTTTCTTGAGGTTCAGTTCCTGTTCGCGCTGTTTGGCCACGGCCTCATATTTCATCTGTTCAAAGCGCAGACGGGCCTGTTCGTTGGAAAATTGCTGCGTCTCATAGCTGGTCTGCAGCTGCGACATCGTGGACTTTATATTTGCTTTGAGACTGGAGAGCTCGGCCAGCGCGGATTCGTATTCATTCCTACGGTCCTCGGTCTCCTGGGTGGCCTCGCTGGTGTCGAATTGAAGGAGAAAATCACCTTGTTTGACCATGGCGCCGTCCGGCACCAGAGCGACCACGCGCAGGTTGCCGCGCACGTTGGATGGAACGCCGACAGAGACCGATTTGACTGCGTACAGTTCACCGCTCTCGCGGACGTCGATGATGAATTCGCCGTTCTTGACCGGTACGGTGGCCAGGTTCGGCGTTGCGGCGCTGCGGATAAACCAGGCCGACAGCAGCAAACACAATCCGGCCGCGATCACCGCCGGCAGCCGCCA
>CAZKQR010000211.1:0-7583 GCA_964554965.1 uncultured Cytophagia bacterium | reverse complement strand
CATTACGCCATTCCCCATGCCATCAGCGCCTATCTGGCGCGGCAGATGATGTCCGGCCAGGGCCCTAAAATCGTCACTACGTTGCATGGAACGGATATCACGCTGGTGGGCAAGGACGCCTCTTTTTATGAGGCGGTGCGCTTTGGCATTCTGCAATCCGACGCGGTCACCGCGGTGTCCCAGTACCTGGCGCAGCGCACGCATACTGAATTTCACATCAGCAAAGAGATTCAGGTGATTCACAATTTTGTCGACACCGAGCGGTTTTCCGGATGCACGCAGAATTGTCGGCGCGATTTTTTCGCGCCCAACGGCGAAAAACTGCTCATGCACACCTCCAACTTTCGTCCGGTGAAACGGCTGTCCGATACGGTAAAAATTCTTGCCCGGGTACGCCGGCAGGTGGATGCGCGGCTGCTGCTGGCCGGCGAGGGTCCGGATCGCCAGGAATCACACGAATGGGCCGTCAAGCTGGGCGTGCATGATCACGTCATCTACCTGGGCACGCAGGATTACATCGAAAATCTTCTCGGCTGTGTCGACCTGTTTCTCCTGCCCAGCAGTGAAGAGAGTTTCGGCCTGGCCGCCCTGGAGGCCATGAGCTGCAGAACGCCGGTCATCGCCTCCAACATCGGCGGTCTGCCCGAAGTGGTCAGCCACGGCGTGGATGGCTATCTGTTCGCCATGGGCGATGTGGAGGCCATGGCGCAAGGCGCGGTGTCGCTGCTGCAGGACCCGCAGCGCTTGGCTGAATTTAGAAACCGGGCGCGGGAAAAAGCTGTGAGCCAATTCGATATGCATCAGATCGTGCCGCAGTACGAGCGGCTTTATGAGCAGATGCTGCGTCAAAAAACTGAGGCCTGATATCGAAAAGTTGAAAGAGTCTTTGTTTTTTCAGCCGGGCCGACCGGCCGCAAAGCGGAAAAGGGGGCCCAACTGTGGTATGTTATTTGTTGTGTACCATATCCGGCGGCGCCCTCTCGTGTAGCCGTAGAGGTTTTATAGAATGCAGCACGTCTGCTCCCCCTTTTTGACAGGGGGCGGTAAAAGTTCGGCACGTTGTATGAAAAAGCGAGTGCAGTTCCCCCTCTTGAGAGAGAGGACAGGGGGAAGCAAAAGTTCTACACGTTGTATGAAAAAGCGAGTGCAGTTCCCCCTCTTGAGAGGGGGACAGGGGGTGTGTTGAGCATCATCCTCGATAAACTCACCCCGGAAAAAATTCTCGATTAATTCGGTCAGCCAGATGATCCGTAAACGGCTTCTGTGGCTTTTCATCCTGCAGATACTTTTGGTGCTGCTGATCTCCGGGCTTTATCTGCAGTACAAGTTGCGCACCACCCTGGAAAAAGAACTGGGCAGCCGGCTCGAGTCTCTGGCGGCGGTGATCGCCGGCCAGACCGATGGGGCGCTGATCAGCCTGCTGAGTCCGGGCGACGAGGGCGGCCGCGTTCATAAGCGGATGCAATCCCATCTCGCCGGCCTGGCGCAGGCCGGACAGCTGAGCCGGGTCGTTCTGATCGACCCTTCAGGCCGCATCTGGCTGGACAGCCAAAATCGCGCGGCGATCGCCGAGCCCTATGCCCGTTTTGAATTCGATCGGCCCGAGATTGCTGCCACGCTGGGGAATCACAACAGCCAGTCGCCGCTGTTCACCGGCCACGATGGTTTGTTGTACAAATCCGCCTATGCGCCGCTGCGGGCGGACGGCGCGGTCATCGGCGTGGTGGCGGTGGAGGGCAGCGCCGCTTCGCTGAACCGGGTGCGCGAGATGCAGACCACGCTGCTGCAGATCGGCGCCCTCTCGTTGCTGTTGGCCATCGGCCTGTCGTGGTTCACTTCGCAGCGATTGACACAGCCGCTGCAACAGCTGCGGCGGTCGGCTGAGAGGCTGAGCCGCGGCGAGTGGCGGGAATCCATTGCGGTTTCCGGCGAGGATGAGATTTCCTTTTTGGCCCGCACCATGGAGGAGATGCGCAAGAACAATCTGCAGCGGGTGGAGCAGCAGAAAGCCATGATGGCCGGCGTAGCCCACGAGCTGCGCAATCCTATCGGCGGCATCGAACTGTTCGCCGGCCTGATCCGCGACGAAGCAGCGGATTCAGAGTCGCGCCAACGCGCAGGCCGGATTTTGAAAGAGAGCCGCAACCTGCAGACCCTGGTGCAGAATTTTTTAGATTATGCGCGGCCCATCACCAGCCGGCCGCAATCCTGCCGTGTATCCGATGGCTGGCAGGAGGCCGTCGATCTGCTGCAGAATGAGATCAACGCCAAACAGGTGCGGATGGTTCGCATCGGCGACGGCCGGGTGTGGGCGGACCCGCAGCACCTGCGCCAGATTCTGATCAATCTGCTGCTCAACGCGGTGCAATCCATCGACCGCCCGGACGGCCGAGTCGAGCTGCGCATCGCCCAGGAGGCGGGCGTCTGCACCCTCGAGGTGTCGGACAACGGCCGCGGTATTCCGAAGGAACAGTGGGAAAAAATTTTCCAACCTTTTTTCAGCAACAGGGAAAAAGGGTTGGGGCTGGGACTGGTGATGGTAAAAAGCCTCGCCGGCGCCAACAACGGCTCGGTCCGTCTGCTGGACAGCAACGCCGGAGGCTCGCGCTTTGAACTGACGTTGCCGGCAGCGGGTAAAAAGGAATGAGAGCATGACCCCAATGCAAGCCCTGATCGTCGATGACAACGAGACCATGCGCGAAGCCATGGCGCAGATCCTCGCCAGATTGCCGATCCGCGTCGTTCAGGCTGCGGACGGCGAATCCGCTCTGGCCGCGCTGGCGGAGCGGCCCTTCGATCTGGTGGTGACCGATTACCGTTTGCCCGGCATGAACGGCCTGCAGGTGCTGCAGGAGATCAAAGCGCGGTGTCCGGCCACCGAAGTGCTGGTCATCACCGCCTATGGCACCATCGATCTGGCGGTGCAGGCCATGCATTACGGCGCTGCGGATTTCATCACCAAGCCTTTTTCTCAGGAAGAGTTTCGCCTGCGCATTCAAAAGATGGTGCAAAAGATCCTCGGCGACCGGCAAATGGAACAGCCGGCGGATGCGGCCGGCCGTCCGGCGCAGGAGATGGATCCCAACCATCCGTTTGCGGAAATCATCGGCGAAAGCGATTGCATGCGCGAGCTCTATCGCACCCTCGACAAGGTGGCGCGCACCGATTCCTCCGTCATCCTCTACGGCGAAAGCGGCGTCGGCAAGGAGGTGGTGGCGCGCGCCATTCACGCGGCATCAGACCGCAGGGCGCATGCGTTCATCCGCGTGCACTGCGGCGCGCTGGCGGAAGGGGTGCTGGAGTCCGAGCTGTTCGGCCATGAAAAGGGCGCATTCACCGGCGCACTGAAACGGAAACGCGGCCGCTTTGAGCTGGCGCACAGCGGCTCCATCTTTCTCGACGAGATCGGCGACATCTCCGCCTCCACGCAGATCAAATTGCTGCGCGTGCTGCAGGAGCGCGAGTTTGAACGGGTGGGCGGTGAGGAGACGGTGATCGTGAACGTCCGCGTCATCGCCGCCACCCATCGTGATCTGGAAAAACTGGTGCAACAGGGACGGTTTCGTGAAGATCTGTATTACCGTCTGCACATCATCCCCATTTTTCTGCCGCCGCTGCGTGATCGCCGCGAAGACATCCCTCTGCTCAGCGCCCATTTTCTTCGACGCATCGGCCGTCAGCTGGGCCGGCCGGATTTGAAATTGGAGGACAGCGCTTTGGCCGCGCTGTGCGACCATGCCTGGCCGGGCAATGTGCGCGAACTGGAAAATGTGCTCGAACGCGCGGCGGTGATGGCTGAGACCGATTCCATCACAGCCGGCGACCTGCCGGTGCCGGCCTCCTTTGACCGGGCAGACTCGAAAGCGCCGTTGGACGACCTCCTCTCCCGGGTGGAGAGACAAGAGATCGAAAAAGCGTTGCGCCGGGCAAACGGCGTAAAGACCGAAGCCGCGCGGCTGCTCGGCATCAAGACCAGCACGCTCTATTACAAGATGGAAAAATATGGACTGTCGTAAATGACCTTTTGGTTGAAAATATCGCTGCCTCTAATACTGTGCTGCGGCGTCACGGTGCAGGCGCAATCGTTAATCATCGATCGCATGGAACAGACGCTTGCGCAGCAACAGCGGCGCCGTCAAGAGATCGAGTCAGCGTGGCAACGATTGCAGGCGCAATCCGATTCGCTCAGCCGGCTGATCACGCCGCTTAAAGCGCAATCCCCATTGACTTTTTTCGAACGCCGCCGTTTGACGGCCTGGTTGGCAGACGCGCAACAGATCTCGGACCGTCTGGAGCAAACTACGGCCGGCCGCAAGGAGGCCAGGCGGCTGCAGGACGTTCTCAGCCGCCGCCTGGACAGCCTCTACACCGCCTCCATGGATTCCATCAGTCTGGAATTGAAAAAACCGAAGGGGATATCGCCCGGAGAAAAGAAGCGTTTGCTGGAGCAAATGGCCCTGTGGCAGGCAAAGCGTCTCAGCCTGCAGAACCTGGCTGCGCCGGAGACGAATCCTGTGCCTTCTTCGCTTCTGGTGGAGAGCGACGATCTGCCGGAGGACATTGAACGCAAAGCCGATTATCTGCGCGACCGGTCGGACCAGTTGCGCAGTCAGGCCGCCCGGGTCGGCGACCGCGTCCGCCAGGTACAGAAAGAGATCGCTCTGCGCAGCCGCATGGCCGATATGGTCAGCGATATGCGCGTGTTTGACTCACGGGATGAGACCGCGCGCGCCGGCTCTACGGTTGATGTGGTGGCGCCTGGCCGAGACATGGAAACCATGGCGGGCAACAAAGCAGGCTATTACCCATCCACCGCCTTTAGTCTGCAGCCGCCTGCTGAACTGCTCCTCAATTATGATTTTCGCAACTTGCCGGCGTACAGCCTGGATGGCTACCAGGAGCTGCTGGAAGGGGAGGAGCAAAGATTGAAGCGGCAGGCCGACAGCCTGGCGGTCCTGGCGCACACGTTCGACCAGCAGGCGCAGCAGCTGCGTTCCACCCTAATCAAGCAGCCCCGATGATGAACCAGTGCAAGTCAGTGACCCTTTCGTGGCTGCTTTTGTGCGCGGTCTCCGGCCCACTCTGCGCTCAGGCAAATTGGCGCATGGCACATCGCGTTCAGCTGGGCTACGAGCAGGATTCCAACGTCGCCGAGTCCGTGGAGCGTGCGGTTCAGGCGAAGAACTTGCGGCTGTTGTACGACCTTCAGATCCGCCGCCGCAGTCTGTCGTTTTCCTATCGAGCCGGCGCGCAGGTCTATCCGGATTATTCCAACGAGAACAAATTGACGCACGAGATCAGCGTCGCCTTCTCCCGGCCCCTGAGCGCCAGGGTAGAGCTGGGCGTGCAGCTGTGGAGCAGGTTCAAGTTTTTCCTCGAATCCGAGCAGGACCTCATCTGTGGATTCCTGCAGCCCTTTCTACGCTATCGAATGGACGCAGCCACCTGGCTCGAGCTCGGTATTCGTCAGGAGGCGCTGGATTATGCAAATTCGGATTACTTTGACTATGCCGGTCCCGGCTTTACCCTGCAGCTGTATCGCCGGATCACCTCTGGGTGGACATTGTCGCCGTTGATCGCCTGGCAGCGGAACGTTTTTCAGCGCGCATCCTATGCCTATGCACCGAACGGCTCTTATCTTTTTCTCCAGCCTGACCGGCAGGAGGACGGACTGATGGCCGCGGGCCTGCACAGCGAATGGGTGTGGCGCAGCTTGTTGATAACCTGTCAATACAAGTTTGAGAACAACCATTCCAACAGCTATGGCTACGATTATCGGCGCCATGTGCTGACCGCACTGTTTGTTCAGGGATGGCGGCAGTGGTTCTTCCGCGGTTATTTCTCCTGGCAGAAGAAAAACTATCCCAATGCCCTGCGGCCTTTTCTGCCCGTGCAGTTGGACACCGAGCAGGAGGAGAACAACCTCATCGCTGTGGACGTTTCCCGCAATCTGTATAAACGGCTCGCGTTGGTGGGGCGCATCGCCTGGTATCAGAACGAATCGCCGTGGGCGGATCTCTATTATCGCAAGCGTCTGCTGCAGGCGCTGCTGGAATGGCGGTTCTAGCGGGTTTGTCGTTGCGGGGCCATATGGTTTTGCGTCAAGCGGTTCGTTCCGGACAATGAACCCAGAAGAGTAACGCCCTGTCGTATTCTTTTAACCAATCAAGAGAAGCAGGAATCCTCGTCATGACCAATCCCGACCAACCCTCCCGTTGGCAGCAGCTCTTGCAGCGCCTGCGTTCGCAGCAGTGGCGCGGCTATGTATTGATCGGCGTCATCTTCTATCTGGTTCTCGTCAACCAGTTTATTCGCGTGCGCCCGGACCATGTGTTCATCGCTCTGCTGCTGCTGGCGCTCTCTCTGGGCCGCGGCCGGGTGAAACACTTTGTCGTCGACTGGACGCCGTGGATCCTGTTCTGGATCTGTTATGACATGATGCGCGGAGTGGCCGACAACCTGCGCGGGGCCATCAACATCCTCTGGCCCTATGAAACCGAGATGGCCCTGTTCGGCCGTTTCTTCGGCGGTCAGCTGCCCAATTTTTTCGCGCAGAACTGGCAGATCCTTCTGCGCGGCAGCTGGGTGAAAGGTTTGCTCGACGCCTCCGGCGGCCTGTTCTACACCATGCATTTCGGCCTGCCTCTGCTTCTGGGCTGGGTTTTCTGGCACACTATGGACGACCGCAAAATGTTCTATCGCTTTGTCTGGACCATCACGCTGCTCAATTTCTCCGCCCTGGCGACGTTTATGCTCTATCCCGCGGCGCCGCCGTGGTATGTTTACAGCTTTGGATTCGCGCAGCCGGAACAGATCGCGCACTGGGGCCTGGGCGCCGGCACGCTGCTGGATGTGGACCGGATGATCGGCCTGCATTTTTTTCAGACGCTGTGGGGCGGATTCAACCCCAACCATTTTGCCGCCATTCCGTCGCTGCACGGCGCCTACCCCATTGCCGTGGCTTTTTTCACTTATAAAAAGTTCCGCAGGTATCCCGGGCTGCTGGCCGTTTATCCGCTCGGCGTGTGGTTCTCCGCCGTGTACCTGAATCAGCACTATATCATCGATCTGATCATTGGAGCTTTTTATCTCATGGTCGCCTATTTGGTGACCGACCGCCTGCTGCTGCCGCATGTCTTTTCGCGGTTCATCGACTGGCAGCCCCTGCGCAAGCGGGAGAAGGAAGCTTAGTCTGTGGGTTCGCCGGCAAGGCTGAACCTTGACGCCGCAAGCACAAGTTGTTAATAAACAAAAAGTATGCGCTTGGTCGGGGAATTCCCTGGCGCAGCCGCTTTATTTTCCCTTGACTTTTAGGCAAAAAATTGTAAATTATGTTTTCAAGGTCGGCGCTTTAGCTCAGACGGTAGAGCAACGGACTGAAAATCCGTGTGTCCGCAGTTCGATTCTGCGAGGCGCCACTGTAAAGGCCCCTAATTCGAATAGAGTTAGGGGCTTTTCTCTCTACTAAACAGCAGGTTACACGCCTGTCACTGACGGCGTTCCTCGCGATCCTCTTTTCCCAGTTTTCCCCATTTTGACTGATTTTCCCAGAATTTTGTCACATCTGCGTCACAGATTTTCAG
>CAZKQR010000210.1:0-7593 GCA_964554965.1 uncultured Cytophagia bacterium | reverse complement strand
TGCTGGCCACCATGATCACCGGCAAAAAGCTGTTCATGGAGAACATCGCCCGCGCCGCGCTGTTCGTCGAGATGGTGGTATCCTGGACCGTGTGGTCGCATCATCTGATGTCGGACCAGGCGCAGCCGGGCATCCTCAAAATCCTCTCCGGCGAGATGGTCACCGCCTTTGAGCTGATCACCCAGGGGTTGGCCTTTGCCATCACCCTGATCACCCTGTGGAGCGCGCGTCCGCTCAAAATGACCAATCCGCTCAAGTTTTTGCTCGGCGGCCTGCTCGGTTTCGCCCTGGCCGTACCGGCCGGCATCATGCAGGCTGATTTGGGCCTGAACCGCATCCTGCACAACACCCAGTGGGTGGTCGGACCCCACGTCCATGTCGCCGTGCTGGTGGGTCTGGCGATGACTCTGTACTCGGCGATCTATATGCTGCTGCCGGTGCTGACCAACGGCGCTCAGCTCTACAGCCAAAAGCTGGCTGATTTCCACTTTTGGGCGCATCTGCTGGGCGGCATCGGCATGGGCGCCTTTATGGGCATGGCGGGGTTGCATGGCATGCTGAGAAGAACGTTGTACGCACATGGCGAGTTTAACGTCTATATGATTCTGGCCGCACTTTCGGGACTGCTCCTGCTGCTGGCGTTCCTCGCCTTCTTCATCAACATCGTCATGACCGTGGGCGTGAAAGGCGTGATCGGCATCTTTATGCCGGCAAAAATCAAAACACAGGAGCTGCTGCCGGCAAACGAGTAAGCGGGCGTCCAGCTGTGTTCATTCTGCGAACCTATACCCCGCAGCGTTGTCGACTCATTTTTATCAGGATATCGGCGTGTCCATAGCCGCTATCCTGCGTACTGCGCAGATGCAAAAAAAGGGGTGGGAGAAAAGGCCGGTTTGTACTACCGGCCTTTTTTTGTGCTCTTTTGAAAACCAGGGAGCCTATTATATGAGTGATCAAGACGGGTATGGTGAAATGGCGAGGAGGAGCAATCAGCTGTGTATAAAGGCAAACAACAGAGTGGGTCCATTTGACAAACAGGTCTTTACTGTGTTTCGGGAAGAAAAATGACGAACTCGGTATACTCCCCCTCCACCGTTTCAAACGAGAGCGCCCCCTTGTGTTCATGCACCACAATATCGTAGCTGATCGACAATCCCAGACCCGTGCCCTGGCCCGTGGGCTTGGTGGTAAAAAACGGCAGGAACAGCTTGTCGCGGATCGCCTCCGGAACGCCGTCGCCGTTGTCGCGAACACGTACCTCCACGCCGCCCTTCACCCTCCGGCTGCCGACTGTCAGCCGCGGAACAAACTGAGAATCCTTTTTACTTTTTTTGCGATTCGCCTCATAGCAGGCATTGGCCAGAATGTTGAGAAAAACGCGACTGATGTCCTGCGGCACAACCTCCAGGCTGCCGGCGCCCGGATCAAAGCTGGTTTCGATCTTGATGTTGAAACGGCTGTCCTGAGCGCGCATGCCATGATAGGTGAGGTTAACGTCCTCCGCCAGCAGGGCATTCAGGTCAACCGCCTGGCGTTCGCCTGATCGGCCGCGGGAGTGCTGCAACATGCTGCGGACGATGTTATCCGCCCGCTTGCCGTGCTCCCTGATTTTTTCAGCGTTCTGCCGAAGGGTGGTGAGCAGATCCTCCAGTTCGGCCGCGGTCTGCGGCTCATGGGGAGGTCGCGTGCGGGCCAATGCCTGGCGAAGCTCTTCGACCAGCTCGGTGGAGAGCTCGGCAAAATTGTTGATGAAATTCAGGGGATTTTTTATTTCGTGGGCAATGCCGGCGGTGAGAGCGCCCAGGGCGGCCAGCTTGGACTGGGTGACCAGTTTGTCCTGCGTGGCCTTGAGTTCCTCCAGCAACGCCGCAAGCCGGCGATAGGCATCGGCGTTTTCCAGGGCGATGGCGCTGAAAGCGGCCAGGTTTCGCAGCACATTGACATGGTAATCACTGTAGGCGTTTTTGTTATAGCTCTGCGCAGAAATAACCCCCATGGCTTTATCTTTGTTCCATAACGGCAGATAGAGAAGCGACCGCGGAGACTTTCTGCTCAAGGAGGTCGAAAGAAGCCCGGTACATTCTCCACCCCCGTCATCGCAATCATTGATGACCACCTCCTGATGCTGATTGAAACAGCGAACAGCCGGATGGTTCTGCTCCGCCAGGGATATGGAAAAGGGCGGCAGCAACCGGTTTCCTTCGATGATGGAAGGGAATTCAAGCGTCCCTTTTTCAGAATGATGCAAGCCGATGGTGAAAACAGGTGCATCCATCAAACGGTTGACATTTTCATAGATGGTCTGAATGATATTTTCAATGGACAAAGAGGATGTGATGTCCCGGCCGATCCGGCTGAGCTGCTCCACATCCTCTTTTTGTGAATGAACTTTGTCGAAAGCCGCTTTTAACTCGCTGTTCTGTTTTTCGATCACTCTGCTTTGCTTGATCCGGATGAGATATCCCCGCCACAAAATGATCGAGAGGCAAAGGCCGAGCGCGGCAATGGTCAATCCATTGACTTGATTGGAGATCAATATAGCCGTATTGGGCTGGGTCAGGGAGACGGCAAAATAGAAAACTAAAAATGAAGAGATGTAGTAAAGCACGGAAAATACCGGCGGCGTTAACAGCACCAGAGCGGTGATGAGACAGGTGATCAGATAGGGTGTGATGTTGCTGGTAACCAGCTGATCGGCGGCGGCAAGTGCCGCACCTTCCAGCAGCAGAATCATTGCCGTTGTGTGAACGCAAACCAGGGCCAGCCGGCTGTTTTTCGCCGGTTTGAATGCGTAAAAATAAATAAGGACGCCGATGATGGAAAAGCCGACCAAAATAACGGCGTGACAAATCCAAATCGCCTGCCGCCATTGACGAATGACTCCGGTCTCGCTTTCCGCTTTGAGCATGAAGATGATAAAATAGCAGGCACTGGTCGGAATGGCTATGAGCGAAAGGTAAAACACCCGGCGGATGTTCTCCATGCCGATAACCGTTCGGGTGATCTCTTTATCTTCCGCCGAAAGCCTGAAGGACTCGATGAATCCGCTGATCCATCCTTTTGCGATCGAAGGTTTTTCGCCGGGGGTCCTCATCTTGCTCATCCATTCTTATTGGCAATAAGTGTGGAGAGGCCGAAAGTGTTTATGGGACCAATCTTTCACAGCGTTTCATACGAAGGAAAGGCCATCCAGCCGCTTCCTCCCTCTCTACGCGCATGTAAAATAGTCCATAATGAAATTGAAATCAAGCTATAATTATGAGGGAACGTTTTGTTTTAAAGGTGAGAACGCCTGCCAGGACATTCATAGAACACTATCGGCCTTTCCGTCCAGTGCGGCCGTTGCCTGCATGGTATTCCCAGAGAGCCGGGTACTGCCTGGAGAAAAAATCTAATAAAAACAAAAAGTTATACAAATCAATCGGCAGGGCCGGCTTGTCGGCCATCCCGCCTTTTATACGGCCGCGGAAGAAAGAGTGTTATCATCTTCATTTAGCTTGTTTTTTGTGTTCCAGTTGTCTATTTTTTTCCAGGATTGCGAGCTTGCTGTAACCATGATGATGGGCACACACCAGATGAGGATGATGCTCATGAAAGCGATGGTCGTTGATGATGAAACGGATGTAGAACTGCTGTTCAGGCAACACTTTCGCCGGGAAATCCAGCAGCAACGGATCGCCTTCACCTTTGCCTTTTCCGGGGATGATGCGCTGCAGCAGCTGCAGGCCATGAACCAGCCGCCCGAGGTCATGATGATCTTTTCGGACATCAATATGCCCGGCATGAACGGCCTGGAGCTTTTAAAAACGGTTAAAAAGCGCTTTCCCGCGATCAAGGTCTCCATGATCACCGCTTACAGCAATCAGTACTATCAGGATGCCATGGAATTCGGCGCCGATAACTATTATACCAAGCCGCTCGATTTTACCCGGTTGAGACGCGAACTCTTCGGAGAGACCGCAAATGACTAACAACCGCTTTCTGCTCATTCTGCTGCTCTTCACGGCTGTCAACGCGGCCGAAACCGGCAAACCCTTCATGACCGTCTACCCGAGCAAGGAGTATGGGGGGCACACCCAGAATTGGTCCCTGCTACAGGATGACCGGGGCATCATGTACATCGGCGATGGCTATGGTGTGCAAGAGTTCGATGGATCCAATTGGCGAACCATCATTAATCCCAACAACTCTTTCGCAAAATCGCTCGCCAAGGATGAAAACGGCAGAATTTATGTGGGCTCCTCCGGCATGCTGGGCTACCTCGAACCCGACCAACACGGTCAGATGCAGTATCGTTCTTTGATGGAGTTCATAAATCCTGAGGACCGGCAGTTCAACTATGTCTGGTCGGTGCTTGCGACACCGGCGGGTATCTATTTCCAGACCCATGAAAGACTGTTTCGCTTTCATCCGGAAGATTCCAGCAGCAAAGCCGGAAAATGGCAGGTCGATGTCTGGAGGCCGCAGCATACGTTTGGCTACACATTCTGGATCGATGAAACGCTCTACGTCCAGCAGTATGACGCGGGTCTGATGAAAATGGTGAACGATTCACTCGTTTTGCTGCCGGGAGGAGAACAATTTGCCAATGACCGCATCCAGGTCTTCCTGCCCTACCCGGGCAAACCCGGCAGCTATCTGATCGGGACCTTTATACGGGGATTATTTCTCTGGGATGGAAACAGATTTCAGCCTTTCCCGACCGCTGCAGACGCCTTGCTGAAGGAGGGGACCCTCTACACCGGTATCATCACGCCGGACAGCTGTTTTGCTCTGGGGACCATGGCGAACGGTCTGGTTATCATCGATACGGATGGCAGGATTAAACACCACATTAACCAGGATGCGGGTTTACTTTCGAATACCATGTCCTGCCTCTTTGTGGATAAGCAACGCAATCTATGGGTCGGCATGGACGGCGGTGTAGCCATACTCGAATATAATTCACCCTTATCAGAGTTTCACATCCCCGGCGGCACCGGCCCTTCCGAGCTTCGCCGGCACCAGGGGATCCTGTATAATGCTGCCAACGACGGGGTCTATTATCTGGATGAGACGGACGGCAATTTTAAACTGGTCGGCGGAATTGAGGGTAATGCTCAATCCTTTTATTTCCATGAAATAAATAATGAATTATTTGTCACCGTCAATCAGGGCGTTTTTCGTATCAAAGGTAAAACGGCGGCGCCATCCCTGCCGAACCTGGAAGTGTCCCGGCCGGTGCTGATCATGAGCGACCTGAGTCTCGCCCGTCACACTATTATTGCCGGGACCAGTGCAGGAGTTGATCTGCTGCAATATAGCGCCCGCGATCCCGCCCGTCTCAGCCGTATCGGCCGCATTGATGGCGTGCACGAGTATATCCGGCTTGTCGCCGAAGAGGCGCCTGGTGTGATCTGGCTCGGAACAATGGATGCCGGCATTATCCGCCTGACTTTTAACGCCAATGATCTGCTGCACCCCATCATTGATAAATTTGGCCAGGAGCACGGCCTGCCGGCCGGCGGAGTGATCGGTTTTAAGCTTGCAGACAGGCTGACCTTTTGTACGGAAAAAGGCACCTATGCGTTTGATCCGGCGCGGCAACTCTTTTCTCACGATCCCTTTTTTGATGCCGTGCATTTGGGCCGTAATCCCGCTGAAGGGATCATCATAGAGGACAGGAAGGGCAACCTGTGGGTCAATCTGGGCAGGGAATCAGCGGTATACATCAAGCGGCCGGACGGCGGCTATCGGCTGGAAAAGGACCAGTTGGCCCGTTTTGCCAAAGAAGTGATCAATACGATCTACCCGGAAAAGGATGGCGTCATCTGGTTCGGCACGGCCAACAACGTCATCCGCTTTGCCCCAGACCAACGCCAGGTTGAGCAGGCCGACTTTCCCGCGCTCATCCGCTGCGTGGCCCTGGCCGGAGACTCGGTCGTCTACCACGGCGCGGCAATACCGGGCAGCCATCTCGCCGACCCGGCAGGACGGAGCTTTCCTTTTCGCTTCAACTCAATACGTTTCGATTTTTCCGCCTCCTCCTACCTGAATCCACGCGCAAACGAGTTCCGCTCCCGGCTGGAAGGGTTTGATGAGGGCTGGTCGCCCTGGGCCACGGACACCCGGCGCAACTATACCAATCTCCCGGCCGGCAAGTACCGCTTTCGCGTCCAGGCGCGTAATATTTTTCAGCACGAGAGCAGCGAGGACCTTTACGCTTTTACCATCAAGCCGCCGTTCTACGGGACGAAGTGGGCATGGTGCTTTTACATTCTCAGCGCTGTGGCACTGATCCTCGGACTGGTACGCGTCCGCACCCGGCAGCTGCAGGAACGCAGCCGCGTGCTGGAAAAAGTTGTGCTGGAGCGCACCGCCGAGATTGCCACCGCCCAGGAAAAACTGGTCACCCAATCCAAGCTGGCCGCCCTTGGCGCCCTCACCGCCGGTATTGCCCATGAGATCAAGAATCCCCTCAATTTCGTCAATAATTTTGCCGAGCTGATCGGGGAACTGGTGGCTGAGCTGCGGGAAACGTTGACCGGACAGCTGGATCGGATGGAGCCGGCGAAAAAAACAGAGACCGTGGAGATCCTGGACACCCTGCAGCAGAACGCCGCCAAGATCATGGAACACGGCAGGCGTGCGGACAATATCGTCAAGAGCATGCTGCAGCATTCGCGCGGCAAAGCAGGAGAACGGCAGCTGACCGATATCAACGCCATGCTGGCAGAAGACATCAATCTGGCCTACCACGGCATGCGCGCCCAGGACAGCAGTTTCAACATCAAGATCGAGACCGATTTCGACCCCGCCATCGGCAAAATGGAGGTTGTGCCCCAGGATGTCAGCCGGGTCTTTCTCAACCTCATCAGCAATGGCTGTTATGAAGTGCATCGCAAAAAGCTGGAACAGAACGGGGATTTCGCCCCGCTCCTCTCTGTGAGCACACGCAACCTGGAGAAGGCGGTTGAAATCCGCATTCGCGACAACGGCAACGGCATCCCGGCGGCGATCCGTGAAAAACTCTTCACTCCGTTTTTCACTACCAAGCCGACCGGCAAGGGGACCGGCCTGGGTCTCTCGATCAGCTATGATATCATCGTCCAGCAGCACGGGGGTCAATTGACCTTCGAAACCAAAGAAGGTGCCTTCGCCGAGTTCATTATCCGATTGCCCAAATAATGCCGTGTTTTCAGGAGAGATCTATGCCCGCAAAAATTCTGGTTGTGGATGATGAACCGGATCTGGAACAGCTCATCCTGCAAAAGTTCCGCAAGCAGATTCGTGAAGAGGTGTTTGCCTTCAAATTCGCTGCGAACGGGGTTCAAGCCCTCGAGCGGCTGGCGGAGGATGATGCGATCGATCTGGTCCTGACCGACATCAACATGCCGGAGATGGACGGCTTAACCCTGTTGACCCACATCAAGGAACAGGAAAAGCCCCTGCTGCGCTCGGTCATCGTCTCCGCTTACGGAGACATTGAGAATATCCGCACCGCGATGAATCGCGGCGCCTTTGATTTTATCATCAAGCCCATCGACCTCAACGATCTCGAGATCACCATCGACAAATCGCTGAACGACCTCCGGGTGCTCAAGGAGGCGATGC
>CAZKQR010000209.1:0-7624 GCA_964554965.1 uncultured Cytophagia bacterium | reverse complement strand
CAGCGCATAGGTGTTTTGCGCAAAATTCGCGGTCACCGTCTTGTTCTGATCCACGCTCACCGTGGTCGTGGCGTTGGTCGGATTGGCAACACTCGCGCCGCCGCTCACCGTCCAGTTGACAAAATGATAGCCCGCCGATGCGGTGGCGGTGATCGGAACCGATGTCCCGGACGCATAGCTGTGTCCACCAATGGCCGGCGTCGTCGTTCCGCTGCCGCCCGGACTCACCGCCATGGTCAATGTGTAATTGGGTATTTCAACGAATGTGGCCGTCACGGTTTTGGCCGCATCCATGGTGATGGTGGTCGGATTCGTCGAGCCGGTCAGTGCGCCGCTCCAGCCGCTAAAGGTCCACCCCCCTGCCGGTGTTGCGGTCAACGTCACTAGAGTGCCGTGCGCATAGGTGGTCTGGTCCGGAGCTTTGGCCACGCTGCCGGAACCCACGGTGTTGATCGTCAGCGCATAGGTGTTTTGCGCAAAATTCGCGGTCACCGTCTTGTTCTGATCCACGGACACCGTGGTCGAGGCGTTGGTCGGATTGGCAACACCCGCGCCGCCGTTTACCGTCCAGTTGACAAAATGATAGCCCGCCGCTGCGGTGGCGGCAATGTCAACCGTTGTGGAGGGATCATAGGAATGGGCGCCAACGGACGGCGTCGTTGTACCGCTGCCGCCCGGACTCACCGCCATGGTCAGAGTGTATTGCGGTGTGCCAAAATTAGCGGTTACCGTCTTGTCGCTGTTCAACGTGACGGTGGTGGTGGGATCATTCACATCAGCCACATCACCGGTCCAATTAAGAAAAGAGTTGCCGCCGCTCGCTGCTGCGGTCACATTAACGACTTGGTTGGGATTGTACAGGTAAGACCCGACGGCGGGTGTGGTCGTTCCGCTGCCACTGGGGCTGACGGCCATGGTCAGAGTGTAGGCAGAGGCGTTGAACACGGTCAAAACACGCGTCACGCCAGGCGCATACGCTCCGGTGCCGCTTAAATAGGAGACGCTGACCGATGTAAACTCTCTGTTCAGACTGGGACGATAGAGCCGGTACTGAACGACTTCACCAGCCGTCATGCCAGGATTGCCAAAATCATCGACTCCCATGGCAGGTCCGGCTGTATTGGCGCCGTTCCACACCAGTCCGCCGACGCAGACGCCGCTGCCGTTAAAAAAGCCGATCTGATCACCGTTCTGCAGAGGGGCGCCGCCCAGCGTTTTGGTTGTGCTGGTGGTCATGGCAATCGTCATGTTGTTGTCTGTGACGGTCCAGTTGAAATGCCCGGTAGTTTGTGCGAACGCCATAACCTGAAAGACCAGCACAAACAGCACCAGCGCTTTCAATCCGTAGAGTTTCATGGTTCTCTCCTTTTTAATAAAAAGAGCAATGGTCGCTTTGGTCCAATTTTAAACATAATCCGAATTCTGTGGCG
Organism: uncultured Cytophagia bacterium; assembly: GCA_964554965.1. GTDB lineage: Bacteria > Zhuqueibacterota > Zhuqueibacteria > Residuimicrobiales > Residuimicrobiaceae > Anaerohabitans. The sequence continues at coordinate 6,194 of CAZKQR010000209.1, read as the reverse complement.
GCATACCGGCCATTCAATTAAAGCCAGAGCCCCGTCTTCCCTAACTCAGGAGCCGTCCTGCGGCCACTCCAGGGTCGCGGCGGTCGCCATATAAAGAAAATAACCGGACCCGGGTTTCATGTCGCCGATGGTGTTGATAGATTGCTCAGGCCAGTAAACACGGCCGGCGCCATCCTTTACGATGATAACCGCCTGCGCGATGCTGCTAAGAACTTGATCTATCGCCACAGGGGATTTATTCAAACAGGAGACCAGATTCCATCCCTGGTGCAGATCGAGGGCTGCTTTTTCTCCGCTCACCATTTGTCCTCGAAAAATCAAATCGCCGGCGGTATTCAGATAGACCCAGTACCCTTTTCGCCAATCCCAGTAATGGAGCAGATCGATCTGATAATCCGGCCAATAGCTGTTGCCATAACCATCCTTAAACAGGAGCATTTTTCCGGCGAGTGGCGCTAAAAGATTTTCCAGCAGGCTGTCCTTGGGAGCGATCCAGCTCGAGACCAGATTCCAGCCGGTTTTAAGGTGCAGCACGGCAGAATCGGCTGCAGTCGGCAATACTTGATTACGAAATTCCTTCGCCTTGTCCGTATGGTCCTGAAGAGTTGCCAGGTTATCCCCTGCCAGCAGGGCAAAATCCACGGTGATCGTCTGTTGGCTGAGAATTTGATAGGGGCCGGCGGCAACAACCTGCGAGACATCGCCGCTGCCGGCCTGATGAATGGCCGTGCCGCTGCTGATGGCCTCCCATTTTTCCGCGTCGCTGAATCCGTCATAGATGCCCCAGCCGGGATTTCCCGGCGCCAGCTCGTCGTTTAAAATAGCCCGGTAAGAAACCTCCCCCTCTGAGAGCAGAGCACAGCCTACATGGGTTCCGGGTTCGCCCGTGGCGTTGTACACATAGCCAAGACGGCGGCCGGCATCATAATCCACCCTGTTGGCGTCAGAGTGATCCTCATCCACATCCCAGTCAAAAAAGAGGCCAAAGTGAAAGTTGGACAGCGTCTGTGCCCCCTCATTGGTGATCTGGTAGCGGAGAATGATAAAATCCTCGCAGCCGACTGCTTTTGACGCAAAAGTATGCTGCCGCACAACAATATTCATAGGAGCGTCTGCGTGATCATCCTTTAGCGACAGAGTGCTCTCCTCATCGGTGAGAGAGCCGGGCCGAAGCAGGGTCAAGGGTTCCGCTGTGAGCTGAATGAAATCCTGATCAGGCACAACGGTCATGCTGCGCGCCGAGCTTGAAATTTGCGCAGCAGAGGATCCGGCGATGATGGACCCTTCATAGAGCAAATTCTTGCCGGATCGATAGGTAAACCCTGAGCCCCCTGAGGCGGCGGCAGGCGAGGCATAGCCGATTCTGCCGGCCGCGGTTGCAGAGGTATGAATCTGGTTGACGCTGAGCGGCACAAAATTCGCCGAAATCGTAAAGTTGAAATGGTCTGTATCGCTGTAATCCCCTGCGGCCATGGTCACGGTGCAGTACACCACCTGGTTGGCCGGAGCGTCTTCAGAAATTCTGACTTGAAAGGGCGTCGTCTGCGTTGCCGATGCAAGCGTCCCCAGACCCGGCAGAGTGACCTGAGTGTTGAGCAAAGAGAGATACGGTGAATTTTCGCTCAATGAAAGGGAGACGGCGGCGGACGGCGCCAGGTAATTGGTGCAAGTCAGATAGATGTTCGCCGTCTCTCCCGGCCGGAACTGGGAATCACCGTCATCGCCCACCAGTTCCACTCCGCTGAGCCGAATGGAGGGCGGATTTTCCGTCACCGCCCGGCCGGCATGAATCCGGCCTTTGCCCAGCATGCCCGCATAAGAGGGATTGAGCTGATCGATGGACACGGCGGTGGCTCTGACCTGCTCAGCGCATTGCCGGCCGGTCCACTCTGGGTGTTGGGTTTTAATCAAGGCGATCACGCCGGCGGCCAGCGGCGCGGACATGGAGGTTCCGCTGTAACGGGCATAGCTGTTGTGGCTGATGGTGCTGAAAATAAGCAACCCCGGCGCACTCACATCGATCCAGTCGCCGTAGGTGCTGAAACTGGTCTTGGCATCCCAATCGTTGGTCGCGGCAACGGCGAAGACATTCGAGTAACAGGCGGGATAATTCAGCGTCGTAGAACCTGAATTGCCGGCCGAGGCGACGACCACAGTGCCCAGTTCCGTGACATAGTTGATGACATCCTGCTCATACTGGGAAGGTGATCCTCCGCGGCCCCAGCTGCAATTGATGATATCCGCGCCATTCTCCGCCGCGTAAAGCATGGCCTCATAGCCGTAGGCAATGCCCTCGCCAAAGCGGTCGGCGGCATTGATCGCCATGAGCCGGCAATTCCACGCTGCGCCGGCGATGCCGTGCACGTTGTCGGTCACCGCATCGGCGATCCCGGCCGTATGCGTTCCATGGTTGGCGAAATCAGGCTGCGTGGTCAAGCCCGTAGGATCGCCGCTGTCCGTGGCGAAATTCCAGCCATGAAGGTCATCGACATAACCGTTGCCGTCATCATCCCGGTTGTTGCCAGCGATCTCATCCACATTCACCCAGAGGTTGCTGTGCAGGTCTTGATGGCTGATCTCTGTGCCGCCGTCCACGATGGCGATGACCGCAGAGCCTTGTCCTCCCTGCACGCTGTCCCATGCGTCCGGCAGCCCGATAACCGGAAGATGGGTCTGTTGGACAAAGAGCGAATCCTTTGGCGCCACATCGAGGGTATGATAATAGAGCGGCTCGGCGTATTCGATCGAAGGCTGTCGCTGCAGCCAGTTCAGAACGGCCTTTTGCTTGGCTTGGCTGGAAAGAATGCCGTGAAAAACACGGCTCATGCGCGCCGCCGCTCGCGAAGAACGGTTTGACAGCGCGACCTGTTGTTTCGGCTTTTCAAGCCGGATCAGGCCATGGCCCTGTGCCTGTGAACCCAAACGATTCAGCATCTGCTCCGGCTCCCACTGAGACAGCGGCAAATCATCTTTAAATTTTAAGACGATCCGGCCGGATTGAATGGACTCGGCCGAAAACGCCTGCTCACCACATCCCGGCATGAACGGAACAAAGGAGAGGATGAAAACAGGGATGGGCAGAAAGGCTATTTTACTGCTGTGCATGGATTCGCGCTCGATTGATTAGGGCCGCCTTACCGGACAAAATAAAATTCAGTGGACACTTATTTGATCAGGGACATTTTGATCACTTGGACAAACGATCCGGCCTGCAGGCGAACCAGATACACACCGCTGGCAACCTGCTCGCCCGACTGATCCCTACCTTCCCAACTGATATCGTAATAGCCCGCCTTCTTTTTCCCCTCCACCAGGGTGCGAATCGCCTGACCGCGAAGGTTATAGATCACCAACTGCAGGTTGCACTCTTGGGGCAATTCGAAGCGAATGCTGGTAGTCGGATTAAAAGGATTTGGATAATTCTGCCGCAAGGCAAATTTCCTGGGCGCCTGCATGAGGTCCGCTGCTTGAGCCACCCAGACTGCGTTTTCCCGGTAGAATAGTTCAGCCGGCAGATCAGTTCCATTCAGAACGTTTTGCAGAGAGACGATGGGCAGACTGGATTCAACGCTGCTGTCAGCAGACCAGAACATCAGCTGCAACGCCTCTCCCTCGCGGCATCCCTCTAAAGCCTCTGTATAGCGATCGTCGCCCCAGATGGTGATCAAGGCCCGGCCGTCCTGCACCGCACTGGCGCCGACGATTTTGCCGCCAGGGCCGACCACCGCAATCTCATCGTTCTCCCTGAAATGAGGCGCTTTAACCAGCAGAATGGCATTGCTGCCGGTCATGCGGTGAGCCGGTTGAAAATGCTGCACAGGTCTCGCCGGCCTGAAGGCCAGAACCCGTTTTTTGGGAAGGGTTGTGCCGTTGGCGGGATAGGTCAGCGTGGAAGCCGCGCTGAGATAGATCTGATACCCTTGACCGGGCAGCATATCGCCGATCATGTTGATGGTCAGTTCGGGCCAGTAGACCATTCCGGTCCCGTTCTTGGCGATGACCAGATTGCCGCCGAGGGAAGCTAGGGCCACCTCGGCATTGAGGGGGTTATCGCGCAGATAGGCGACCATTCTCCATCCGGCGGCAAGCGACAGGGGGGTCAGCTCAGGTGTTTGTTTTTGACCCACAACCTTGAGCGATTCCGCCGCCGAGACATAGCATTGATATCCCTCGAGAGGATTCCAATCTCCGATCAGATTGATGGCCAGCTCAGGCCAATACACCATCCCGCCGATGTTTTTAAGAATCGTAAGATGGGCTCTTGTCACGATGTCGGCCATCACCGAATCCATCGCGGGTTCGGCCGGGGACATCCACGATGAAATCATATTCCATCCGGGATTGAGATAAAGAGTATGCTGCGCCTGCGCGGCCGGCGTGATGGCAAAATAGCCGTCGCTCTCGTCGGCAAACGCGCCGCTGGGAAGAGTGGTGATGCGCACCTTGCAGCTGTCGGTCTGAATCGCCGGAAGGGTCCAGGCATAACTTTCCCCCGCAGTGGGAATGACGGCCGCAATGGGCGTCCAGGCGCCTTTCTGGCCGATGCGGTACTCGAGGGTGGATTCACCGGATAGATCAGACCACCAGACGATGTTTTGCACGCTGCCGGAGCTCCAGGACTCTCCGCCGTTGGGCGCCCGCAGGGATAAAAAGTCGACGCTGCGCAGTATCGCCTGATTGCGTCCAACGATCGTGGTGCGCCCTCCGGCGTGGCTCAAAGCGAACAGATTGTTCATCGTGCCGCTTTGTTGAAATTGCCAGGTCAAACCGCCATCCACACTGCGATAGATGGTTCCCATCCAACCGACGGCGAGAGCGGTCTCTTCCGAATAAAATTTGACATCCCAGATCGTCTGCGCGGTCCAGGTGCTCAGGGTGATGATAGACCAAGTGAGGCCGCCGTCGGCAGTGCGTAAGATCCAAGGTTTATCGCCTACGATGATGCCCAGCTGAGGCGTGACGAACGTTACATTGCGAAACAGGGCGGTCGAGTCCGTTTGGACCGTCGTCCAGTTCGCCCCGCCGTTGGTCGTACGCAGAATGACGCGATCCCCCACCGCCATGCCCGTATCGGCGTTGACGAAATGAACGCCGAACAGCTGTCTGCCGGTGCCGCTGCTCTGCATGGTCCAAGTATCGCCGCCATCCATGGTCTTGGTGATGCCGCCTGCATCGGTGATCACCCAACCAAGCTGATCGGTGAGAAAAAAACCGTTATTCAGATAATGACCGCTGCCGGTTCCAATAAGGCTCCAGGTCGCCCCGCCGTTTGTGGTTTTGGCGATGTGATCATAACTGCCGAAAGCATATCCGACCGTGGCGGAGGGAAAGTAGACGCCCCTGAAATTGATCCAAGCAGTGCCTGGATACACCGAAGACCAGTGGTCTCCTCCATCCGTCGTGCGAATAATCAAGCTGTCGCCGACGATGACGCCGGTGTTGTCATCGATAAAATGGAGATCGCGGAATTCTCTGTTAAACCCGGAAATTTTCCGTTCCCATCCTTCCGATGGCGGCAGGGTGGTAAACTGGTACGGCGCGGAAATAGAAGTGCCAAGGGCATTTGTGGCCTGCATGCGTAAATAATAAAAAGTGCTGGACTGGAGGCTGTCCACCATGGGAGAGGTGATCCATATCGGGCCGGCGCTGGTAAAGGGTCCGCCCTCCGGCACAATCGATTGATCAAAATTTCCCGCCAGTCCGTACTCAAACCTGACCGTAGTCGGCAGCCCCTTGGTGTCAACATAGCCGCGAAACCGTGCCGAGTCCCAATAATAGTCCAGACCTTCGACCTGCAGAATGACCGGCCCGCCGGGTTCAAGCTTGCGCACGCCGATGGAATACTCACCCGATGAATCCCACTGAATCGTCGTTAGATCCTTTCCCAGGTTGTCCCAGTTCTCCTGCTCGAGCCTTTCGACGAGCTCGCGATTTGGAAAGGTGCCCCAGTCGGTGGATTGGGCATAACGGACATAATAGATGCCGTTCTGCGGCAGAATCCAAACGATCCGTTGATCATAAGGCGGATTGAGATAGCCGCTGTTGGTGGTCAGGTTGGCGCCATCGGCACTATACAGGAACATACGACCGCCCAAATCAGAGTCATTCTCCTCCTGCCCCCAAATCACGACCGTGTCATTGGCCGCGCCCCAGAAACGGTAATAATCCACATCGCCGAGAGGGTTGATCGCGGC
>CAZKQR010000208.1:0-7643 GCA_964554965.1 uncultured Cytophagia bacterium | reverse complement strand
TGAAAACGGGCCAACAACTTGCGCATGCGCCAGGAGCCGATCCCGGGAACGTGCCACAGCTGCAATAGCGCCTGAAGCTCGGCAGGTGACATACTCTTCCCCGATTAAGATGTCGTTTGCAGCTTCTCCCACAAAATCCGCACCAGTTCATCCAAATGAAGGCCAGCCACGGCAGAGATGACCACATGGGGATCTCCGCGGGATAAGCGGGGTGCGCGGAACGGTTTGGTCAGCAGGTCTTTTTTGGTGAACACGATCACTTTCGGTTTTTTCTGCAGCTCTTTTTTATAGGAGGCCAACTCATTCATCAGCACTTTGAAATCCTCTCGCAGATTTTCCGAGGACGCGTCGATGAGAATGGCCAGCACGCGAGTCCGTTCGATATGGCGAAGGAATTGGATGCCCAGTCCCCGGCCGGTATGAGCGCCTTCGATCAGTCCGGGGATATCGGCCACGACAAAAGACTGGCCGTCTTGATATTGCACGATGCCGAGGTTCGGCTGCAGGGTGGTGAAGGCATAGTCGGCGATCTTGGGCCGTGCGGCGGAGATGCAGGACAACAACGTCGATTTACCGGCATTCGGCAGACCGACCAAACCCACATCCGCCAGCAGCTTGAGCTCCAGCGTCAGCGTCCTCTCCTCGCCCTCCTGACCATCTTCATACTGGCGCGGCGTGCGATTCGTGGAAGAGGTAAAGCGAGCGTTACCCCGGCCGCCGCGGCCGCCTTTGGCCACCACCGCCGTCTGGCCGGCGCGGGTCAGATCCACTAAAATCTCTTCGGTCTCTTTATCCAGAATCAGCGTGCCGACCGGCAGCCGCAGGGTGAGGGCTTGCCCGCTTTTGCCGGTTTTAAGATCGCCCTGTCCGTGGCGGCCGTTCTGGCCGCTATATTTGTTTTTATATCTAAAATCCAGCAGGGTGCGCACATGTTCGTCAGCCACCACCACCACGTCGCCACCGTGGCCACCGTCGCCGCCGGCCGGCCCACCTTTGGGAACATATTTCTCCCTGCGGAAGGCGATGCAGCCAGAACCGCCGTTGCCCGCTTTTATATGTATCTCTGCACGATCGATGAACATGATGAGTTTTTTCTCTATTCAAAAAAAAAGGGCCATGGCAATTTGATGGGATCTACCATGGCCCGTATTTTATCAAAGGAACCGGTTATCCTTTTGTTGAGAAGCGCAGCCGCTTCCGTTTTGAATCCAGATCCAATTGCTTGAGCAGTTTTCGCAACGAAAACCACCCCGGCTTTTCATACCCATAGGTGGAAGAGTTCAACGTTTTGAGTATCTGGATGGTGCCCGCCTCCGGATCGTCCCGAATGATCTTTTGCACCTTGTCCTGCAGGGTTTCAGCGGGTTTGACCGCCGTTGCTTTTTTATGAACCGTATCAGGCGCCGGTGCGGCCGGTGTGTTTTTGTATTCGCCTTCAGTGACCGGTGCGGCGATTTCGTAGCCTTTGGCAGCCAGGGTTTTCTCAAAATCCTTTACCGCCTCGTCAATCGTCTCGAACGCCTTGAGAATAAAATGAAATTCCAACAGCTCAAACACTTCGTACACTTCAGGAATCATGCGCACCAGTTTTAAATCGCCGCCCTTTTCCCGAATGCCTTTGATCTCGCTGATAAAAATGCCCCAGCCGGCGGAACTGACATAGTCCACGTTTCCCAGATCGATGATGATGTTGTAGGAGCCGGCCTTGAGCAATGTATTCAACGCATGCTCCAACTCGGACGAGGTGGTGGTGTCGATGTACCCGCCCACCTTGATAATCGAGATGCTGTTACGATACCCTGCCTTTTCAACAGAAAGTTGAATGCCTTCCATGTCGGTCTCCAAATGGGAAATGGCCTGCACTACGAAACAAAATATAGCGGATAATCCCCTAAATGTCAATAAAAAACATTGCCTCTAGCGGCGGTTTACAAGCTTTCGGTCAAAAAACGTTTAGCCCGATCAATCCCCGCACGGATGTCGCTGCGGCCCGGCGCTATTTCGAGTAATTTCTCCCACACTTCTATCGCATGACGGAAATTGCCCTGGTTGGCATGCACCACGCCCAAATTTTCATAGGCGTCCGGATTCTTTGGGTTCTGGCTGATCACCGCCGTGTAAACCCGGGCGGCCTCGCGCAATTTACGACAGCGAAAATAGGCGTTTCCCAACAACATGCGCGCCTGGTGATCCTCGGGGAAAGAACGCAGATACTCTTCAAACAAACGGATCGACTCTGAATAATTTTCCGCCTCATAGGCGCCCACCGCATGCTGCAGGCGCGGGTCGTTCGCCTCCACGCGGTTCGATCCTTTGGCCTTTGATTTTTGCGGATCCGGGGCCAGCATTTCGGCGGTCGAATCCGACTGCTGTTGCTTTTGCAGCAGCGCCAGCAGATCGTCAAACTCGATGGCCTCGGCGGCCGTTGGCGCCGCAGCTGCTTCCGTCTGGCCGTTGCTGTCGCCGTCCGAGTTTTCAATGCTGCCGCTATGCCACTGACTCACGGACTCTAAGAATTCAAAAAACTGATCGGCATCCAGCCGCTCCTTCAGCTCCTGCCGGACGATCTGTTCCGAAATATCATAATCCAACTCACCCTGAGGATTGACCAGCGGCTGCGCCTCCTCCATCTCTAACAGTTCATCAATGGGCTGCTCGAGACGGAGCTCCAGCGACAGGATCGACGATTCAGAGTCAGGGCTGATTTCATATAAAACCGTCGCATCGGTCACCTCCTGCCCCGGAAGCAACGCGTCGTCATCCTCCAGCGTCATACCGCCGCCGGATTGCAGCAGCTCGGAAAAGTCCAATTCATCGCTGCCCGCTTTTTCATACAGACGATGGTCCGGCGGCAGATCCAGATCAGCCGCCTGGCTTCGCTCCTCTGCATCCGGTTCCAGAGCGACGGCGGCGGCCGAAATCTCCTGCAACGCAGCAGGTTCTTCCTCCTCCAGACCGGGGGCAAGAACCTCCGCCGCTGCCGTCTCGTCCTCTGACTGAGCATAGTCGGGCAGCTCCAGGCTCATCTCCTCGGCCTCTGTGGCTTCGGCGCTCTCCGGCCGGCTGCCTGCGTGTTTGTCGAATAGATCCTCCAGCGCCTGATGGAAAAGCTCCGCGGCTTGAATGCTCAGGATATCCCGTCCCTGGTAAGTAGTATTCTCCTCACGGCGCGGTGGAATGGCCGAGGCCTTGACGGCGGGCGCCGGCACAGCGGCCGTTTCGCTTTCGGCAGGTTCTGCGGCGGGTTTTGTTGGCCGCCGTTTGGCGGCAGGCCGGGGCGTGGATGAAACCGGCTCATCGATCGCCGGCTCCTGGATGTCGGACAGCCCGCCTCGCTGTATGATCACGCGGCCGTCCAACGTCAGCAGCGGCGTGCCCGGCGGTTTAATCCGGCGCCGCCGGCCGCCGCGATTGATGAACGCCTCGCGCAGTTCGCGCGTATTCAGATGCGCGCGCACCAGCTCTTCATAGATTTTCGAACTGCTGATCTGGAGAAACCCGTAGCGTTCACTGAACAGCTCTTCACTTATCTTTTTGGCGCCGTATTCCGGAAACCGGCTGATGATGTCGTAAATTTTCGTCTTCTCTTCTATGCTGAGGTGCTTGGCCTCCAGCGCATCCGACTCTCCGAGCAGCTCATAGCTGTCGACGCCGGTCAATTCAAACTTGTCCCGGTATTTGTTATAATACGCATAAGTGGACAGCCCCACCAGATCGCACGCCTCTTTGATGGTTTTACCCTGCTCGATCAGGCTGAACACTCTTTTCGCCCGATCCAGCTCGATCTTTTCCGCCGTGGTCTTTTCCTTGATCGCCACCAGGGTGATGTCGTCATTTTGCGCGCTGCCTTCGGTGAATGAAAGGATCTCCTCATGCAGCCGGTTGACAAACACATTCGGCGGCAAAGTGCCGTGCTGGCGAATGACGTCGAGAAACCGTTCTTCGCCAAACAGAGCGCGTTTGCGGTTCATGGCCTCGGTGATGCCGTCGGTGTAGATGAGCAGGATATCATCCTCAGCCAGCGAGATCGTGTCCGAAGTAATGGTGTTGCGGAAAAGATTTTTATCCGGCAGCGAGATGCCGATGGGAAATCCGTGGGGATTCAGGTAAAAAGTTTTGTTCTTGCTGGGCCGGTAGAGGATCATGGGATTGTGGCCGGCACTGGCATAGTTGAGTTTGCGCCGCTTGGAATCGATGATGACGTAGAACAGAGTGACGAACATGCCCCTCTTCATATCGTTGACCACGAAATCGTTGACGCGCGAAAGCACCTCTGCGGCGTCTTTGACGCCGCGCGCTTCAGTGCGCAGCGCCGTCCGGATCATGGTCATGACCAGGGAGCCGGGAACGCCCTTGCCGGACACGTCGGCCACCACGATGCCCAGCGTGTCCTTGTCCACCTCGACAAAGTCATAATAGTCTCCGCCCACCTCCTTGGCCGCCGCATAGTAGGAGGAGATCTCGTATCCCTCGATCTCGGGGAAATCCGAAGGCAACAGCGTCTGCTGGATCTCCTGTGCCACCTGCATCTCTTTCTGCAGGCGTTCCTGTTCAGCCAGGTTGACCTGAGATTCGCGCAGCTTCATGGTGATGTCGCTGAAAGCCTGGGCGATTTCGCCGATCTCGGTCGAGGTGTCGATGTCCATCTCCTGGGCCGCGCCCGGTTGGCCCAGGGCCTTGACCCAATCGGAAAGCCTGCGGAAGGGATTCATGACGATATAGATCAGCAGAAACAGACCCGCCGCACCCAGCACCCAGACAAAGCCGAGCATGTTCAGATCTTTTAACCGCGCCTGCTGAATCTCCTCGCTGATCACCTTATAGTTCATCACGAAATGGACTTGGCACAGCCGCCGGCCCTTGTCGTCCTGCACGATCTGATGGATATCGACCACGCGATCCGACGGTGGGACGGAGTAGCTGTAAATGTCCGCTGCCTCCTGCTCCGCATCCGCAGGCCGTTCATACACCTGCAACCGCTTGCTGGGGTCGGTGGAAGCGATGATGTTGTTGCTGCGGTCCACCACCAGCGCATGGTGAAGAAAGCCGCGATACTCCGCCGGCAGTTTGTTGACCGTACGGCCCAGACTCTCGACGATGTTGAACAGCTGCGAGGCGTCATCGCGATTCAGCAACTCCCGCAGGTCCTCGCTCAGTTCGGGCTGCTGCAGCGTCAACAGCACATCGGAGGCCAGGCCGGAACACGCGGCCTTGGCGCGGCCGAGGTAATCCTGCATCACCTGATCATCGCGGCGGAAGAAATTGAGAAAATAGATGGTGGCCAAAACCAGAGAGAACGCCAGCATGGAAACCAGCCAGTAGCGCACCTTGAGGGTCATCGGGATGGCCGGCACAGCGATCTTGGGATGCCGCGCCACATCGCGATGTTTGATCATCCAGAGCTCGTTGCCCTCTTCGGTCTTGCGATAATCGATCTGATCGAGCAGGCGGCGCATGATGAAAATGCCCAATCCGCCTTTTTTGCCGATCTCGACATAACGCTTCAGATCCGGATCGCTGACCTGGCGCGGATCAAAATATTTACCCTGGTCGATTAAAACGATGGTCAGGCTGTTGGCCTTGACGATGGCGCGGATGGTGATGTTGCCCGGCCAGTCTCGGTAGGCGTGTTTGATGATGTTGGTGGCGGCTTCATCGATGGAGAGCTTGAAGGCGTTGATCACCCGCTCGGAGAAACCATGGCGGCGGCCGACCTTGGTGACAAAATCGCGCAATTCCCCCAGATACTCGATTTTAGCAGGAACTTTGAGCTGTTCTTTTTGGACGTTGCGAAACAACGAAACGGTTTCCCTTTATGTCTATCGGCCTGCAGATCCGCTGGTCTTTTTCAATTTGTCGTTCGCCGAATCTATCGCCCGCAGGATGTTGCGGTTTAACGGCTGCAGTTTTCGTGCCTCCTCCAGATGACGCAGCGCCTCCTGATAGTTGCCGGCAATGGCCGCCTGGACGCCCCGGTTGTAGATGGCCTTGACGTTTTCAGGCATATCCAGATCTTTGGCGTTGGCGCGGGCAAAGGCGTCGTCGTATTTCTTGCGCAACGCCACGTTGCCCGGTTCGCTGTTGGACAGCTCGCGGTACAGGTCCGCCGCCTTGGCCCAGTTTTTATTGTTCTCATATTCCATGGCCTGACGCAGCATGCTGTCGCGCGACAGCCCGGCGCTGATCTGGTCGATTTGCCCGATAATATACGACTTGTAACGTTCATTGTCACGCGATAATCGCCGGGCCTCGTTGAGCATGGTGATGGCCTCGTTGGGCCGTCCGGCCGACTGCAGCGTTTTCGCCCGCTCCAGCAGACTGGCGATTTTGGTCGCCAGCGCTTTTTCCGCATCGCTTCTCAATTTGTTGAACTGATCGCTGTTGGGCGCATACTCGAGCGCCTTGTCGATCTCGATCAGGGCATCATGATATTCTTCTGCGGTGAAATAGGCCAAATACCGCTTGTAATGATCGTCCGCGGCCTTGGCGTTGCGGCGGATCTGCGCCTCTTCCTCCTGCAGCCGGCGAAGCGCGTCCTCTTCCTTGGAGCGTTTTTCCTCCAGCGCCTTGCTGATGCGCCCATACAGCTCGCGGGTGACATCGAGATCCGGATCGCTGCCGGTGCGGTCGTATTTGATCAGAATACGGTTGATGGCCACATAGGCCTGCTCCAGATCGTTCTTGGCCAGCAGCTTTTCCCCTTCCGCCATGCCGGAGGAGATGGCGTTTCTGCGTTCGGTCTCCAGCCGCTGGGTTTCTATTTTTTCCAACCGCTGCAGCTCCTGCTGCTGATGCTCCTCCATCCGCTGTTGCCGGTTTTTACCGACGTTGAGAACCAACGAGAGGCGATGGCTGGTGCCCAGCAACGCATCGTTGCCGTTCCAGTAGGAATAATCGAACTGCATGCCGGCCAGTTTGGCGCCGACGCCATAGGTGAGGTGATCGTTGTACAAGCCCATGCGTGCAGAGACCGTCTCGTGATAACGATACTCGAGCCCCATATGCAAGGTGGCCGAGGTTTTTTCGTTCTTGTCGATCTCGGCGGCCACCAGCAGATGGTTGAGCGCGGAGAGGTCGATCCTTTTGCTCAACCCTCCGCGCAGATTGCGCGGCGTCGTTTCGCGCGTTTCGATCGCGCGGATGGTGCGCTGCAACAGATTCTGCACCGTTACGCCCACGGTGAAATTGTTCAAATAGGGGCCGGGCAGCTCCGGCGTGAACACCAGTCCGCCGTCCGCGCCGTAGGAGGATTCGGCAAAGTTCGGCGGACCGGCGGTGGGATCGTCGTTATAGCCGACCAGGTTGGCGCGCTCCACTTTGAAAGTGGCGCCGAGCGACAGCCAGGGGTGTGCGTTGAAGCCATAGCCGAACAGAAACAGAGTCCGGCCGTAACTGGTGGTGCCCACGACGGCGGGATCAAAATCGCGCAGCTTGATGTCGCCGGTGGAGATGTTGAGAAGGCCGACGGAAAAAGTGCCGGCGAAAAGCGTGGGATGCGTATAGGCCAGATAGTTGTACGAGGTGCCGGCCGCCAAATTGGTATAGTACACCCCCAGGCCCATGTTGGGCACCCGCTGCAAAGCGCCGGGATTCCAATACAGGGCAAAGGGATCGTCCGCCACAGAGACATAGGCGCCGCCCAG
>CAZKQR010000207.1:0-7660 GCA_964554965.1 uncultured Cytophagia bacterium | reverse complement strand
GCGAGATGCCGTTGCCGATGCCGCGCTCGGTGATCAGTTCACCGAACCACATGATGACAATGGTGCCGGTGGTCAGGGCCAGCATGGTCAAGAGAATAAAGCCCCATCCCGGATGCGGAACCACCATTTGGCCCGACGAGGTGACCGGAATGCGCTGCAGGAAAATGCTGACGCCGTAGGCCTGGCCCAGGGAGAGCAGCACGGTGCCGTAGCGGGTCAGCTGGGTTAATTTCTTACGTCCCTGTTCCCCCTCTTTCTGCAGCTTTTGGAAATAGGGAAACACGGCGCCGAACAACTGAATGATGATGGAGGCGGAGATGTAGGGCATGATGCCCAATGCGAACACCGTGGCGCGGCTGAAGGCGCCGCCGGCGAACAGATCATAGAGACCCAACAGGCCTCGCTGCGCGCTCTGAAAGTATTCCAACAGCGCCTGTGCATTGACACCGGGAACCGGAACATGGCCGCCGACACGATAGACGATCAGGATCAGGGCGGTGAACAGGATTCGTCTTTTAAGATCAGGGATCTTGAAAATACTGCGCAGGCTATCCATCATAGCTTGTTAGTCCTCCCTCCAGCTCCTTCGATTTTAGTGATCGCCGTCTTGCTGAAGGCATTTGCCGTGACCGTCAATTTTCGCGTCAGTTCACCGTATCCGAGCACTTTAACCGGCAGACTCTTTTTGTTCACCAGGCCCTTTTCCACCAGCACGGCGGGAGTGATCTCCTCGACGCCCTTGAGCGCTTCCAGATCCGCTACATTAACGACCTGAAACTCGACCCGATGGAGCGGCTTGAAGCCGCGCTTCGGCAACTGACGCTGGATCGGCATCTGTCCGCCCTGAAACCACGGGCGAAAGTTGGCGCCGGAACGGGAGTGCTGTCCCTTGTGGCCGCGGGTGGACTGTTTTCCGTGTGCGCCGCCGCGACCGACTTTTTTGCGATTTTTGCGCGAGCCTGCCGCATATTTTAAATTTGATAAATTCATTCTATCCTCGAAGCTATGCCGTTAAGCCGTCCTCAAGCCTGTTCTTCGACCGCGACCAGATGGCGTATTTTATTGATCATGCCGCGGATGACCGGCGTATCCGCATGCACCACCGAACGGTTGGTCTTGTGCAGGCCCAGCGCCGCGGCAGTGGCTTTTTGCGGCGCCAGATGGCCCGACAAACTGCGTATGAGGGTGATTTTCAGTTGTTTCGCCGTTTTTTTCTTCATGGCTTATGGTTCCATTAAGAGGTTATTGTCGATTCCGCTTTTTTCGCCTTGGGCGTGGTGTTAAAAATCCGCATCACCGGAAGACCGCGCTTGCGCGACACGGTGCCGGCCTGCATCAGGTTTTGCAGAGCGACGATGGTCGCTTTAACCACGTTGTGGGGATTGGAGGAGCCGCGGCTTTTGGTCAGGATGTCGGTCAGGCCGGCGGATTCCAGGATGGCGCGTACCGCGCCGCCGGCGATGACGCCGGTTCCGGGGGCTGCGGGCTTGAGAAACACGCGACCGGCGCCGTACTTGCCCTCGATCTCATGAGGGATGGTGCCGCCCACAACCGGTACCTGCACCAGATTCTTCTTGGCCGCCTCAGCGCCTTTGGAGATGGAGTCGGTCACTTCGTTGGCTTTGCCCAGGCCTACGCCGACTCGGCCATGACCGTCGCCCACCACCACAATGGCGTTAAAGCTGAACCGACGGCCGCCTTTGACCACTTTGGCCACGCGGTTGACATGCACCACGCGTTCGGTTAATTCCAATTCACCGGGATTTATTTTTTCCAAAACTGAGTCCCTCATGTTATCCGTTTGTTCGCCAAACGACGGTTAAAACTCGAGCCCGCCTTCACGAGCTCCTTCGGCCAGCGCTTTGACGCGGCCGTGATACAGATAGCCGGCGCGGTCGAAAACCACCTTGGTGATGTTTTTCTCTTTGGCCAGCTTGGCCACGTGTTTGCCCACCAGCTTGGCCACCGCCAGCTTGCCCTTGCTCTGGGCCACGTCGTCCGCGATGGCCTGCGACAACGAGCTCGCTCCCATCAGCGTCCGCTGTTGCTCATCATCCACGATCTGCGCATAGATGTGCTTGTTGCTGCGGAACACCACCAGACGGGGACGCGGACCGGTCGTCCGGTATTTCTTTATGAAATGCTTATGACGACGCTGGCGCGTTACTTTTTTTTGTTCCACTTTGTCAGGCATAATGCAAACTCGTCAGTTAATAAGGTAATCAATGATCTGTTTAATATCCATTAAGCGGCGGTCTTGCCGGCTTTCTTGCGCACGAACTCGCCGAGATAGCGGATGCCCTTGCCCTTGTACGGTTCGGGCGGTTTGAGCGAGCGCAGTTTGGCCGCCACCTGTCCCACCAGTTCCTTATGAATGCCCTGCACCACAACGATGTTGTTGCCTTCGGTCGTGACCTTGATCTCCTCCGGCGGGGTGAACAGGATGGGATGGGAAAAGCCGATGGTCAGCATCAGGCTTTTGCCCTTGAGTTCCGCGCGGTAGCCGACGCCGATGATCTCGAGTTTTTTCTCAAAGCCCTTGGTGACGCCGTCGATGACATTGGCGACCAGGGTGCGCGACAGCCCGTGCAATGAGCGGTGCATTTTGGCGTTGCTCGGCCGCTCCACCGAGATCATCCCATCTTCCAGTTTCAGCTTCATCTCCGGATGAATGCAGACGGACAGTTCGCCCTTGGGACCTTTGGCAAAGACCGTCTGTCCCTCAATCTTGGCGGTGACGCCGGCCGGGATGGGGATGGGAGTTTTTCCAATTCGTGACACTCTCAACTCCTGCGTTAGTAGGATCACCAAACATAGAACATGATTTCGCCGCCGACGCCCCGTTTGCGCGCTTCCTGTCCGGTCATCACGCCCTGCGAGGTCGTCATCACCGAAACGCCGAGGTTGTTATAGACGCGGGGGATATTCGTACGGCCGACGTATCTTCGATACCCTGGCGTGCTCACCCGCTTGATGCCGGAGATCACGCTGTTGTTGTCGTCGTCGTATTTCAGGTAAATACGGATGACGCCCTGTTTGCCGTCTTCGATGAAGACATGATTTTTTATAAAGGCTTCTTCCTGCAAAATTTCAGTAAGGCGGCGCTTCAAGTTCGATGCAGGAACGTCTACCTTTCGGTGTTTAGCCCGAGTCGCATTTCTTAAACAGGTCAGGTAATCTGCGATGGGATCGGTCTTTGACATTTATTTTCTCCCTACAAGCTCAAAGAAGAAACGTGATAATTAGTTAAGAGCGCTTAACGGCTGTTACCAACTTGCCTTTTTCACGCCGGGAATCTGGCCTTCTAAAGCAAGGTCGCGAAAACAGAGCCTGCACAACCCAAACTTGCGATAGATGGCTCTCGGCCGGCCGCAACGCTGGCAGCGGTTATACTGACGAACCGCAAACTTGGGCGTCCGCTTCGACTTGACGATGAGTGCTTTTCTTGCCAACTTTTTTCCTCATTCCATTTAGGGTCAGTTACGATTTTTTCACGAACGGCATGCCAAAGGCGGCGAGCAACTCATAGGCCTCTTCATCCGTCTTGGCCGTAGTGACGATGGTGATGTTCATGCCGCGCACCTTTTCCACCTTGTCGTAATCGATCTCGGGGAAGACGATCTGCTCCTTGACCGAGATGCTGTAATTGCCCCGGCCGTCGAACTTGACCGGCAGCCCGCGAAAGTCGCGGACGCGCGGGATCGCCACCGAGATCAGACGATCGAGAAACTCGTACATGGTCCAGCTGCGCAGCGTGACGCTGCAGCCGATGGGCATGCCCGCCCGCAGCTTGAAATTGGAAATCGCCTTTTTCGCGCGCCGGATGACCGGTTTCTGACCGGCGATCTTGGTCATCTCCTCCAGGGCCACGTCCACGGACTTGGCGTTCTCGGTGGCATCGCCGACGCCAAAGTTCAGGACGATCTTTTCCAGCTTGGGCACCTGCATAATGTTCTTGTACGCGAAACGCTTTTTCAGTTGCGCCACCACTTCCTGCTGATAGGTGTTCATCAGCCTGGGCTTATAGTCTTTGGGCAGCGCCGCGGGCTGTTGTTTTTTATCGGCAGCCGGCTTTTCCTGCTTTTTTTCTTTTGCTTTTTTTTCCGCCATCTTTCAATCCGCTTAATGGTATATTAGGTCGTTAGGACCAGCATCTCATTGCAGTTTTTACAGACACGAACACGATTTTTTCGGCCCTTTACCTCATCGATCACCGCCTTGGAACCCATGCGTGCCGGCGTGTTGCACTTGGGGCAGATCACCATCACGTTGGAGATATGGATGGGCGCCTCTTTTTCGATCACGCCGCCCTGCGGGCTCTTCTGCGACGGACGGGTGTGCTTTTTGATAAAGTGCACGCCCTCGACGATGATTTGATTTTTTTCCGGGAACACTTTGAGCACCTTGCCCTTTTTGCCCTTGTTGTTGCCGGCGATGACCAGAACCTGATCGTTTTTAATTACTCGCATGGTTGAACTCGTCTCATTGACTGATCGGTTATCGATTATAGAACTTCGGGAGCTAAAGAGATGATCTTCATGAACTGCTTCTCGCGCAACTCGCGCGCCACCGGACCGAAGATGCGGGTTCCCTTGGGTTCGTTGGCGTCGTTGATCAACACCGCCGCGTTCTCATCGAAGCGGATGTAGGAACCGTCTTTGCGCCGTTTTTCCTTTTTGGTGCGCACGATGACCGCTTTGCTCTTGTCGCCCTTCTTGATCGAGCTGTTGGGCATGGCCTGTTTGACCGCCACCATAATGATGTCGCCCACGGACGCAAAACGCCGACCGGAACCGCCGTAGACGCGGATGCACATGACCTTCTTGGCGCCCGTGTTGTCGGCGACGTTTAAACGGGTATACTCTTGTACCATATCGATGATCCCTTATCGCAAAATAAACTTATTTGGCACGTTCCAGGATTTCCACCAGCCGCCACCGTTTACGGGCGCTCAACGGCCGGGTTTCCATGATCTTGACCATATCGCCGGCGTGACTCTCGTTCTGCTCGTCGTGCATCATGAACTTGGAGGTCTTTTTCACGTACTTGGCGTACAGCGGATGCTTGACGAACCGCTCCACCACCACCACGCGGCTTTTCTGCATCTTGTCGCTGGCGACGATGCCGATCTTGACTTTTCTCTTATTTCTTTCCACGTACCGTTTCTCCAACAGCTATCAGGTTAACGACTATTTGCGAAGACCGAGGTTTCGCTCAGTGAGAATCGTCCTCATGCGCGCGATCTCGCGGCGCAGGCTTCGCATTCGCAGCGGATTGTCCAGCTGACGGGTGGAATGCTGGATGCGCAGGTTTTCCATCTCCACCTGTGCCTCCTCCAACCGGACCTGAATCTCCTCCGCGTTCAGCTTTTTCAACTCTTCCAGTTTCATGCTCTCAGTCTCCAAACTCTGCCGCTGTGACAAACTTGGTCTTGACCGGCAATTTATGTGCGGCCAACCGCAGGGCCTCACGCGCCGTGTTCTCATCCACCCCGGCGATCTCGAACATCACCCGGCCCGGCTTGACCACCGCCACCCAGTATTCCGGGGCGCCCTTGCCTTTTCCCATACGGGTTTCCGCCGGCTTTTTGGTGCAGGGCTTGTCCGGGAAAATCCGGATCCAAATTTTGCCGCCGCGTTTGATGTAGCGGGTCATGGCGACACGGGCGGACTCGATCTGACGCGCGGTGATCCAGTGGGGTTCCATGGTCTTTAATCCGTACTCCCCGTACACCAGGAGGGATCCGCGTACCGCCTTGCCGCGCATACGGCCGCGCTGTTGCTTTCGGAATTTGACGCGCTTGGGCATTAACATGATATCATCACTCCAAAAATATTTTTACGGAAGCCGAACTCATTCACCAATCACTTCACCGCGGCAGATCCAGACTTTGACGCCGATGGCGCCGTAAGCGGTGTGCGAGGTCGCCCGGCAGAAATCAATGTCCGCCCGCAGAGTGTGCAGCGGAATGCGCCCCTCTTTGTATTGCTCCCGGCGCGCCATTTCGGCGCCGCCCAGCCGGCCGGAACAGCAGATGCGGATGCCCTCAGCGCCCATGCGCATGGCGGACATCATCGCTTTCTTCATCGCGCGACGGAACGACACCTTGCCCTCCAACTGGCCGGCGATCCCTTCGGCCACCAGGAACGCATCCAACTCGGGCCGCTTGATCTCGTTGATGTTGAGCTGCACATCTTTGCCGGTGACCCGCTGCAGCTCTTCGCGCAGCTTGTCCACCTCCGCACCCTTGCGGCCGATGACGATGCCCGGACGCGCGGTGTGGATGGTCAGCGTGATCTGCTTGGGCGTGCGGTCGATCTCGATCTTGGCCACACTGGCCTTCTGCAGACGGTTGCGCACATACTTGCGCAACATGGTGTCTTCACTCAGCTTTTTCGCAAAGTTCTTCTCGTCGAACCAATTGGAATCCCAGCCCCGCACGATGCCGATGCGAAATCCCTTTGGATTTGTCTTTTGTCCCAAAACCAAGCTCCTCTTTGTTTACTTTTTGTCGTCTTTTTCAGCCACGGTGACCTGAATGTGACAGGTGCGGCGCCGAATGCGCACGGCCCGCCCCATGGAGGCGGCACGAAACCGTTTCAGAACATATCCCTCATCCACCTTCAGCTCTTTGATGAACAGATCATCCGGCGACAGCTTGTTCGCCTCCTCTTTGTTCAGGATGTTGGCCACCGCCGAACGCAAGGCTTTCTCCAGCGGCTCGGACGCCGCGGTCACGCTGTAATGCAGCACATTCAGCGCCTCGTTCACCTGTTTGCCGCGCACCAATTTGGCCACGCGCCTGACCTTGAAAGGGGACATGCGAATCCATTTTGCAATCGCCCTTGCTTCCATGTATAACCTCTCCAACCTTATTCAAAGCGTCTAGTGTTTGACAACCTTCTCAGCCTTCTTCTCCGTATGACCGCGGAACGTGCGCGTCGGGGCGAACTCGCCCAGCTTGTGCCCGACCATGTTCTCGGAGATAAAGATGGGGATGAACTTGTTGCCGTTGTGAATGGCCAGCGTATGCCCGACGAACTCGGGCGGAATCGTACACCGCCGCGCCCAGGTCTTGATGACCTTTTTCTGGTTGCCCTTGTTGAGCTGCTCGATACGCTCGAACAGCCGGTCATCAATATAAGGACCTTTTTTCAGTGATCTTGCCATAGTGGACACCCATTACTTTCTGCGTTTTACGATTAAACGATCCGAGGGTTTGTTCTTGCGCGTTTTGAACCCTTTGGTGGGCTTGCCCCACGGCGTGCATGGATGACGGCCGCCGGAGCTCTTGCCTTCGCCGCCGCCCATGGGGTGATCGACTGGGTTCTGCGCCACTCCGCGGACATGGGGTCTGCGGCCCAGCCAGCGTGAACGGCCGGCTTTGCCGATGCTGATGTTTTCGTGATCCGTGTTGCCGACCTGACCGATGGTGGCTCGGCAATCGATGCGCACCATGCGCACTTCGCCGGACGGCAGGCGCAGCTGCACCTGGTCGTTCTCCTTGGCCATGATCTGCACATAGGAGCCGGCGCCGCGCGCCATCTGACCGCCCTTGCCTTTTTTCATCTCCACATTGTGCACAAAGGTGCCAAGCGGGATTTTCTCCAACGGCATGGCGTTGCCCGGCCGGATCTCTGGAGAAGCGCCGGAAAGCACG
>CAZKQR010000206.1:0-7694 GCA_964554965.1 uncultured Cytophagia bacterium | reverse complement strand
CGGCCTGTCCCCTGAGGCTGTGGTCCCGCATCTGATCGCCGCAGGCGCGAATGTCATCGGCGCCAACTGCTCGGTCGGCCCACAGATGATGTTGGAGGTCGTGGAGCGGCTGGCGCACAGCGGCGGCCGGTTCCTCTCCGCACAACCCAATGCCGGCAATCCGCGCATGGTGGACGGCCGGTTGATCTATCTGTCGACGCCGGAATATCACGCCGAGTTCGCCCGCCGGTTCATCGCCGCCGGCGTTCAGATCGTCGGCGGCTGTTGCGGCACCACGCCGGAACATATCAAAGCCATAGCCAACGCGGTGGCTGCGGTTCGTCCCAGGCAAATCCGTCCGACGGCTGCCCGGGCCGGCAAAAATCCACCGCAGGTTGAAACCGTGCCGCGTGAAGAAAAATCCGCGCTGGCCGCACGGCTGGGTAAAAAGTTCGTCCTCTCTGTTGAAGTGCTGGCCCCGCGCGGGGTTGATGTGGCTCCGGTGCTCAACGGCGTCCGCAAACTGGTGGGCTTTGGCGTGGATGCGATCAACATTCCGGATGGGCCGCGCGCTTCCTCGCGGATGTCGCCCAGCGCTCTGGCGCAGATCATCGAACGCTCGCTGCCGGTGGAGACCATTCTGCACTATTGCTGCCGGGACCGCAATCTGCTGGGCATGCAATCGGATCTTTTGGGCCATTACGCCCTCGGGCTGCGCAACATTCTGGCCATCACCGGCGATCCGCCCAAGCTGGGCGACTATCCGGATGCCACGGCGGTGTTTGATGTGGATTCGATCGGCCTGACCCGCATGATCAGCGCATTGAATCAGGGCTATGATCTGGCCGGCAATGCCGTCGGCCAGGCTACGGGCTGGCATATCGGCGTCGGCGCCAATCCCGGAGCTTTGGATCTGGATCTTGAAATCAGACGCCTGTACCAGAAGGCCGAAGCCGGCGCAGAATACGTGCTCACGCAACCGGTCTTTGACATCGCGCAGATGGAGAGATTTTTTCAGCGGATTTCCGATCTCCGTCTTCCGGTCCTGGCCGGCGTGATGCCGTTGATGAATTTTCGCACGATTGAATTTCTCAATAACGAAGTGCCCGGCGTGACCGTGCCGGAGGCTGTGGTCCGCCGAATGGCCGCCGCCGCAAACGCCGAGGAGAGCCGCGCCATCGGCATCGACATCGCTCAGCGATCGATTCAAGCGTTGCGCGACCGGACGCCGATCCAGGGTCTTTATCTCATGCCTCCGTTCAGCAAGGACAAATATGAGATCGCCCTGGAGGTGCTGGCCGTGCTCCGTTAACCCGGCTCTTACAGCGCGGTGAACCGTTGTGCATTTAACGGAAAAGAAGGACTATGATACGATACAGGCATGGTTTATTTCCGATCCTGCTGTGGGCCGCTCTGGCCTGGGGCCAGATGGGAAACCGCTTGCCGGGCGGACCCGGCGGCGAACCGGGGCGCAATCCGTACGGACAGGATATCTTTGCCTACCGGATTTACAGCTTTGCGGATTCCACCGACCGCCGCTTGAATCAGGTGCAATTTCATTTCGCCCTGGTCAACGACATGTTGACCTTTGTGAAAAAATCAGACACCTGGTATCGCGCCAACTATGAACTCTCCGTCATCATCTACAACCGGAAGAAGGAGGTGGCGGCGTTTGAGAGCATTCATGACACCGTCGCAGTAAACGATTTCGCCTCCACCAACAGCCGGCAACATCCGATGATGAAGCGCATGTGTTTTACGCTGCCGCCGGAGGACTATACCTACCAGATCCAGTGGCTGGATGCTGAAACGCAGGTGAACATGGGACGGCCGATCGCGCTCAAATTGACCGACTTTAGCCAACCGTCGTTGCAGATCAGCGATCTGGTGATGACCGATCAACAGGACTGCCGGCCGGGTCTGCGTCGTTTCACGCCCAACCTGCGCGAGAGCTTTAGGGATGAAGGAGCGCAAGTGGGCGCGTATTTTGAGTTGTATGGGGCCGGCCGGGACAGCCTTACCGTCGAGTATGCTCTTGCGCTGGCCAACGGACAAAAGGCGGGCCGGCGCCGATATGCGGCGCCTGGCGGAGTGTCTGCGCAATGTTTGCAGTTGAACGAACTGATCACGCAGCCCGGCGAGTATCTGCTGACCGTGCAGGCCACCGCCGGAGCGGTGCGGGTGAAGAGCGAACGCTCCTTTTTCGTCCATTGGGGCCGCATGCCGATGCAGACCCACGACGGCTTGGCGGATATGGAGCTGGAGCAGCTCGCGCTCATCGCCCGCGGCAAAGACCTGGACAAGATCCGTTCCGCTAGCGGCAGCGAACAGCAGCGGCTGTTGGCCGATTTCTGGCGACAGCGGGATCCGACGCCGGACACTAAAGTTAATGAACTGCGCGAAGAATTTTTCCGGCGTATTGATTTTGCCGAAAAGAATTTCAGCGTGGCCGGCCTCGGGCAAATAGGCTGGAAAAGCGATCGGGGCCGGGTGCTGGTGCGCAACGGCACGCCCGATGAGATCGAAAGACATGCCACCGAACCCGGCATGCCGGCGGTGGAGATCTGGCAATATCGCCGGTTGAACAAACGTTTTATTTTTACCGACCGGCACGGATCAGGGGATTTCCATCTGGTCAAGGTGGAGTAGAAATTAACTTGATACTTTTCCCACATTATTTGTATATTGGCAATGGAATCGCGCGCGGGTGGATCGGCCGGGGTTCCAGAATCCGGTTTTTTTTTGCGAAGGAGCAGGCGGTAGATGAGACAATGGCATAAATCCGATCGACCTGATTTTGGACGCCTCTTGTTGCGCTGGAGGCAAAAGGACAACGGGCGTTTGCTCAGTAAAGCGTTTTCCTGGCTGCTGGCCGCGTTTATCATGGGCATTTGCATCAGCATCCTCTGCGCGGCCTTGGGCCTGCACGGCGCGGCCAAACCGCTCAGCCGGCTGGCCTTTCTGCTCACCCTGGTGGGCGGCATTCTCAATTCCTGTTTTATCTATGCGGTCAGCGGATCCGAGTATCGCATCTATGAAAAGGCGTTCGTCTCTGTGCGGCCGCTGATCGGCTACGCGCCGCTGGCGGAAAAATGGGGGAGCGTGGACAAACCGTTGGGCGCGCGCTTTGAGCATCTGACCTGGGAGGAGATCAAGGAGGCCCGTGAAAAGGACGGAGCCCTGGTGCTGGTGTTGAAAAAGAATCTCGAAGAGGTTGAGGTAGGGGTGGCGCCGGTCACTTTCGTTTCTCAGGAAACGGCTGCGCCGCTGTCCAAAAAATCCACCGGGGATAACCTGGATCGTGAAACCCTCAAACTGATCCTGCAAAAAATACGCGAGATCAAGAGGGTCTCCACTGTAAAGGGGTGAGTCGTCCCTCTTGGGGCCGCCGAATGATTAGCGGAGGACGTTCGTCATGCCATCACGAATCACGCCACTGGATGTAAAAACCTACGCCGAGGCCGGCCTCTACCACGTGGGCGAGCAGATCTATGACAACGGTCTGGTCCGGCATCGCTTTCAGTCCTCCTATGGTCTGCAAGCCATTGTCAAGGGCAAGGACAAGTATCGCGTCGAGGTGGTCGTGCAGGGCGAAAAGCTCTTCGGCCGCTGCACCTGTCCGGCCGGCAGCGGCCGGTGCGAACATCAGGTGGCGGTGTTGTTGTGCTGGTTGAACGAACCACAGACCTTTATCAGCCAGCAAGAGCTGCGCAAGGCCATCCGCAGCCAGGATAAAAACAACCTGGTGGATGTGCTGATCAACTTGATCGAAGTGTTTCCAGAGCTGTCGCTTTTTTTCATTCAGCCGGCCGATGCTGACGAGCTGACCGCCATCCGCGAAGAGGTGGCGGACATTTTTGATTTTCCCCATTCCCACAAGATCAAACCGCAACAGATCATCGACGCGTGTCAAATCCTTTTCGCCCGCGCCAAGCTGTACCGCAACACAGGCCGGTGGCGAAACAGCCGCGTCATCTATTTTGAAATCATCCATCGCACTTTGGCGCTGGTGGATCGCGCTCAGATCACGGCGCCGTTCCGCGAAAATTTTATCGCCGAACTGGCCGATGATTATGAAGAGATCGCCCTGAATGATCCGAATCTGGACAATTATGTCGACGAGATCCAAGCGGAGGTCGACGAGATCCTGGAACACGAATCCGCCGCCGCCGAAGCGGTGACCCTGGATGATCTGCGCAAGAAAGTGAGATGAGCTGAATCGTCGACTGTCGCCCATCACCCTCCCTGAGACCTATTCGAAAGCGAGAGACCCATGGCTGAAAAGACCATCTCTGTAGAATCCCTGAAGCAGTTCATGTCCGCCTGCTTTCGCAGCGTGGGGGTGCCGGAAGCGGATGTGGCGATCATCGTCGATGTGCTCATCCGCTCCGATCTGCGCGGCATCGAGTCGCACGGCATCGGCCGGCTCAAGATGTACATCGATCGCATTCGCACCGGCATCATCGAACCGGTCACCCGCTGGGAGATGGTGCGTGAATCAGCGGGCTCCGCGCTTATCGACGGCCGCAACGGCATGGGCCATGTCATCTCTTACCACGCCATGAAGCTGGCCATGCAAAAAGCCGGGCAGACCGGCGTGGCGGCGGTGTCGGTCGCCAACAGCAGCCATTTCGGCATCGCTGGATACTATCCGTTAATGGCGGTGGCTCAGGACATGGCGGGCCTGGCGGTCACCAATGCGCGCCCCTCCATTGCGCCCACCTTTGGCTGCGATCCCATGCTCGGCACCAATCCTATCGCCTTTGCCGTACCCACGGACGAGGCCTGCCCCTTTATTCTGGATATGGCCACCTCCATCGTTCAGCGCGGAAAAATCGAGGTGCTGGACCGCAAGGCCAAGCCGGTGCCGCCGGGATTGGCCGTGGACCGGGACGGTCAGGACGTTCTCGACGCGCCGCAATTGCTCAAGATGTTCGGCCAAAAGGCCGCCTCGCTGTTGCCTCTGGGCGGTTTGGGTGAAACGCATGCAGGCTACAAGGGCTATGGACTCGCCATGATGGTGGAGATCTTGTCCGCCGCGTTCAGCGCCGGCCCCTTTTGCTGGGGCGTGTCCGGAGTGGATGAGAGCGGCAAAAATATTCCGCATCGCCTGGGCCATTTTTTCCTGGCCATGGATATCGCTCATTTCGTCGACGTCCAAGAGTTCAAAAAGATCACCGGCGCCCTGGTGCGCGAGATGAGAGCGTCGGCCAAACTGCCGGGCCAGGAGCGCATCTATACCGCGGGAGAGAAAGAGTATCTGAAGGAACAGACGATTCCGCAAACCGGGGTGCCGCTCAACGCGGAGCTGCAAAAGATGATGAAGCAGCTGAACGAAGAGCTGGGACTCAAGATGAGCCTGCCCTTTTAGAGGATGGCCGGAAAAGTGAACAAGGTGCATAATGACCGACGACGAGGGGCGAAGAGGCGTTGCAGATACGCGATGACTGGAATCAGATCGGTTGCCTTCACACCGGGGCGGATACAATCAAAATGACCAGGTTTGTTTTAATTCTCTCTATCTTTTTTTACATGGCGGTACGCGACACGAAGGCTCAAGAGGAGACAACGGAAAAAGACTTTCACGCCTCACAGGCCTGCGACCCAACAGCCCCCCTATCGCCCCCTCCAGCATGGACCAGAGATTTAATCATATACGAGATTAATCCTTATGCCTATACCTCTCCGAACGGCGCAGGGGACGGTGGGGGCAGCGGTACGTTCAACAGCTTACGGCAGAAGCTGGATTATTTGAAAGAGCTGGGAATAACCGGAATCTGGCTCGCCGGATTCAATGATGTCACAACGCATTTTCACAACATTCCGACGGTCTATGCCAGTAGGATGCCGCATAGGATTGACTCGAGGCTCGGAACCAAAGATGATCTTGCAAGGCTGATCCATAAAGGACATGAAAAAGGAATTAAATTTTTTCTCGATGTGGTAACGCATGGCATTGTAAAAGAGAGCCCTCTTGTGAAAGAGCATCCGGATTGGTTCTCCGGGGAAAGCTGGGGCATGATCGATTATGATTATGACAATGATGAATTCATAGAATGGTGGATCCATCTTTGGGTTCATTATGTTAAAAAGTATAAAATTGACGGATTTCGGCTTGATGGACCGAATGGTGTGGAAGAAAGAGAAAAAGTGCTTGCTGTATGGCACACCATTGTCAAGAGGTGTGCTGAAATCGGATCTCCCATTCTTGTTTTCCCTGAAAACGCCTCTTTTCACTTTAAACAGGGAGGCAGGGACATGGACTTGTTTGAGAAAAACCTGGCAGCGAAATTTTCAGGTTCGCCTGAATACAGGTGCAGGGCCATCAGTAATCATGATGGCGGACATTATCAGGAAGGAGGAAAATCGTACTATAGGCTGAATGGAAGCAGGTTTGTATTTGGCTATGTTTATATTTTCGGATATGATATTCCCTTGTTCATGTCAGGCGAAGAATTCTGGGCAGACTATGTGCCTCTGCCAAATGCTCAAAGGAATTTATTGGGAGGAGGCGGCTCGAGTGCCTGGCTTTATGCCTCCTGGATGCAATGGGATCAATTGAATGATAGACTAAAGTCGGAAATGTTGGAGGACTGCAAAAAAATCATCAGGATTAAAAATGACAACAGCGACCTGATTCATTATAATCGTTCCGAAACAAATATTATCGAAATTCCATCAGCGGATGATGCACTCCCGGTTCCCTATGCCCGTTTTATCCCCGGGGATAAAGCTGTTGTAATTGTGGGGAATGACACTGATAAGGATATTACTCTGACGCTTACCATACCTCTCCAGAAGATGAAGATGGATGGGGGCGAAAACTACCGGATCACTGATTTGTGGACAGGTGAGTTTCACATAGTAACGGCTGATGAAACCATAACGATGGATGCTCATGTGCCGGCTGATTTTACGAGAGGAGGAGGCGTCAGGATCATTAAAATTGAGCTCCTTCGATGATGAAATGATGCGATGTCGATTTATTGCGCCGCATCAGCAGGGCCTAAAAGACGCTCAGCAACCTTCACTCCGATGAATGAAACGGACCAGATGACCGGAAGAGAAAATTATTGCCGTGCGATCGAGTTCAGAAAGCCGGCTTACGTTCCAGTTGATATCGTCGTGGATCTCGACTGGCTGCAGGAAAAAGACCCGGGCAAACGTGAAAGAATTGCTGAACTGAAAGTCGGCTTTCCCGATGACCTGTTACGCTGGCTGAACGCTGCCCGCAATGCCGTTGAACCGGTCACTGAGGACCGCATCACCCGCTGGACCGACGAATGGCAGACCGGCTGGACGGATGACGGCTACGGCGCCAAGACCGAGTCCTATCCGTTAAGCGAGGGGTATGAAGCGTTTACGGATTCACTGATTCCGAATGCGCACCATCCCGGCCGGTTTTCCGGAATCGATAATATCCTCAAGGAGCGCAAGGAGCGTTATCTGCAGGCCGCCGTCTGGTTCACCCTCTTTGAGCGGCTGTGGATGTTGCGCGGTTTCGAAAACCTGCTCATGGATCCCTATGTGGACGAAGGGGCGTTCTGCTCGTTGCGCGACCGCATCGTCGAGTACAACCTGGCGATCATCGACGAGTGGCTCAAGCGCGGCGCCGACGGCATCTTTTTCTCGGATGACTGGGGCAGTCAAAAAGGGCTCTTGATCCATCCCGACGTTTGGCGTAAATTCTACAAACCGTCCTACCAGCGGATGTT
>CAZKQR010000205.1:0-7701 GCA_964554965.1 uncultured Cytophagia bacterium | reverse complement strand
ATACGGTTGATCTGATCGGCGATCAGTTCATAGTCCTGCATGCCGCGTCTTTGACAGCGACTGTCGCTGTTGACGATGCCGATCTCATCGTGGTTGACATGGATCTTTTTCGGCTGGAAGCAGCGGATCACCCGGTCGATGTTTTTGGCAAATTGAAGGTAAACCTCCTCCTCAGAGGGACAGGCTTTGGCAAAACGGTGGTTGCGCAGATCAACGATATCCGCATCGAGAAACGCCGTCTCCTTAGCCGGCATGCGGCCGGCGGCCAGCCGCCGCAGCACCGGCGGCTCGGCGCTGACGATCTCATAATCGACTCCAGGGGTATAGACCGTGCCGCCCCTGGGCTGGGCATGCAGACGCGGCCGGGATGATTCCAGATTCACCAGAGATTGAAAATCAAAACGGCAGGTGTCAACGACAAAGACCGCCGGCTCGTCCTTCAGCCTGCTGCCCTCCAGTTGGGCGGTGGTGGGCGTCAGCCAGACCGTAGGGATCGGCTCCACGTGGTGACGCCGCAGCAGATCAAAGTACTCCTGCAGGCCGCTGCGGATCAACGGATCGTCCAATTGAAAATAGGCCCCGGTGTAAACGACGATTTCGTTGTATTTCAGATCAATGGCCTCGTACAGACGGGCGCGCGCCTGCTCGGTCATGGGCACAGGCCAGCTATGAAAAGCGCAGCGGTGCGCCTGGGCCGGATAGTCGAACACCTCTGCCTCGGGCAGGCTGGATTCAGTCAGCAACAGCAGGCGCAGCGTCACCAGTCCGTTGTGCAGCCCGGCCGGACTTGCCGCGCTCAGGCGAATGTGCGACTCTTTAACCGAGAGTGCGTACGCTTCGGGCGAAGCCCAGGGCCGTTGCGCATCGATGGCTAAAACGATGTGTGCCCCCTGCGCCTGGCGTTGTTCCACCAGTCGGTTGCCCAGATCATGGCGCATGCGATCGAGATCGGCCTGACAGACGCCGAAGGTCGAGTCAAAAAGGCTCGGGGATGGCGGGAGCAGAAAGGGCCTGCCGTCGGCGAGACGGATTTCCCTGGGTTTGGGGAACACCCGGTGATAGGGGGAGGGGGCGGTTTGCAGCTGTTCGCGCCACCTTATATAGGATGCGCACAGCTCCGAGTACTTCCAAAGGCTCATCGCCGGCACATTGCCGGATTCCAGCTCCTGCTGCATGCGCGATTCTAAACACTGGTCGACCGTGCGGATTTGCCGGCTCAGGAACACAGAGTCCTGCACCTTGGGGATGGTCTTGAAAAGCAGGCTGGTTTGCGACAGCGAGGGGGGCGGGCCAACCGGCAGTTCAGTCCGCAGCGTGTGCACGTCGCCGTCGCCGGTGCGGACATGGCAGAGCACGCTGTGCACTCCGTGGCTCAGGCGAAGAGAATCCTTGGCGATCGACAGAGTTTTTCCCAATCGGGTGTGGAAGCGGGCCAAAACCTGTTTTTGATCCGGCGCCAGGATTTCCACAACCGCCGGCTCGCTGGATCCCAGCAGCTCTATTCTATGTTTTTGCCCGACGAAAATCTCCCAGCTTGTTTCAGTCTCGGAAACCTGTGCACGGCTGAACAGATGTTTGCGCGTTTCCAGTTGCGCAGCGGTCTGGGCCAGATCGAGCAACCGGAACTGAAAGCTCCACTTGCCGCCGCCCTGAGCGATTTTGAGCAGAATGCTGTTTTCCCCTTTCTGCAGAATCATGGGAATGAGATCCCGGTCCGGCTCTTCGGTGCCTCCGCACATGTGATCCAGTATCATCTGCCCGTTCTGCCAGACGCGTATGCCGTCGTTGGAGGTTACGCTCAAAGCCACGGGCGTCGTTTCGCTGCAGAGAATGGTGCAAGCGGCGTAGGCGATCACACCCTCATTGGGCAGTAAAATGTCATCCAAAGGAATCAGACTGAGATAGCCGTGATACCGGCGCCAGGCCATTTTCCGTCCATCAGGATGTTTGATGGTCATGCCCTCCACCGGCCTGATCCCGGATTCCCCGCCTTTTTCCTTCAGATAATCACGATAAAAACCCAGCGAGGTCTCATCGTTGCGATACTCTTTGATGCCCTCTGGCAGAGGATTGGGGAACGGTCCGCACAGCAGCCAGTCCTTGAAATAGTCCCCGACTTTCGGGTTGGTATAGGTTGGAATTTTATCCCCAGCGCTCAGGCCGGAGACGCAGGACAGGAGAATCAAAAGGAGTCGTTTCATGGGGCCTCGTAAAAAATGGGTGTGTACAAATGGTCTGTTGGTGAACACTGCTTCACAGGCGTTGGGGGTTCGGAATGGCTCGGCGCTTCGCTGCCGTCCGGTCGTTTTTATTTGCCGATATCTGCATAGGCGGGCTGCAGGCCGGCCTGAGCTGACACCTCTTTGGGAAAGTCAGCATCGTCCGGCGACCGGCCGAAGGCGTTGTCCCTCCAGCAGTGCCACTCCTTTTTGTTTTGATTGAAGCGGATCGCCTCGCCCGAAGTGGCGTAGATCACGTTCTTTTCGATGCAAAAGCCTTTGCTGCCCTCGTCAAAAAAGATGCCATTGTTGGGCGCACCGCCATGGGTAAAGGTGGAGCGAGGCACGTGGTGGATCAGATTGCCCTTCAGCACCGTGCCCGGCTGCCAACCCAGCGTGTAAATGCCGCCGCCGTCGGCCAGCACTTTCATCACATCGTGGATGTGATTGTTCTCCACCCGGCAGCTGCACTGGCTGGTCGCTGTGGTGTCCCAACGAAATCCGATGGAGATGCCGGTATAAGGCAGGTCATAGACCCAATTATGGAGGATGGCGGTGTTGCGGGAAAAGGCATCAAAGATGCCGACGGCGCCGAACAGCTCAGCGCCGCAGCGGGTCACCAGGCAATTGCTGATGCGGTTGTGACGGGGCACATCGCTGGAATCAGGCCAGTCGTTTTCGAACCACTTGCGCGGCGGTTGATTCGCCTCGGCCCGCCAGCCGCACATCACGCCGTTGCCGCCGATGTCGGCAAAGGTGCAGCCTTCGATGCGGTTATCCCTGCAGCCGGCAGCCAGGCCCATGCCGCTGGCGCCGGTGTGCTGCAGCCGGCAGCGCTCAAAACCACACTGTTCGGCATAGGACCACTGAATGGCAAGCGGCAACCCATAGGTGGGTTCCGTGCAGTAGCCGGGACCATAAAAACAGGCCTGAATGCCGGCGTAGCCGATTTCAGGCAGGGACCAGCCGGCATGGGCAAAGTCGAGTCCCTGGAAGTGAATGCCCTGGACCGGCTCTCCTCGGCGGCCGCGCAGGATCAGCAGTTGCTCACAGCGGGGTGCGATGAATGAATGATCGTTCGGATTTTCGTTTTCCGCCGCCTGGTAGGTGAGCAGACCGCTGTGCCGGTCCAGATGCCACTCGCCCGGTTCATCCACCAAGGCGAGGGCGTTTTCCAGAAAAGCCCGTTTACCCGGCTGCGCGGTGGTCCATTCATGGCCCACGCAGCCGCACGGCGTTCGAGTGCACACAGCCTGTGGTTCTATCGTTGCGATGAGCGCCCTGGAGATGGACCAGTTTTGCAGGATCACCAGCTCCAGGTCCTGCAGGGGCAGGGCGGGCAATTTTTCTTCAAAGGAGATTCGTTTGGCGTCCGGCGATACCGTGCGAATGGTCAACATGCCCTGCTGGGGAAACCGGCCGCGCGGCAGGCGCACGCCGTCTTGGTACAGGTCGCGAAACCACCAGCCCCCATGAGACCCTTGACCCAGGGTCACCGTCCATTGGTTTTTTTCTTTTTTTTGCCAGCCGGTGATGACCTGGCCGCCGCTGATCAGCGGCTGTTCATCCTGAAACGCTTTGTAGACGATGGTGCGGCCTTTCGGCGCGGAATCCCGTGGTTCGAAAACCAGGGGTTGCTGCAGAACATAGACGCCGCTGCGGACCAGCACCTCGACACCGGCATGGTTCCCGGCCAGGCTGCGGATGGCATCCCGGCTGCGTTCAAGAGTGGCAAAAGGCTGGGATAACGTACCGGGATTTTCGTCGTTGCCGTCGGCTGCCACATAGAACTGAATCACCGCCGGCTTTTGGCAGCCGGACCAGCAAGCCATGGCGCAGAGAAGCAGGATGATTTTTTTCACAGGAAATTCCTTCTAAACATGCAGAGGTGGAGGTTTGCAGGAGCTGCTTGTCTATAATAAGAAATACGGCGATGAATTTCAAGTAAAAGAAAACCAGAGCGCGAGTTCAAGGGGGCTATATCCAGAGTCCGCCATTTTAGCGGTGGCCTCGTAGGGGGAAGAGCCATACGCTTGGCGGCTGCATGCCGGCCGCAAGCTTGCCGGAGCGCTCCCGGGTCGAACCCCCCATAAATTTATTGATTCTCTGCTTTGTTTTTATTATTTTAAAAGACTATGGCTCATCCTGCGCGCTATGCTAAAATGGCAGCCGGACTCGGCATACGGCTGCGCCGCATCTTTTCTGATCTGTGGCGCAATCGGCTGTTTAAGGCTGTGGTGGCGATTCTTCTTCTGGCGCTGGCCTCTGCCATCGGCGTCACGCTGGTGGAACGCGGCGAAAACACGCAATTCGACCGAATTGGTTCCGGATTGTGGTGGGCAGTGGTCACCATGACCACCTGCGGCTATGGCGATAAAGTGCCGCTGACCACAGCCGGCAGGATAATCGGCGCTGTGGTCATGATCTCTGGTGTGGTGCTGTTGTCGGTTTTTACCGCCGCGGTTTCTTCATCCGTCATCACCCGGCGAATGATGGAGGGCAGAGGATTGTCCAAGCTTTCGGTGAAAAATCATGTGGCGATTTTGGGGTGGAACAGCGGCTGCGATGCGGTCATCCACTCCCTGCGCGAAGATCTGATCCGCGAGGATCGTAGCCTGGTGCTGGTGAATCAGCTCTCCTCCGATGAGGTGGAAGCGATCAAAGCCCGGCACCGTGAGCTGTCGATCAAATATGTGTATGGTGATTTTACCGACGAGTCTGTTCTGCAACGCGCCAACATCGTCGCCGCTTCGGCGGTGATGATTTTGCCGGACGAGTCCAGTGCCGCCCGTGCCAAGTCCGATGAGCGCACGATTCTGGCCACGCTGGAGGTCAAGGCGGCGGCGCCCAAGATACGGGTCATCGCGCACCTGATCGATCCGCAGAATCAGGGCCACCTGGAGCGGGCCAATGCCGACGAGATCGTGATCAGCGATCGCTTTAGCGGCTATCTGCTGGGCGCTCATGTCACCGCGCCCGGCATTCCGCAGTTTCTGGATCTGCTGTTGAGCGAGGACTGTCCGGTGGGTCTGTTGCGCGCCAAACTGCCTCACAGCCTGATCGGCAAAACCTATCGCCAAGCCAGTGACCATTATCACAACCAGGAGCAGTGCCTGCTGCTGGGATTTATTCAGGAAGAGGCGGGTTTTAAATTGGACGACATCCTTTCCGACGACGTCTCCGCCATCGACCGGTTCATTCGGGAAAAGCTGCAGGCAGCCGGCAAAGGGCTGGGAAGACGGTCCGGCCTCAACGTTCAGCTGCTGCCCCCGGCTGATTATGTGATCACGGAGAACGACATCCCCGTTTTGTTGGCACGAACCGAAAAGGTGTGAGGTCCTACGTTGGTGAACAAGCCATCATCCGTCGATTTGCACCGGTTTCCGATTTTTCAAGGTCTGTCTGCGAAGAATTTGGAAGAGGTCCGCAGGATTCTGCACGAAAAAAAGATCGCGGCCGGCGAATTCATCACCCGTGAGGGAGAGCGCGGCGATGCGATGTATCTGCTATTGGCCGGGCGGGTGGAGGTCAGCAAGAGTCTCACCCTGATGACCGGCCGGAATAATGTGAACACGCGTGATAAATCGCTGGTCGTGCTGCGAGCGGAGGACGCCCCCTATTTCGGCGAAATGGCTCTGCTCAAAGAGGACAGCAGCCGCACCGCTACGGTTAAAACCCTGGAGGAGTGCACCGTCGGGCTCCTTCGGCGCAAGGATTTCATCGCCCTGTGTGAGACCGATACCGGGCTGGGCTACCGGCTGTTGTTGAACATCGCCCGGACTCTGGTGGGGCGACTGGAAAAAATGAATCAGGATATATTGAAATTGACGACCGCCTTTAGTTTGGCGCTCAAGAATTGAAACTGAGGAACCTATGAGTTTGCGTGAGTTGGATAAAACCTACGATCCGAAACGAGTCGAAAACAAGTGGTACGCCTATTGGATGGACCATCAGCTGTTCCATGCTGATGAAAAGTCCGACAAACCGACCTATACCATCCTGATCCCGCCGCCCAATGTAACCGGCATGTTGACCATGGGCCATATTTTAAACAACACGCTGCAGGATCTGCTGATCCGCTGGAAAAAAATGCAGGGGTACGAGTCGCTGTGGATGCCCGGCACCGACCACGCCGGCATCGCCACCCAGAACAAAGTGGAGGCGGCGCTGGCGAAGGAAGGGTTGACCCGGCATCTGCTCGGCCGGGAAAAGTTTCTCCAGCGGGTCTGGGAGTGGAGGGGGAAATTCGGCGGCATCATTCTGCAGCAACTGCGCAAGCTCGGCTCCGCCTGCGATTGGCAGCGGGAATGTTTTACCATGGATGAAAATCTCAACCGCGCCGTGCGCGAGGTTTTTGTCGGGTTGTACAACAAGGGCTTGATCTACAAAGGGCGGCGTCTCATCAATTGGTGTCCGCGCTGTCATACCGCACTGGCCGATGAGGAGGTATCCAGCAGCGATGAGGACGGCACATTGTGGAACATCGCGTACCCGTTCAAGGACGGATCCGGCGAGATCGTTGTGGCCACCACGCGCCCGGAGACCATGCTGGGCGATACGGCGGTGGCGGTCCATCCGGAGGATGAGCGCTATGGCCACCTGATCGGCCGGCAGCTGGTGCTGCCGTTGATCCATCGCGAAATTCCCCTGATCGCGGATGAGCATGCGGACCCTGCGTTCGGCAGCGGCGCGGTCAAAATCACACCCGCCCACGATTTCAATGATTTCGAGGTGGGACGGCGTCACGGATTGGAGGCGGTGTCTGTCATCGATTCCACCGGAAAGATGAATGAGCAGGCCGGCCCCTACAGCGGTCTGGATCGTTTTGAAGCCAGAAAAAAAATCCTTCAGGACCTGGCGGAGCTGGGCCTGTTGCGCGGCGAGATTAAAAAGATCATTCCCATTCCACGCTGCTACCGTTCCAACGACATCATCGAGCCGCACCTTTCTGCGCAGTGGTTCGTAAAAATGGAACCGCTGGCACAGCCGGCGATCGCAGCGGTGCGCGACGGCCGCATCCACTTTCATCCCCAGCACTGGGAAGAGACCTATTTTCACTGGATGACCAACATCCGCGACTGGTGCATCAGCCGGCAGATCTGGTGGGGCCATCGCATTCCCGCCTGGACCTGTGAAAACGGCCACATCACGGTCGCGGTAAATACCCCCGAGGCGTGCAGCACCTGCGGCAGCAAGCAACTCACTCAGGATGAGGACGTGCTGGACACCTGGTTCTCCTCCTGGCTGTGGCCGTTCAGCACTCTGGGTTGGCCTGAGCAGACCGCGTCGCTGAAAAAATTCTTTCCCAGCAACACCCTGGTCACGGGACCGGACATCATCTTTTTTTGGGTGGCGCGCATGATCATGGCCTCGCTGGAGTTTATGGGAGATATCCCGTTTCGCGATGTCTATTTCAACGGCATGATCCGCGATCTGGACGGCCGCAAGATGAGCAAATCCCTGGGCAATTCGCCGGATCCGC
>CAZKQR010000204.1:0-7717 GCA_964554965.1 uncultured Cytophagia bacterium | reverse complement strand
TCGACCTGCACCAGCAACAGCAGGCCGGCACAGGCGGCGATGATCAGGCTCCACCGGGCGACCCGGTACATGGATGGAAGCAGATCAGGGTGTTGCAGCAGATACCCGGTGCCGCCGCTGAAATCGTTGCGGTGCTGGTTTATCCGGTCTGTGCCCTGCAGCGTGTCAAAGATGTCGTTGTACACATTGGTGGCGGCATGCAAACCCAAGCCCATGATCAAGATGGCAAAAAACCGCACCAGACTGAACTCGCCTTCGGCCATCACCGCCAGGAGCGTGCCCACCAGCAGAGGCGCGAGAATAGAGCTGAAAAAGGGCGCCCGAAGGATCGCAAAAAGTCCGGGTTTCTTGGTTATCATAATGATCCGCTTTCCTCTAGAGTCTTTCTCAGCATAACAGCCAAATCAGCAGGTGAATTCCGTTGAAGGAGGTCAATTAGTCCGCAATCCGCTAAACAGCTGGTCCACAAGGTCTCACGACAAGGACAAGCGGAAAATGAATCCGGCGGAGATCCCCCAAAACTCAAGCTCAGCTTGTAGAATATGGCTTGCCCATCCTGTGCTTGTCAGACCGGGAAAGGTGAGCCGGGTTCGGCCGGCTCCTCCTGCTGCCCCTGCGGATCTGATAATTTCTGCTTTTGTTCTTGATTTTTTACCGTCGTTTGGATAATTTGAAAATGCAGGGCAAGAGCCATTGAGCCGCCCCTCCAGTGCAGCAAGGACGACCCCAATTATCCGCCACAGGACCAGAGAACAGATGAAAGAAGCGAATCAGACCTCTGCCGGGTTATGGCATTTTTTCCAGGAGCGCTGTCAGTCTTTTAACACCCGGCTTGCCCTCGATGCACCGGAGGGGAAACTGAACTTTGCAGAACTTTTCCAACGCGCAGAACACCTGGCAACCGCTTTGAGCACAGCGGGGTGTCAAGAGGGCGAAGTGATGGTTCTGGCCCTGCCGAATTCCATTGATTTTATTCCTTCGTTTCTCGCCCTCTGCAAGCTGTCCAGCGCGATCGTGCTGGTCTCGCCCAAATACGGCGCGAGCGAGTTGCGCCTGGTCGTCAACAGTCTGCGGCCCAAGGGGGTGTTGGCGCCGGCCGCTACTGCCGCAGAGGTAAAAGAAAAGCTGGGGCCGCTGGCCTCAACCGTGGAGCAGATCGGCCGTTCTCACTCTGATCAACCTATCGCCTTCATCTCCCTTGCGGGTTTATCGACTCTGTCCGGTCAGGATGGATTCGATGCGGCGGCCAAGGGAACCTCTCTGATCAAAGTCACCTCCGGCTCCACAGGTGGGGCAAAGGGCATTAGCCTGACGGCAAAGCAGCTGCTGGCAGAAGCCCGTAATATAGCCATGACGCTGGACCTGACGCCCGAGGACCACATCTATGCGCCGGTTCCCATCTTTCATTCCTACGGGTTTGATCTCGGCGTTCTGGCGATGCTTTTTTCCGGCGCCCCCTTGATTCTGGACGAGATCTTTGTGCCGCGCAAAATTCTCAACAGGCTGACGGCCCCAGAGGTCACCGTCTTTCTCGGCGTACCCAGCATGTATCGCTTTTTGTTAGAGGCCGCTCCCCCTAACCCGCCGGACCTTTCCAGGCTACGCTATGCGTTATCTTGCACTGCGCCTCTGTATCCGGATCTGATCGCCGCGTTTCACCATACATTCAATGTCCCTATCTGTCAGCACTATGGCTCATCAGAGACCGGCGCTGCGACCACTCATCTCCCTCAAGCCGTACTCGATCATCCGGCCTCCGTGGGCGTGGCGATGAAAAACGTCGAGTTGCTGATCGTTGACGAGCAGGGACGGCCACTGCCCACAGGACAGCAGGGGGAGGTCGTTGTTCGCAGTGAGGCGGTCGCCGGCGGTTATGCCATGGGGCCCCAGGCAGAGCTCTCGCCTTTTCAGGATGGCGCCTTTAGGATGGGGGACATCGGCCATCTCGATGCAGACGGATTTCTTTATCTCCATGGACGCAAAGATGCGCTCATCAATGTCGGCGGGCTCAAAGTTTCTCCGGATGAAGTGACCATGGTTTTGGAGAGCTGTCCGGCGGTGCGTGAAGCGGCGGTCATCGGCGTTCGCGACGCCATGGGGGAAGAGATCGTCTACGCCGCCGTGGCCCTGCGTTCTGCGCTGAGCGAAAAGGAACTCCTCGCCTTTTGCCGCTCACGCCTGGCTGATTACAAAGTACCGCGGCGGCTGGACATTTTTGAAAAACTGCCCCGTGGTCCGTCGGGAAAGATCAAGATCGATCCGCCCACGTTTTGAGCCTTTTATCCACGCGGTATCGGATTCGAACGGATCATACCGCAGGTATTTAAAATGCTTTCGCAGCGGTTGTAAGCAAATATCAAGATCGCCCACGGGCGCTCAGCGGGAACGCAGAAAAAGCGATTCCACCAGAGCCGGACAGGCGGGCGATGGAGAGGGAGGCAACTCGTGTTGTATGACCTGATACCGAACGAAAAAAAGGGGCCTTTTCTCAAGGACCTTTTGGAATATGTCGTTGAACGCAACGGCTTGGCCAGCATGCCGAAACAGGACATGGAGGCCTGTTTCATCTATTTGTTCAAAAAGCATGTGGATCCGAACATCGACATCTATTCTCTGAGCAAAATTTTCAAGGTTAAGGAAGCGAAAATAAAAAGTCTGATGGAATTGCTGTACTTGAAATTCGACGACAGCGACCGCCGGGCGGATGAGCTCAAATTTCTCAGCCTCATCGAAAACACGCTCTTTGAAATAGAATCGTTTGAAAAAGTCCAGATCCGCTTTCATTTCACCCAAGTGGAGGCCTTTCCCCTGCTGCAGGATTTTTTCCGTCGCGTGCAGGGATCGGTGAAATACGACCGCCGCTCTGAATCCATTATCGTCAACCAGAACCGGCTGTACGACGTGCTCAACGCCATCTGGGA
The DNA here is from genome assembly GCA_964554965.1 of uncultured Cytophagia bacterium. Lineage (GTDB taxonomy): Bacteria > Zhuqueibacterota > Zhuqueibacteria > Residuimicrobiales > Residuimicrobiaceae > Anaerohabitans. Next base: position 4,796 of record CAZKQR010000204.1, on the reverse strand, counting down.
GAAAGACGGCGGCCTGTCGGTCAGCCAGTCGTTGGTCAAACCCAAAATCCAGAAGATCATCGGCAACCTGGGGCGATCGCTGGATGAAGAGGTGAGGAGCAAACTCAGAGAACAGAACAACAGCAAGTTTTACAAATCACTCGACTATGCGAGCAAACTGTCTGGCATCGGCTCCTTTGTACTTAATCTGTACAAGAGCGAAGCCTTTAAATTTTTCAAATCGTAATGGCATGGACCGGCAGCGGAATGGGGCGGGTGCTGCAAAGGCTGAAACAGCGCGCCCGCCGGCTCGAGGCTGAAGCCTATGCCCTCTATCTTGCCGCCCGTCATCCGGGGACTCCCTGGCGCGCCAAACTGCTCGCCGCCGCGATCGTCGCCTATGTTTTCAGCCCGATCGACCTGATCCCTGATTTCATCCCGGTTCTCGGCTATCTGGACGACCTTATCCTGGTGCCTTTGGCCATGCTGCTCGCCATCCGCTGGATTCCCCCTTTAATCCTCGCCGAGTGCCGGGCGCGAGCGGCACAAACCCTGTCGGCTGATAGACCCTCTGGTAAAATAGCCGCTGCCGTGATCATAGTCCTGTGGCTGTTTTTTCTCCTGCTGATCCTTTATAAATGGTATTGACCGTCATCGCTAAAAGGAGAACGTCGTGACAACCTGTTTGCCGTTTTTTTCCGCCTCCTCAGCGGCCTGCAGAATCAGCCTGCTGGGTCTCTCCCTGCTTTTGGCAGGGGCGGCCGAGATATCGGCCCAAAACGTCGAACCAGCCCCCTGCTCGCGCTTTCTTACCCGATTGACCGCTACCGGATCTTCCGACGCCTCTGAACCGCAAGGCTACAAAGCCTACAGCTCCATTCATCTGGAGATCGGCGTGCGTCGGCCGCTCACCTCCAACCTGGCCATAGAGTTGGATCTGGCCCATGAATCGCGCGAAGTGGACTGGATGGGTCCAGAGAAAGAGGAGAGTCTGGGATCCATCGAACTGCTGCCCGTTCATATGCTGCTGCAGTATCGCCCCCTGATGCGTAAATGGCATCCCTACATCGGCGCAGGAGTGAATTACACCCTGTTCTGGGAAAAAAGCGGAGAGTTGAACAGCAAAAAACTCTCCCCCAGCGCCGGACCGATCCTGCAGCTGGGCGTGGACCGGCCGCTGACCTCCCACATCGTGCTCAACCTGGATATCAAATTCATCCGTATGAAAACCGATTTTGAAGGACCACAGAAAGAGCAGATCAAACTGTCCATCCATCCAACCGCCATGGGGATCGGCCTGGGCTTTACATTGTAATAAAGAAATCGATACCGCGCGGGTTGCGTGCAACCGCGGAGCACCGCGGTTGTCCTTTCAGGGACAGCTGCGGCCGCACGGCATAACTGTTTTTTTTCAGGAGTCCACCGTATGTCCGCCATCATACAGCAAGTCCGGCAAAGGCTTAAACAGGAAGCGGATGAGAAAACCAGGAACACTGGGAACACGTTTTTCAAAGAACCGGTGCGGCTGCACGGCGTCAAGTCCGCCATGGTCGGCAAAATCGGGAAAACCTTTTTTCAAGAGATCAAAGGACAGAGCAAAGCGCGAGTGTTCGCGCTCTGCGACGAACTCTGGCGATCCGGATTTCTCGAAGAGTCGTTTATCGCCTGCCATTGGTCCTACGCCCTGCGAAACCAGTATGAGCCGGCGGATTTGGAGGTTTTCGAAAGATGGCTGCGAGAGTATGTCGATAACTGGGCCTCCTGCGATACCCTGTGCAATCATAGCATCGGCTCCTTCCTGGTGATGTACCCCGGCGGTTTGTCGCGGTTGAAAACCTGGGCGCACTCCTCCGACCGCTGGCTGCGGCGAGCGGCAGCGGTCTCGCTGATCATTCCCGCCCGTGAAGGCAAATTTCTCGAGGACATTTTTACCATCGCCGACAGCCTTCTCCTGGATAAGGAGGACCTTGTGCAAAAAGGGTATGGCTGGATGCTCAAAGCCGCCAGTCAGGCGCATCAGCAAAAGGTCTTTGACTATGTGTGCGCCCATAAAGCGACCATGCCGAGAACCGCGCTGCGTTATGCGATCGAAAAAATGCCCAAGGCGTTGAAAGCGAAAGCGATGGCTAAATAGCCGGCGGCGGCGATCGGCTCCAAGCGCCTAAAAGAGATTAACAGGATCCGACTCTTCAGGAGAAAGAAATGGACGAAACGCAACACCCGGAGACAATTAAAAAAGTTCTGCTGGATGGAAGAACGCTGCGGCTGGCTGAAGTGATCGCCGTGGCCAGATATGGCGCCGGCATTGAAATCGCGCCATCGGCCTGGCAGAGAATGGAACGCTCGAGAGCGGTCATCGAACGATGCGCAGCCAGCGGAGTAAAAATATATTCCGTCACCACCGGCTATGGAGAGAATGCGGACATCCTGCTCTCGCCGGAACAGGCGCTGCACAAAGAGATGAACCTGCTGAGATCGCATGCCGCCGGCGGCGGCGATTTTCTGCCGGAGGAGGTGGTTAGAGCGGTTATGCTCACCACCTTGAACAAATTTGCCACCGGAGAGTGCGGTTTGTCCCCTTCCATCGCCCAGACCTATCTGGAGATGCTCAACAAGCGGGTTTATCCCTGCGTGCCGGAGAGCGGATCGCTGGGCGCCAGTGGAGATTTGATCCCCTGCGCTCATATCGCTCTGGTGGCGGTCGGAGAAGCGTCCGGCCAGGCGTTCAAGTCCGGCTCGCCCGGCGAGATTATCTCCGGCCGCGCGGCGATGGAGGCTGCGGGCATCAAGCCGGTCAGCCCTTCGTATAAAGATGGGCTTTCCATGATCAACGGCAACTCTTTTTCATCCGGCCTGCTCTCCATCGCGCTGTTTGACTCGATTCAGCTCTTGCGGTCAACGCTTTTGATCGCCGCCCTCACGGCAGACGCACGGGGAGCCGCGATGGAAGCCTTTGATTCCGTTGTGTTTGCGTCAGACCCGGCAAGCGGGGAATCCACTGTTGCGGCGATCATGCGCGAGCAGCTGACTGGATCAAAACTGACGGTCGCCCGCGGCCATGATGAATACTCTCTGCGCACCATCCCGCAATGGCATGGCGCCGAGCATGACGATATCCTCGGCATCCTTCCCGTTTTGCAGGTCCAAATCAACCGCTGCTCGGATAACCCCATTGTGCGGCCCGATGATTCTCAAAGCGTCGATCAACAGGTCAAAGACGCAGGAAAATTTCAGGGCTCGCTTCTGGCAAAATCCGCGGATATCCTGATCAATTCGCTGACCACTCTGGCCAACATCTCCAATATGCGAGCCCATCATTTGATGAATGATAAAATGAATCACGGCCGCTTTCCAAGATTTCTCGCGCCGAACGCCGGCGCAAACAGCGGCCTGATGATCTATCAGTACCGGGGATCGGCCGAATATCTGCGGCTCTCCTCTCTGGGCAGATTCAGCGTACAGTCCACAGCCACCAGTGCATGGACCGAAGACGTTGTTTCCAACAGCGGGTTGGCCTGCCTATACGCCTGGAAGGCCAGCCAATGGGCCCTTCCGGTGGCTGCCATTGAAATGATCGCAGCCGCCCAGGCCCTGGATCTGATCGATGGCGTGAGCCGCTGCAGCCCGCGAAATCAACAGCTCTATCAAAAGATACGATCACGGATTCCTTTCCTCCAGGAAGATAGGCTTTCGGCCTACACATTGATCAATGCTGGAACAGAGATGATCAAATCCGGAGAGTTGCCGAATGGTTAGCCTGCGAGCCCGGCGGTGATCCACGCGTGGCAAGAGTGAACACCCTGTGCGGAACCGCACCCCGGCCTTGACGCATAAACGCAGGACGATCTTTCCCTTTATTCATAAACAGAAAAGAGAAAAAAATGAAGATACCCTTGTACCAGGTGGATGCTTTCACCTCGGCGGTGTTTTCCGGCAACCCGGCTGCGGTCTGCCTTTTGGATGACTGGATCGATGACTCGCTGCTGCAATCCATAGCGGCGGAGAACAATGTGTCGGAGACCGCTTTTCTCGTGCACAACGGGAACCGCTTGGATCTTCGCTGGTTCACACCCACCACGGAAGTCGCGCTCTGCGGTCACGCCACCCTGGCCTCCGCTTTCGTTCTGTTTACCTGCCGTGGATGGGCCGAAGATACGATTCGCTTTCAAACCCGGGAGAGCGGTCCGCTGCGGGTGAGCCGGCGCGATGATCTGCTCGAATTGGATTTTCCGTCGCGGCCGGCCCGCCCGACCACGCCACCGGTCGGGCTCGATGCCATGCTGGGCGTTGCCGCCAAACAAGTGCTGGATTCAGCGGAGGATCTGTTGGTTCTTCTGGAGGATGAGGAGGCGGTGCTTCAAGCCCGTCCCGATTTCACCGCTTTGACCACCCTGGCCTGGCGGGGGATCATCATCACAGCGCCGGGACGGCGAAGCGACTTTGTCTCCCGATTCTTTGGCCCGGCCGTCGGTGTGGCCGAGGATCCGGTAACCGGTTCGGCGCATTGCGTGCTCACGCCATACTGGTCCGCGATTCTCAATAAAAAAGAACTGTATGCGCGGCAAGTTTCCCGCCGCGGTGGAGAGCTCTGGTGCCGGCAAGCCGGCGAGCGGGTTCAAATCCGCGGCAGAGCCGCCTTGTATTTACAGGGGATAATTACCGTTTAATCATGAGGTTGGACTAATAGAGTAATCAAAATTTTCAATATAAATTTATACTTGAATATTGTACGGAATTTCCGTATATTAAATCTATGGAAATAATTTTTATCGAAACTCCAAATTTTGCCGATAAATTCGACAAAATTGCGTCCCCTT
>CAZKQR010000203.1:5941-7721 GCA_964554965.1 uncultured Cytophagia bacterium | reverse complement strand
CCGATACCTTCCGCACCAACTGGAATGATGCGGACCTGTACAAGATCGAAGTGCCCGAGGCGGGCATGATTCTCACGGCCGAGACGTTTACCGCCACCCGTTTGGATGGTCATCCGGAATGGATCCGCGAGTTGGATACCGAGATCGAGCTGCTGGATGCCACGGGTGTGGCGCTGTTGGAAGACGATGATAAGGTCGCTTGGGCCGGTGATGTGGATTACCCGTCATTCAGCAACACCTTTTCCCGTTTAGTAACTCCGGAAATACCGGCGGCCGGAACGTATTATGTGCGGGTGCTTTCGTATTACAACGGTGTGAACCGCAACGAAAATCCGCACATGAGTCATCGCAATTCCGGCGGTGGCGAATACCTGGTGTCGTTTACTTTGACCTGGCCGAAAGAAAATGAACCCAACAATGACATGGCCGGCGCCAATCTCACCACCCTGCAAACGATCCTTGAAGCGGCGTTGAGCCCGACCGACTCGGTGGACTATTTCAAATTCAGAGCCGATGCCGATAAAATGTACACTCTGAACACCATCGCTCCGCGCGGAGTCAATGCGAAATCGGTGCTTAAGATGAGCGTAATGGATGAAACCGGCGCCGATGTGTTGAACTCTGATGTGTCCAGCCGTTATGACAGCTGGGGCGCACGGCTCACCGGCTGGGTGCCGCCCAAATCCGGCATCTACTATGTCAAGATCAAAGCGGACGTTTCCATGTTTACCGCCGAGTATCCCTACAAGCTCCGGTTCTGGTATGGCACTGCCTTGACTACCGCCAGAACAACCCATGAGCCGGATGATTCGGTGGCAGTGGCTTCCAAACTGCCGGCTTTGGATTTGCTCAATCCCACCAAGATCCACGGCTATCTCTACAACGATTTTGTGGATACCTTGGGCAACCATCATAACTGGAACGACTTTGATCTGTACAAAATCGTGCTCAAAGCCGGCGATATTCTGACCGCCGAACTGTTCACTGCTGGGCCGGACAGCTGTATTCGCGATCTGGATACAGAGATGGTTCTGCTCGACAGCCTGGGCAATGCAACCCCCATTGAGGGCGATGACAAGGATGCCTGGGAAGGCGATCCGTGGGAAAACCTCTATCCCACCGTCTTTAGCAACTGCTTCTCCCGTTTTGTCACACCGGAAATTCCGGCAAGCGGCACGTATTATATTCAGGTGAATTCCTATTATAATACCCGCAATCGCAGCGAAAAATGGTTCCAGAGCCATCGCGATCCGGGCGGCGGTGAATACATGCTGGTGGCCGGCGTCAACATGGGCGTGGGCGTGGAACGGGCGGATCAGACCAAGCCGCTGACCTTCGAGTTGGCGCAGAACTATCCCAACCCGTTTAACCCGACAACGACCATCAAGTACGCTCTGCCCAAGGCCGAGACGGTCACATTGACCATCTACAACATGCTGGGTCAAAAGGTCAGAGATCTGGTCAACCTCAAACAGCAGGCCGGCAACTATAGCATCGTCTGGGATGCCACAGACCGGAACGGAGTCACGGTGCCGACCGGCGTCTATTTCTACCGGATCGAAGCCGGCTCCTTTGTCAAGGTGCATAAAATGATCCTGTTGAAATAAGTATTTTTAATTCAAATTCGCTGTAGTACTATCAACCGTGATGTAAACAAGCTCGGGAAAAGGCGACTTTTCCCGAGCTTGTAATTATTAGTGCCGCTTTTGAGCGCCGAAGGATCTAGCGACGAACCGAACCTGTGAAAGGGAAAAGGGCTGTTCGTCGCTAGATTCCTCGC
>CAZKQR010000203.1:0-5841 GCA_964554965.1 uncultured Cytophagia bacterium | reverse complement strand
TCTTTGCAGCCGCCTTAACTTTTCAGAATACCGGGTTGCGGGCTCGGAAAGACAAGATTATCATACAACGGTTGTCATTCTGAGGCCTGCGGTGATTGTACTTGAATCGTTCGAGGAGATCAGAGCAGGCCGAAGAATCTATCGATGAGTTGATTTTACGAACGACTCCTCTCCGGTTCATCTGTTTGCAGATTCAGAGCGCCGAAGGATCTAGCGATGAACCGAACCTGTGCAAGGCGCAAACTCTGTTCGCTGCTGGATTCCTCGCTCTTTGCAGCCGCCTTAACTTTTCAGAATACCGGGTTGCGGGCTCGGAAAGACAAACTGCATTCTTGTCGTCCTGAGGCGCAAGGCCATGTGTGGCAGCGACTGTTTACGGATTTTGAGCGCCGAAGGATCTAGCGATGAACCGAACCTGTGAAAGGAATACGGACTGTTCGTCGATGGGTTCCTTTTTTCTATCCTTTTTTCACCCTGGGCCGCTGTGCAGGATCGTCCTTGCTGATTTCCTTTCAAAAAACCAGAATGTGGAGGAAGCATGAAAGCCGCATGGATACTTGTGATTCTGATCGCTGCGTGGACAGGGATTGGTTGTACGCAGGATCTCTGTTCTTTTGAGATCATGGACAACGAAAGCGTCGGATTGCCGGTTGCGCCCTTTGAAAAAGGCGGGCTGGCTTTGATGGATATCGATCGAAATGGGTACCCGGATATCTTTTGCCTTCGCTGGGCCACCCCGGGCTACAGTCGAATTTACCTCAACACCGGCGGTCGTTTTCAGGAATTGACCACGCATCCCATGGAGCAGATCGAGGCCGGTGAAAAAGGCACCCGCACCACGCTATGGGTCGATTTTGACAATGACCGCGACAAAGACCTCTCCGTGGCCACCACCGCCGGCATTCATCTGCTGCGCAATGACCACAACGTATTCACCGAAGTGTCGGCCGCCATGGGATTTATCGCTCCCAAGCCGGGAGGCTTTATCAAGGAATGGGATTGCAATAACTGCGGCTGGGCGGATTATGATCGCGACGGCGATCTGGATTGCGTCATCAGCCAGCTGAGCAATCCGAACCTCTATTTGTTCAGGAACGACGGCGATCATTTCACCAATGTGGCGACCGAGGCCGGATTGGATGCATGTCCCCTGGCGAATGAGTGGCGGGTTGCGTTTACCGATTTTGATCTGGACGGTTGGTCCGATCTGGTAGGACGTAACAGCATTTTTCAGAATGTCAACGGCCATTTCGTCAATGTGACCGCGGCTTTGGGCCTGGCAGAGGCCGGAAATTTCTGGTACAAATATTTCTTCGACTATGACAATGACGGCGATCTTGATTTTTTCAAAGCCTCCCGAAGCTCCACGGAAGCGGATATGGACGAGCTCTATGAAAACCGCGACGGCGTGTTCATTAATGTGAGCAACGAAGTGGGCTTTGTTTCACAAAAGCTCCCGCACCGCGGCATGACCATCGGCGATTTCGACAACGATGGCGATCAGGATGTTTTTATGGACAAGGGTGTGACCGAAGGCTATGATAATATGTTCGTGAATGACGAGACAAGCCCGGGTGTGCACTCTTTTGCCGATGTCGCCGAGTTCATCGGACTGACCAAGACCGGCAATCGCAAAGGGTGCGGTTTTTTTGATTACAACCGCGACGGATTTTTGGATATTTACATGCCCACCGCTGAATTCAACCATCTGCTGTACCGAAACCTGGCCAACAACGGCGGCAACTGGGTCGGATTTATTCTCGAGGGCACAGTCTCTAACCGCGATGCGGTCAACAGCCTCGTGACGGTGTACACAGGCGACAAAAAGCAGATCCGGCTCACCCGCTGCGGCGATGATCACTTTCATCAGTTTAATCCCTGGGTGCACTTTGGCATCGGCTTTACTACCGCCATCGACTCGGTGATTATCCGCTGGCCGCTGGGGTTCCGGCAAAAGCTCACCGAGGTAGCCATTAACCAGTATCATGAGATCAAAGAGCCGGCGGATGTCACCAAGGCCGCTGGACAATCCGTCGCCATGCCCACTGCGTTCCAATTAGAACAGAATTTCCCCAATCCCTTTAATCCGCTCACCACCATTCGCTATGAGCTGTCCCAACCTCAACCCGTCACACTGACGATCCATACGGTTCGTGGAGAATGGCTGGCGACTCTGGTTGATCATCGGATGCAGACGGCCGGGAGCTATGCCGTTAACTGGGATTATCGCACGGCGGCATCCTCTGACTTGGCCTCCGGCCTCTATGTGTATCGCTTGCAGGCAGGAGAGTCCGTTGCCGTGAAAAAGATGACGTTGCTGAAATAAGTATACCGGTTTGGGAAGGAAGGATGCAAAAAAATCGAAGACAATTTATTAAAACCGCAGGCGCCGGTTTGGCGGCGCTGCCGGGACTTGCCACGTGGGCCGGCTGCGCGAACTCCGCGCAAAGGCGCAAAATGATCTTTGGCTGGACCACCTGCCTGACCTATCAGGCCGGCGAACGCAAATTGGGGTATGAGTATTACCACCGTCTTTTAGATGAGATGAAGGAACACGGCATGACCCGGTTGATTGTCATGATGGAGAGTCATGGCAATTATTCGCCGGGAAATCATGGCCTGGCCTGGCCGGCGCGCCATCCACGGCTCAAGCCGCAGATCGACCAAAACGCTGTCAACGCCCATGAACAGAGCGAATTCTTTTCCCAGGTCATCGACAGGGCGCATCGACTGGGCATCGAGATTTTCATCGAGATCAAATACCTGGCCCTGATCGGGGTGCGTGAAGGATACCCGGGTGTAGAATTTTTGACGCCGCCGGAAGGCGGGTATGTCCACAAGATCGATCCAGCCGTCGATCCCCGCGTGCGTGAGGCCATCGAGACTCTGCACATCTGTTGCGACAGTGAGCCGGCCCATCAGTACATGCGAGATAAACTAAAAGATGTACTTGAACGCTATCGCGCACTGGATGGCATCGTGCTGGAGCATCCCTCGTACAGCGGCAACACCTGCTATTGTGCCAGTTCGCAAAAAAGGCTGTTGCAGGATACCGGTAAAAGCAGATCCGAGATCGATGCGGAAGAGCTGTACCAGTGGAAAAGCATGCGTATTCGCGACACCCTGATCGATCTTGTACAGTTGATGAAAGGCATTAATCGCAAGTTCGAGATTGGTTTTTATTCCGGCGTACCGTCTACAGACGGCGACCTAGCCGGGTACCAGGATAAACGAGGCCATCGAACCGAAACCTTGGCGCAAGCCGGCTTTGATTTCGTCATGCCCTATTGTGAAGGCCGAAACCAAGACCGTGAACCGGAGATGATTGGCAAGGTGATCGATCATCTGGCGCCGCTGAAATATTACCTGCACACCACCATCCGCCGGGACATGCCGGTGGGCTATGCGCTGCCGCCCAAGAGCCCGAGTTATGTCAGGAACATCATAAAATGGGGCAAAGACCGTTTTGAAAAAGACCAACGGATGCTGGGCATGACTTTTTTCAACGAGGTCAAAGTGCCTGACGACAATCGCCAGGCGGTGTATGATTCCATTTAGCCCAAAGGAGTTTGTATGAAAAATCAAGATGGATGTTCGTCGCCCATCGGCTTGATTTTCATCCTGCTGCTGGCGCAGGTCGCCCTTTCACAGCAACCCTTTTTTCGTGAGGCGGGCGAGGCGTATGGGTTGGATAATGCCGGTTTCTTTGGCCATGCCGTTGCCATGGCGGATTATGATAATGACGGCTATATCGATATTTTTGTCGGCAATGCGTTTGATGATCCGTCTGTCTTGTATCACAATATGAACGGCACGCGATTTGAAGAAGTGCTCATTCCGCAGCCTGCACCCCCTGGCACGGCAGGCGGCGCGTCCTGGGGCGATTATGATAATGACGGCGATGTTGATTTGTATCTCGCTCTGCAAAAAAAATCGCCTCATGGATTGTATCGTAATGACGGCGGCGGCGTCTTTACCAATGTGGCCAAAGCGATGGGAGTTGCTTCCAACAATTTTGAGTACAGTTTGCATACCGGATGGGTCGATTTTAACAATGACGGCAAATTGGATCTCTTTACCTCGAATCATGGCCAACGCAACAATCTGTTCATCAATCAGGGCGACAAATTTGTCGATATGGCGACACAGCTGGGCATTTCCGACGCTCGTGCCTTCTCGAAAGGATTTACCTGGGGCGATTTTGACAACGATGGCGACCAGGATATGTATATCGTCCGAACTTTTGAAGGTTTAAAGGGAAAGAGCTATCTGTTCCGTAACGACAATTTCAATTTGGTCGAAGTCGGCGCCGCCTATCATGTGGACGGTTCCGATATCAATATGGGCAACCGTATTTCGGGCGAACATTACGGTACGGCTTTTGGCGATTATGACAACGACGGTTATCTGGATATCTACGCTAGTGCCGTGCAAGGCTGGAACCAATTGTACCACAACGAAAAGGGATTGGATTTCAAGGAAGTGGCGCTGTCGCTGGGCTGTGCGGACGGCGATACTTCCAACTTTACCAACGATTTCTCCTCCTCCTGCGCCTGGGGGGATTACGATAACGACGGCGATCTGGACATCTTTGTTTCCGGCGATGATATCCATCCCACCAAACGTTCCGCCGACCGGCTGTATCGCAACGACGGTGCAGCCGGCTTTACCGAGGTCGGACAAGAGCACGGCATGGGCGATACGCAGGAGGGTTATGGCTGCGCCTGGGGCGATATCGATAACGATGGCGATTTGGATTTGTATGTGGCTATTCTGGGAACCACCGAGAGCAAAGGCGCCAGCGGCGGAGGATTTGACAAGTTTTGGGTCAATGAAATGGGCAATCAAAATAACTGGATTGAAATAGATCTGGTCGGCACCAGCAGCAACAGATCGGGAATCGGCGCGCGCATTCGTTGCGTCACAGATACATTATCTCAGATACGCGAGGTCACGGGTTGCTCTGGTTACGTTTCCCAAAATATGCTGCGCGCTCATTTTGGTTTCGCCAGGCGCAGCAACATTGACTCTATTATTATTCGCTGGCCTTCGGGAATCACCGATAAATACGCCGATGTCGCCGTAAATCAGATTCTGACCATGACGGAGGGAGCCACCTCCTACGTGCAAAAAACCCCGACCGGTCCGGTTCGCGACTACCGGCTTGAGCAAAATTACCCCAATCCCTTTAATCCAAGCACTACGATCGGTTATGAATTGTCCAAAGCTTCGGTTGTCTCCTTGAGAATCTACACTATGAACGGAGAGGAGATGAGGGCCTTGGTCGACAATCAATATCAGCGTCCCGGGAGTCATTCCATCGTCTGGAATGGAGACGATGGACGCGGCAGAATCGCCCCATCCGGTGTCTATTATTATCGATTGCAGGTGGGCGCCTCGGTGGTGGTTAAAAAAATGGCTTTAGTAAAGTAAGGAGACTGTATGTCCGCTGGCAGACTCTTTTTGGTGCTCGGCATTTTTTTTGCAGGCAACCTGGCATCGGCGCAGGATGCGCCGCTGCCGCACTTTAGCCCCATCGATATTTCCGCCATCGGCATTCCGCCCGTTCCCATGGACCGCTGGGGATGCACGGCGGCGGATATCGATCGCAACGGCTGGCCGGACATCAACAACCAGAAGTGGCGCGGCGGCGTGACCAGTCAGGTCTATCTGAACCATAACGGCGTTTTTACGGAAATCTCCGCATCCTCGCCGCAGGTGATGGAGGCGGAAAAAAACGGCAATGCCCTGCGTTCCCCCATTTACATTGATTTTGACAATGACGGCGACCGCGATCTCATGTTCGGCACGGATTACAAGCTTTTTCTCTTCCGCAACGAC
>CAZKQR010000202.1:0-7735 GCA_964554965.1 uncultured Cytophagia bacterium | reverse complement strand
CGTCAGAACCATTGCGCAAAAAATCAGCGAATACATTCTGTCGAGCAAATAGCGCAACACAGCGATGATTCTTTTTGCTCAAACCAGTCCAGCTGTTCGACAAGGAAATTCATTCCGCAGGAATGAGAGGCACTGTGTCGGTGCGTCAGCCGCAGGGAGAGAAGAGAAAGGCGTAAAAAAAAACGCCGGCTCTGATCGAGCCGGCGCAGTAGAGATCAGCGGATATAATCGTTAAGGATGTTTTCCAGCATCTCGAGGCGGCCGCTCTTCATCGTCGGCATGCCCTGCTCGAGGATGTATTTTTCCAGCTCGACAAATCCCACCTTGCCGGCCATGATTTTGGCGCCGATCCCCGAACGATAGCTCTCATACCGTTTATCGATAAAAGCGCTCAGGGCTTTATCCTGAATGAGCCGGTGGGCGATCAGCAGACCGCGGGCAAAGGCATCCATGCCGCCGATATGGGCGTGAAAAAGATCCAGCGGATCGATGGAGCTGCGCCGTACATGGGCATCAAAATTGAGTCCGCCGCTGCCCAGGCCGTTCTGCTTGAGGATGATCATCATGGCCAGCGTGGTGCTGTAGAGATCGGTCGGAAACTGGTCCGTGTCCCATCCCAGCAGCAGATCGCCGCGATTGGCGTCCACGCTGCCCAGCTTGTCGGCCGCAGAGGCCACGGTCAACTCATGCTCAAAAGTGTGCTTGGCCAGAGTGGCGTGATTGGCTTCGACGTTGATCTTGAAAAAATCGATGAGATCGTACTGGCGCAGAAACGCCAGCGCCGTGGCGGTATCGAAATCGTACTGATGCTTGGTCGGTTCGCAGGGCTTGGGCTCGATGAGAAACTGCCCCTTAAAGCCGATCTTTTTGGCATAATCCACCGCCATGTGAAAAAAGCGTGCCAGCTGCTCCTGCTCGTGTTTCACATCCGTGTTGAGCAGCGATTCATAACCCTCGCGGCCGCCCCAGAACACATAGTTTTCGCCGCCGAGAGCCTTGGTGGCGTCCAGCGCGTTCTTGACCTGCGCCGCAGCCAGCGCAAAGACATGCGCATCCGGATTGGTGGACGCCCCGGACGTGTAGATGCGATGGCCGAACAGATTGGCCGTTCCCCAAAGCAGTTTCACTCCTGTCTGCTTTTGCAGAACTTTTGCATGGTCCACCATGATCTGCAGGTTCTTGCACGATTGGGCAAAGGTTTCCCCTGCCGGGGCGATATCTCGGTCGTGAAAGCAGTAATAGTCAACGCCCAGTTTCTGGAAAAACTCAAACGCAGCGTCCATGGTGTGTTTGGCGCGATCGATGGGGTCGCCGGCAACATCCCAGGGCCGGTCATAGCTCGATCCGCCGAACATGTCCGTGCCGTCGGCCATCATAGTGTGCCAATAGGCTACGGCAAAACGGAGATGCGCAGCCATGGTCTTGCGGCCGACCCGTGCGTTTCTGTCATAATACTTGAACGCCAGCGGATTCTTGGAATCCTTGCCCTCAAAAGGAATGGGAGCGGTAATTTTGGAGAAATAGGTTTTTCTCATGGCCAAGCCCTTGTTCTGATAGATGTTGGGAAATCGGACAGATCGCTGGAAAAAAAGGTTGCAAAGAAAACTTTTAGTTCAATAAAATATGAACCGTTTTAGAATGCTAAATAAAAATCAGAAAGTCAAACGAAAATAGGATGATATTTCCGCATATCACTTTTCGAACATCGCCGGGTCCACTGGTCCATCCATAACGACTGAGACGATGGCGCTCTCCGACGCCTTGGTCCCTTTGTCAAATCCCAACGTCCTCCACGCCACTTTGATCCCGTTGACATCACGGTAATCTTCATAGCGTTCCTCCACTTCGGTCGGACCCTGCTGGCCGATGGTGGTGTATTTGATCGCCAGCGGCAGCGACGTGGCCTTGTCGATGAACAGGTGATAATTCAACGTCCCTTTGGAGACGATCACCTCCTGAACCGGCTTGTCCTGGTACAGGGTTTCGCCCACCCATTGTTCCTGGACCTCGTCGACCTGCCGGGCCAGCATCAGCGGATCGCGAAACAGATTTTCAATCATATTTTGTTTGATCGGCTCCGGAGCAGGCATGCTGCCCTGCGGCGCCACCAGCAGCGCCTTGTCGCCGTTGAGGATCATTTTGATCTGACCCTGCGGCATGACGAGAACGCTGCAGCTCTTGTCCGGAAAAGCAATGGTGGTCTTGGCATCCAGCGACATCTCGCCCATCGGCGTTGTCTGGATCAGCTTGGCCGTATACTCGATGGTTTGCACAGCAGCCAGTTTATCCTCTCCTCCCATGGCCGACAGCATTCGCCGAATCGCCGCGCGGCCCTGGTCCTTGGCTTCTGCGTTGGCTTCAGGCACAGCCGCAGCGCCGGGCACCGGGATGGCGATGTCGATCTCGTTGACCGGGCCCATTTTACTTAGCGGTTCGCCGAATTCGGCCGGATTGCCCACCACCAGGATCTGCACCTGATCGGGCCGCAAATATTTCTGTGCGGCACGCTGCACATCCGCCACCGTCACGGCCTCTATTTGTTGCCGCTGCTTCTGCAGGTAATCGAGCGGCAGACCGTAATAGGCAAAGCTAGCCAGTTGACGCACCACCTCATCTCTGCTGTCAAAATTAAAGACATAAGAATTTAGCCATCCCTCGCGGGCGACGCGTAGTTCCTCCTCGGTTACCGGCTCTGTGGCCATCAGACGCATTTCACGCACCATTGCGTTGATCGCCTCCACCGTACGGCTCGATTGAGTTTGCAGCCGCATATAAAAGATGCCGGGATACTTGACGTTCGCGCCGTAGGCTCCGGATACATGGTAAGCTAATCCCTCGTTGGCGCGCAACCGGTTCATCAACCGGCTGGCAAAACCGCCGCTGAGGATCTCGTTCATCATCACCAAGGTCGCTTCATCCGGCGTATTCATAAATCCACCGATGTGGCCGAGATAGATGTTGCTCTGGTTGACGTCGGTCTTTGGAACAAGGTTGATGGTGTGGCGGAATTGATAGTCCACGGTTGGCAATACAGGCTGCGCGCCAGCGGTCCCCTTCCAGCCCTCGAAGGTTTTGCGCAGTTTGCCGAGCATCTCCGGGGTCTTGAAATCGCCCCAAACCGCCAGCACCATGCCTTTGGGCTGGACATACTGCTTGTGAAAAGCGATGAGGTCATCACGGGTGATGGCGTCGATGGTGGCGTACTCCTCATCGCGGGCGTAGGGTGAATCAGCGCCATAGATGAGCTGGGTGTACTCGCGCTGGGCGATATCACCTACATCGTCGTTGCGCCGCGAGATGGCGCTTTTGTACTCGATTTTGGCCAATTCGATCTTTTCCGCTGGAAAGGCGGGATTGCGCAGAATATCGTTGTAGATGGCCAGCACCTTGTCGAAATGCTCCTTAAGCGTGGAGAGATGAGCTCTGCCCACGTTAATTTCGATCATCGTCTCCACCGAGGCGGCGATCTTTTCCAGCTCTTCATCCACCTGATCGCCCGCCATGGTCTGGCTGCCGCCGGTGCGCATCACCATGCCGGTGATGCCGGCCAGTCCGGCCTTGTCCGCCGGCTCCCAGGCTGATCCGGCCACAAAGCGAGCCTGCATCTTGATAAAGGGAAGTTCATGATCTTCGAGCAGAAAGAGGCGGATGCCGTTCTTGAGGGTCACCTGCTTGGGCTGCGGAATCACGACATCGTTGAGCTTGCCGTACTGCAGTTCCTTGTAATATTTCTGGCCTGAAACGAGCGGGGCCAGGCTGAAAATCAGGGCGACAAGGATCAGCCCTGTCATCATATTGGTCGTCTTTTTCATTCCTGTTCCCTTTCTTCAGTCGGCTTTGGCCGGGGGTACGATGACCGCCACGGTGCTGTTGCGTTTAGTGAAAACCTCAGCGGCGACGCGCTGGATGTCGGCGGCTTGAATGGCTTCGATTTTTGCAATGCGGGTGAACATCTGGCGAAAGTCATGGTAGCGCACCTCGGCGTCGGCGAGCTGCTGCGCCAGACCGCTGTTGGAGTTAAGTCCCTCGAGAAAAGCGGCCTTGGCGCGGGTCCTGACCGCGGTCAGCTCTTCGACGGTGAGCGGCGCCTTTTTCATCTTTTCCAATTCCTCAAGGATGGCCGCCTCGCACTCGGCAGTGGTATGGCCCTGCGAGGGCACAGCCAGAAAAATATACAGGCTGGGATACTTTTCAGTGATGTTGGCGACGGCGGCCACCTGTACGGCGATCTTTTTCTCTTTTACCAGACTTTTATACAAGCGGCTGGTGCGGCCGCTGCCCAACACATCGCTGATGGCATCGAGAACCGCTGAGTCTTTGCTGAAAACGCTGGGCCGATGATAACCGAGGATGAGGATCGGCTGCATCGCATCCTCCATCTCGATCCTCTTCTGCCCGAGTTGCGGCGGCTCTTCGGTGAAAACCGCTCTGCGTTCCGGACCTTTGGGCAGACGGCCCCAGTAAGTCTCGGCCAATTGAATCACCTCAGGGGCCTTGACGTCGCCGACCACAGCAAGCACCAGGTTGGCAGGCGTATAATTGGTCTTGAAATAATCGATGGCGTCCTGGCGACTCAGGGTCTTGAGATCCGACATGTGGCCGATGACCGGTTCGCCGTAGGGGTGGGCTTTATAAGATGCGGACAAGAACTCTTCCAACAATCTGCCGAACGGTTGGCTCTCAGTGCGAAGACGACGCTCCTCCATCACCACCTGCTTTTCGGTGTAGAACTCGCGCAGGACGGGATTGAGGAAACGATCCGATTCCAGCGACATCCACAGCTCTGTCTTGTTGGAGGGAAGGTTGTAGAAATAGACGGTCTGGTCATAGCTTGTATAAGCATTTAAACCGGTTCCGCCTGCCATCTTAACCGCCTGGCCGAGCTCGTTGGTGACGACATACTGTTTAGTCTCAGCGATGGCCGCCTGGTGGGCCTTGTCCAACTCCTCCAGTTTGGCCGGATCAGACAGAGAGCCTTTGGCGTATTCGACGCGCCAGGCGTAAAAGGTCTCATCCTCTTTAGCCATGGCCTTGAGCTCAGCCTCGATATCCTTGGTGCCGACCGTGCGCGTTCCCTTGAAGGCCATGTGCTCAAAGATATGCGAGATGCCGGTGATGCCCTCGGATTCATTGACCGCACCGACGTCGGCATAAGTGACGAACGATACCACCGGCGCTTCATGCCGCTCCAGAACAAGAAGGCGCAGGCCGTTGTCAAGCGTGTGCTTGACCACCTGGTTCTGCAGCTCCAGGTAGCCCTGAGCATTGAGCCCGGCCACGGCGAGGAGCAGCATCAGCGCCAGGCAATGGATCGATTTGGTTTTATGCATCTTTTTCTCCATGAACAAAGAATGAGTGAATGAGTAAAAATAGAGTGTGTTATCATACGAGACAAAAAATGAAATTGTTACTGCACAAACCTGTCACAGACGTGAACATCGCCGTTACTTGCGGTCATCGATACCTGCATCAGCAAAGCTCTGCAAAAAATACTCAGAGACTCCATAGGGCCATCTTGTAAAACGCCGGATGCGGCTGGAAGCACCCACCCGGTAAAGGCCCTGGTCAAACGCCCAGCGAAGTACCGACTGCTTTCGCCACGTCCAGCAGCGGATGATCGATCGGTACGGTCCGGGTTCTGCCGCCGATCTCTTTAATGGGGACCAGGCCGATAGAGTTTCCCTGCAGCGCCACCATCTGATTTATGTTGCCGGCGGCCACGGCATCCGCTGCCGCTACGCCGAACCGGGTGGCCAGCAGCCGGTCGTTGGCGGACGGCGACCCGCCGCGCTGCAGATGGCCCAACACTGTGGCCCGGGTCTCCAGGCCTGTGCACTTTTCAATTTCATCGCCCAGCTTGAAGGCAATGCCGCCGAGACGGATGGCGTCCGGACTGTCGGCCACCACACGGCTCACGGACAGTTGTCCGCCTTTGGGCTTGGCGCCTTCAGAGATCGCAATGATGCTGAAATTACGGCCATGATCGCGCCGTTCTTGCACCTTGGCGCAGATGGCGGCGAGATCATACTCGATCTCCGGAATCAGGATGATATCCGCGCCGCCGGCGATACCAGCGGACAGCGTCAGCCAGCCGGCGTAGCGCCCCATGATCTCCACCAGCATGATGCGGTGATGCGACTGCGCCGTAGTATGTATGTAGTCAATGGCCATGGCCGCGGTGGTCATGGCGGTATCAAAGCCAAAAGTCACATCCGTGCCGTACAAATCGTTGTCAATGGTCTTGGGCACGCCCACCACGGGCACCCCTTTTTCGATCAACTGGCGGGAGATGGTCATGGTGCCGTCGCCGCCGATGCACACCAAGGCGTCCAGTTGGTGGCGGCTGATGTTTTCCAAAGTCCCCGCCGAGACATCTTTTTTAACGATCCGGCCGTCCTGCTTGATCGCATGATTGAACGGGTTGGCCTTGTTCGAGGTGCCGAGGATGGTGCCGCCCAACTGCAGAATGCCGGAGGCGTCATCGTAGCCCAGTGGCCGGCTGCGGTTTTCGATCAATCCTTCAAAGCCATCCTCAAAGCCGATCACCTGAATGGCGTGCTTGAGGCTCAGCGTCTTCACAACCGCTCGAATCACCGCATTGAGGCCTGGGCAATCGCCGCCTCCGGTCAACAGACCGACGCGTTTGATCTCTTTCATGCTTTTATCCCTTTTATGAATTTGATCCATGTATCCTATACTAAAAATGTATGAAATGTAATCAAGAAAAACCAGCCTTTTCAGGGCACTGGCATCAGGCCGGACGGCCGTCGCGAGACAGTCACTGCAGCAAGTGGCGTAGTGCACCGCTCCGCCCGAAAGCCCGGTCTCAACCGGCCGGAAGTTGTGGCGCCCATCGGTCAAAAAAAATTAACGATTGATATTTTGGATAACAATCTCTATTATATTACTGTATGCAGCCCCCATCTGCCCGCTGATGCACACATGGGCGAGATTGATTATCAGCCTAACGGCGTTCTAGACCAACTCTAAACCAATCATTCATTAAATCAAGGAGACAGCCATGAGCATCGCCAAAATCACCGAGATCATCTCTTCCTCACCCAAAAGCTTCAAGGATGCCGTGGAACAGGGCATCGCCCGGGCGAGCAAAACGCTGGAAAACGTAACCGGCGCCTGGATCAAGGATCAAAAAGTGGAAGTAGTGAAAGGCAAGATCACGCAATATCGCGTTGTCATGA
The DNA here is from genome assembly GCA_964554965.1 of uncultured Cytophagia bacterium. Lineage (GTDB taxonomy): Bacteria > Zhuqueibacterota > Zhuqueibacteria > Residuimicrobiales > Residuimicrobiaceae > Anaerohabitans. The sequence goes on along the minus strand of CAZKQR010000202.1, from coordinate 536 downwards.
AGATCACCTTTGTGTTAAAGGACTTGAAAGCGAACGAAAAATAAGCGGGGATAACGCGACAAGGATCATCACAGTGCTCTCAATGAACAGTCCCAACCGGAGAACGATCCAGTTGGGACTGTTCATTTGAAACGGCCGACTCTGCAGACCCACTTTCTTTGCCCAGCCGACCGTTTCGCTTCATCAGCGGACCTTGACTCCAAGGGCTGATCTGCTTCCCGAATGCACCGCGCGCCGTTATAAACGGAATCACGCTTATCTGAAAATCATCCGGCTCTTGGGAGATTCGACATAGTCGATGGTGTGACCATGCACCCATTGGCCGTTCTGTTTGAATTCAGCGACCGTGTGCATTCCGCCGTCCGGCAGAAACCGGCTGATGCTGCGCACCTCGGTGATGCCGTTGGCGTTGTTGCTCACCATTTCCCGGCTTACCCACTTGTCATCCTCCAGAATCATGGTGCCATTAGTATAGAAACCTGCCGTGGTGAAATAGTAATAGACCAGGCTTTGTCGCGTCTTGTCCCAGAAGAGAA
>CAZKQR010000201.1:0-7744 GCA_964554965.1 uncultured Cytophagia bacterium | reverse complement strand
ATCACTTAACACATTAGTAAAATAAAGGTAACACTTTTTGCCCATGGATGCAATAAAAAACTTGACCGTTATTCCCAAAACCAGATCTGCCGATCAGCCGAAAGCGAGGGCGGTTGCGTCGCCCAACGCCGGCCGCGGCGGATCACCCGGCACCGGCCTTCTGTCAACCAATCGCCGGCGGCCTCGGTCGTGCGTAGATAAAGAAAACGACAGGCGGGATGGCATGCCCGCAACAGACGATCCACCGCGCTGAACAGCGCGGGCTTTTCCATGTCCGGCGCAAGCCAGCACACCTGCAGATGCGCCGCCGCAGCCTGGTCGTTGGCCAGTCTTTGTCCGGTCTGCAGAATCAGCAGCGCCTTGGCGCTTCCCTTCTGCATCACCACCGCGCTTTCGCCGAATCCATGTTGATGGAGCCGCCGCACATAGGGCAGGAAATCGACAGCCGGCGACAGCGCCCTTTGCAGCGCCGTCCATTCAGCCGAGAAGAGCGCCGACTGCGCCGGCGAAAAAATCAACAGATCATCGACGTCCAGCGGGCCGGGCATCACCGATCTGCATCCGTCAAGCGTGACAACGCTGTACGGTAAAGCCATGTGCTGGTAAAAGCCGGTGATCTCGACGCGCTCCTCCGCATCCAGTCCGATGATCGTGCATCCTGACTCGCTCAACCCCTGTACAGCGGCGCGGTACAACCGGCCGCCGACGCCATGACGCTGATGCCGCGGCGAAACCGCCAGGGGTCCGATCCATCCGATCCCACCCCAGCTGTGGCCGAACACCGCGCCGGCCAGTTCGCGCCCCTGTTCCGCCACCCAGGCGCAAGCGGGCGCATCGTCTGTACAGAGCTGGAGAAAGGCGCTCCGCGGCAGAGAAAACCGCGGCTGCGAAGGAAGAAAGGCGCGCAACAGCAGACCGGCGACAGCGCCGAGATCCGCTGCGGCCATGCGACGCAATGTGATCACCACACTCCTTGAAACATGTTCGCTGGTGGAGAGCCGGGCGCAGGGACGTACGCCCTGCGCGGGCTAACTTAATCATTTCCACACCGGCATGCAAGCGCAATCCTCGCCGGCCAATAACTAGTTGACTCCCAGAATATTATTTGCTACTTTATACAACATTCTACGTCATTCGACGACTCTGCCGGACCACCCCACCGAGTCGCTGACCTTGTTGTGTACCCATTCAAAGGAAGGGAGCGGACATGCTGACTTTTTCAAAACGTACCGACCCGTTCACCGGAGAAGAGTATATCGAAGTGCCTTTTAAAGGGCAGTTTCTGACTGAACACCCTATGTTCAACAAAGGTACGGCCTTTCCCGATGAAGAGCGGTACGGTCTGGATCTCTGCGGTCTTTTGCCCGACGGCGTCTCCACGCTGTCGCTGCAAAAGCAGCGGACCTACGAAAGTTTTGCCACTAAATCCAGCGATCTGGAAAAATATATCTATATGCTTTCCCTGCAGGACCGTAACGAAACGCTGTATTACGCCCTGCTGCAGGATCACCTGGAGGAGATGCTTCCCATCGTCTACACGCCCACGGTCGGCAAGGCGTGCCAGCAGTTCAGCCATCTTTACCGCCGGCGGCGAGGGCTCTACATAACCAGCCGGAACGTTGCGCACATCGACACGATCCTCAACAACGCGCCCTTCGCCAACGTCAGTCTGATCGTGGTCACGGACGGGGAGCGCATCCTCGGCCTGGGCGATCTGGGTTCCAACGGCATGGGCATCCCCATCGGCAAGATCAGCCTCTATGTGGCGGCCGCAGGACTGCACCCGGCGTTTTGCCTGCCTATTCAGATCGACGTCGGCACCAACAACGAAGAGCTGTTAAAAGATCCGCTGTACATCGGCCTGCGGCAGAAAAGACTCAGCGGCCAAGCCTACGACGACATCATCGAACGCGTTGTCAGCGGCGTGCGCCGCCGGTTTCCCAACGCGCTGCTGCAATGGGAAGATTTCGGCAAAGGCAACGCCTTTCGTCTGCTGGAGACCTACAGGGAGCGGGTCTGCTCGTTCAATGACGACATTCAGGGAACCGGCTCTGTGGCTATGGCGGTGCTGCTGTCTGCCATGAAGATCAAAAAACAGAAATTAACCGAACAGCGCTTCATGATGTTCGGCCAGGGCCAAGCCGGCGTCGGCATCGCCCGGCAGATCATCACCGGCCTGGTTAAGGAAGGGCTGAGCTATCGCGAAGCCTGCGGCCGGGTTTACGGTGTGGACAAGGACGGCCTGCTGCTGGAGGGCATGCCGGTGAGCGAGGAGCAAAAACCGCTGCTCAAGAGCCAGGAGGAGATCGCCGGCTGGAAAGTCGCCCGCGCAGACCGGATCACTCTGCTGGAGGCGATCCGCAACAGCAAAGCCACCGTGCTCTTCGGCGTCACCGGACAGGCCGGCGCCTTTGACGACGAGGTGATCGCCGCCATGGCGGCCAACACGCCGCTGCCGCTGATCATGCCGATCTCCAATCCCACGGCCAAAGCCGAATGCACGCCGGAGACCATCGCCCGGGTGACCAACGGTAATTATCTGAGCGCCACCGGCAGCCCGTTTAAACCGGTGATGGTCAACGGCCGGGAACGGGCGGTGTCGCAATGCAACAACCTGTACATCTTTCCGGGCGTCGGACTGGGCGCGCTCATCTCCGGTTCGCCGCGGGTGACGGATCGCATGTTCATGGCTGCCTCCGAAGCCCTGAGCAATCTGGTGACCGCGGAAGAACTCAACAGCGGCAAACTGCTGCCGCACATCAGTAAAATCCGCTACGTCTCCAGCCAGGTGGCACTGGCGGTGGCCAGAGAGGCGCGTGAAAGCGGACTGGGCGCTCGCGGAGACGACGAAAAATTGCTGCAGATGATCCTCAACGCCATGTGGGAGCCCAAGTATCTGCCGCTGCGCTATCAAAAACCGAATTTTTCTTTTTGATGGATCGTTGGACCGGCGGTACGGAAAAGAACCGCCGGTGATGACGCAGACTTGGCAACGAACTTTTTGTCTCGAGCATTTTCAGATGAAAGAGTGGCAGGAAAAAATTAATGATCTGCACCAGGCCGGCTTGACGTTGCAAGTGGAAAAGGCCGGCCGGGTGATCTTTGCTTCAGCAGAACCCATGCTCAAGCCTCTGCTGCTCTGCTTGCAGCAGAGGCGGAGCGATATGGCCGGCGCCACGGTGATCGATAAAATCGTCGGCCGCGCCGCGGCCTATTTGTGCGTAAAAGGTAATGTGGCGGAGGTGGTCACGCCGCTGGCCAGCCACGGCGCGCAGGAGGTTTTGCAGCAGGCCGGCATCCCCTTGCAGGCCCAGCGGGTGGTGGCGCAGATCATGAACCGGGATAACACCGGTCCCTGTCCCATGGAGCAGCTGGCCGGCGAAGCGCGCTCGGCTGAGGAATTCTATCAGGCCCTGTGCGCTCGCATGGCAGCAAAAAAAGCTTAAAAATAAAAGGCCCGCCCTTTTCTGTTCACCTGAAGGCAGGCCCAGTCGTTCACTTTCCTCTACCTAACTTCCGTTCGATATACTCTTTCCAAAAACCTTTATCCCCTGCAGGCGTCCAGCAACGCCCCGGCCGCACCTCCACCCTGTGCCCCTGCGCTATCGCTAAAAGGCGCCGTGCAGCCATTGCACCACATAAAAGCAGCCGGCGGCCACCAGCGCGGAGAAGGGGATGGTCACCACCCAGGAGATTACGATGCGGCCAAAGATGCTCCATTTAACTTTAGTGGCGTTGGTCGTGGATCCAACGCCGGCGATGGCGCCGGCGATCGTGTGCGTTGTAGAAACCGGAATGCCCATGTGGGTGGCGATAAAGATGGTCGCAGCGCCGGCGGTCTCTGCGCAAAAGCCGTGCACCGGTTTCAGCTTGGTCAACCGCATGCCCATGGTTTTGACGATGCGCCAGCCGCCCATGGCCGTGCCGATCGCCATGGCGGTCTGACAGGAGAGGATGATCCACATGGTTTTCAGGTTTAACAGAGAGAGCTGAGTGTCGAGATCAAACATGCCGGCGGCCACCAGCAGGGCCACGATGATGCCCATGGTTTTTTGCGCGTCGTTGCCGCCATGTCCCAGGGAATAGAGCGCGGCGGAGAACAGCTGCCCTTTACGGAAAAAGCTGTCCACTTCGCTGGGGCGATATTTGCGGAACACCCAATAGATCAGCAGCATGAAGGAAAAGCCCGAAGCCATGCCGATCAGCGGCGCCAGGGGAATGAACTGCAGGATGGCGACCATCTTGTCCCAGCGGATGATGCTTACCCCCTGGTAGGCGATGCCGGCGCCGGCGAAACCGCCGATCAGGGCATGGGAGGAGCTGGTGGGCAATCCCCACCACCAGGTCAACAGGTCCCAGGTGATGGCGCCCAGCAGGCCGGCCAACACCACATAGATAAACGCGGGATCCCCCACCTGGATGCGCACGATCTTGGAGACCGTATCCGCCACCCGCGGCACAAAGATGAACATGGCGGCAAAATTAAAAAAAGCGGCCCAGAGCACGGCGATGCGCGGCGACAGCACTCTGGTGGAAACCACGGTGGCGATGGAATTGGCGGCATCGTGGAATCCGTTGATCACATCAAAGACAAGTGCAAGCGCAATGGTAAAATACACTATCAGCAGAGAGGAGCTCATCGGATTTTCTCGGGTTAATAAACTTTAGGCAGCCGCCGGTCTCAGCAGAGTCTTTTTTGTTCAGACCCGAGAGAGGCGGAGAACAGGCTGGAGCTGCTCCGGTCAGGAAGAGGAGATGACAACGCCTTCAATAATGTTGGCCACGTTCTCGCAGCGATCCACGGCTTTTTCCAGACGTTCAAAGATCTCTTTCCATTTAATGATCAAAATGGGTTGATCCTCCTGAAACAGCCGGATCAGCGCGGAGCGCAGGATCGTGTCGCCCTTGCTCTCCAGATCGTGAATGGCGATGCAGTGGGCGTTGATTTTTTGAATGTTTTTTAGATTGCGCATGGCGACCAGGGCGCCGGCGATCTCCGCCATGGAGGCTACGAGCACGTCCGCCAACTCGCGCGCCTCTGAGCGCATTTGAGTGATGCCGTACAACTCGATGCGGGAACTGGCCGCGTCGATGGAATCCAGGATGTCGTCCAGCTGCTTGATCAGCTGCAGGATGTCGGTGCGTTCGATGGGGGTGATAAACGTCCGGTGCAGTGCCTCGATGCACTCATGGGTGACATCATCCGCCTGATGCTCCAGCTCGTGGATGCGCGCCACATGGCGCGGTATCTCCCGGCCGTCAGCGGTCAGGGTCTGCAGTTGCAGACACACTTCGGTGGTCAATCGTGCATGTTTCTCGAAAAAATCATAAAAACTGTACTCTTTGGGCAAAAAACTTTTCAGCATAACCGCTCCTGTATGGGGGAGAATGAGAGAATGAATGGCTTTTCAATCAGCCCATATTCAAGCCAAAATATAGTGCCCAGACCGGTTAAAAGCAAGGGCTGAATTTACGCAGCGGGCGTTAAGGACGGAAGGGTGCGCCGGTGTCCCGCCTGCCGCTGTTCCGCCGCAAGCTCTGGCGGGCGGTGCGCCGCCCTTGCGGCCGGGCGCTAGGACCCGGCCGGGCTGCGGCGCGCGGCAGAAACGTCAAGCAAGAAAACCGCTAGAAATCAAATCCCAACGAAAAACGGTGCACGGCGTTTAAAATCCCGAAATCCAGATACGCGTAATCGATGCGCAGGTTTACGGTGGACAACATCCGATAGGCCAGACCGCCGCCCAGGGTCACCCCTTCCTCGCTGTCCTCGAGGAAAAGGGATTTATAGCCGGCGCGGATAAAGATGCTGTTGTACAGCGCATATTCAGCGCCGACGTTTACATATTCCGCGTTGTCGCTGGGATGTACGGCATCCACGGCCCAGGTCAGGCGATGACGGGCGCGGTTGATCACGTCCAGGGCGGCGCCAACCCGGAAAATGAGCGGCATGGACCAGTTATCGGTCCGCAGATGGGCGATGATCTTGTCGTTGTTGCCGGCGGTCGTGGGGCTGACGTCATAGTTGACTTGAGTGTCGATGCCCTGCAGGTGCATTTTGCTGCCGAAATTGGAGATGCTCATCCCCAGACGCATATCGTGCAGCTGAGTGGTGAACAGCACGCCCACATCCAGCGCCATGGCCGAGGCGCTCATGTGCCACAGTTTTTGCTGCACATACTTGCCGGTAAAGCCGATGGAAAAACGATCGGTGAGGCTGCGGCTGTAACTACCGCTGAGCGCCAGGTCGGAAGAGCCGAAATACTCCCCTGTGCCCTCGGGATAAAAAATCGTCCGCACCTGCATTTCATCCATGCTCAGAGAAGTGACGCTGAGTCCGATGGCATCGGCGGAGGACAGAGGAATGGATACGCCCGCGTGGTCAAACGCGATATCGGCGATCCATTGCGTATGGCTCATGGTCACCATGGTTTTGCTCAACCGCGAGAGCCCGGCTGGATTCCAATACAGCGCCGTGGCGTCGTCCGCTGTCGCCACAAACGCCCCACCCATGGCCAGAGCCCGGCCGCCGACCTCGATGGTCAGGAACGGCGCTGCGCTGGTGCCGACTTTGGACACCACCTGCGCGCGCAGATCGCCGGCGCCCATCAGGCCAACCATGACAAAAAGGAATAATTTTATTTTCATTGGTTTCGGTCTCCTCTACTTGATCACGCCGAATTTGCCGATTTTGGAGCCGATCCCCGGCGCATCTACGTGATAGATGTACACACCGTAAGCGATCTCCATGCCGTCTTTGGAGAGCAGATTCCACGATTCGGAACCGTCGTCGATAAGACTGTCGTGCTCGATGGTGGCCACCGAATAACCACGCACGGTGAAAATTTTAATAGTGCATTGAGCCGGCAGATGGATGAAATCGATCTTGCGCTCACCGCGCCCCGATTTGAACACATGCTGCGGCTCCCAGGCGGCGGTCACGACGTACGGATTGGGCACCACGGCGATGCGGTTCATGGCCGAATCGCTTCCAGCCTTTTGCCGGTCGATGTAGGGCGCATGGCTGGTGAAGGTGAACTGATCGCCGGAGGTGAAAGGTTTGGTGATCGAAAGATTGAACACATCGCCGGCCTTGGGATGGATGGCGCGCGGAATGGTCGCCACCACGGTGGTATCCCGTTCGATGTGCGGAATGCCCAGCGTATCGACCCAGGTGCGGGTGGTGATGTCCAGAACCAGAGAGTCCTCCGGGGCCCAGAACTTGACCTGCCAGGTGCCCCGGTAACGGCCGCCGATGTTCAGCAGAGGAACGATGATGTCCTGATCGGACAACACACCGGCGGGATTGACATCCTGAAAAACAAACTTGACCGAATCACCGGTGGTCCCGTTAAAGACCAAAAAGTTCGCCGGCTTGTTGTTGTACGCCTTGGTCACCGTCTGATCGAACACCACCACGTGGTCATCAGAGGGCACCGGCGTTTTAACGCCGCCGGCGCGATAGGTGGAGATATTGCCGGCATAGTTGCACACCGCACGACCGGCGTCATAGGGTACTTTGTATTGTTCCGCCGCCTGCTTTAAAGCATTGCCGCGGAACCAGCCGGCCCGGGTCAAGCTGGTGCGCAGGGTATCCGGCGTCAGGGGATGATCGACCACCACGATCTTGTGACCGTCGAAAAACGGATTCATCTCCTCGCCGGCGACATAGGGGCTGGCGTAAACAGGAAAATACTGATAGCTGATCTCATAGGCGACCCCGCTCTGCATGGAGCCGCCGGGCACG
>CAZKQR010000200.1:0-7749 GCA_964554965.1 uncultured Cytophagia bacterium | reverse complement strand
TCGGCAGCAAATCCTATGCGCCCTATGTCTATCTGGACCATGACGACCAGGATGGATTTGGTCCAGAGACCATCACCATCGCGAAATCCTTCAGCGGGCTTTATCGCATCTTTGTGGAAAATTATTCCACCTCACCGGCGTTGACCGGCTCCAACGGCGTCGTGCAGATCTATGGCGCCAGCGGACTGCTGCAAACCATCCCCGTCCCGACTCGCGGCGAAGGCGCGTACTGGTATATCGGCGATCTGGACGGAAGCACCGGAACGATTACGGTGAAGAATGTGCTGCAGCAGTATTCTCCGTCCGGCTCGCTGGCCAAACGCCTGGCCAAAGCCGGCGCGCCCATGGGTGCCTCCCTCGCCACCGCCATCACCAGCTGGGCCTGGGATTTTGATAACGACGGCACCGTGGATGACACCAGACAAAATCCGACCCACCTCTACACCAAGCCGGGCAGCTACTTTGTCACTCTGCGTGTCGCCGACGGCAGCAAAAGCGCCTCCATCACCAAGGAAAAATTCATCGCTGTGCAGCCCAACGTCGAGACGGATGTGGCCTGGGTCAAACAGATCAGCGCAACCAGCAACCATCTCTATGCCGTGCATGCCATCGACACGGTGCACGCCTGGGTCGCCGGCGACAGGGGCACTGTGCTCAAAACCGATAACGGCGGCGCCGACTGGACCGCTGTCAATACCTATGCGCAATTCAATCTTAAAAGCCTCTTTTTCGTCGATACAAACACCGGCTGGGCTGTGGGCATGGACGCGAAAAAGAACGCCGTCATTCTAAAAACCAGCAACGCGGGTCTGTCCTGGACCAATTGGCCCGGCAGCTCCACCACCGGACTGCTTGCCAACCAAATGACCAGCGGTCTCTCGGGATGGAACGTGGGCGAATCCGGCAAAATCGAAAAGACCGCCGACGGCGGTGCGGCATGGTCCAGTCAGGCCGGCGGCATCACCACGACGTTGCGCAGCGTCTTTTTCATCGATGCGGAAACCGGCTGGACGGTCGGCGACAACGGTGTGATACTAAAAACGACCAACGCCGGCTTTTCCTGGTCTGCCCAGAGCAGCGGCGTCAGCACCTCTCTGACCGGCGTCTTTTTCATCAACAACGCCGTCGGCTGGGTGGTCGCCGGCGACGGCAGAGTGCTGTACACGGAAAACGGCGGCGCCAGCTGGACCGGCAAGCAGGTGGCGGAAGTCAGCCTGCACGACGTCCATTTTGTCAATGAATTTCACGGCTATGTCGTCGGCGACGGCGGCGTCATCTATAAAACTTATGATTCCGGCGAAACCTGGACCAAGGATCAGAGCCTGACCACGGCCGCTCTCCACGGTCTGCATCTGATGGCCGCTGATTGCGGCTGGGCGGTGGGCGACAACGGCGCCATCCTGCGGCTGCGGCGCGGCGCGGCAGTGCCCGGCGCCGTCCTCGCACTGACCGCCAGGGCCGCCGGCACCTCCTCCATTGCACTGAGTTGGAGCAACCCCAGCGACGCCTATTATGCCCATACCGTGATCCTGCGCAAAGAGGGCGGCTTTCCCACCACCCCGGCGGACGGCGTTATGGTCTACACCGGCAACACTGAAAGCTATGTCGACACGGGCTTGAAATCAAAAACCGTCTATTACTACACCGCCTTTGCCTACAATCCCAGCGGGCAATATGGCGCGCCCGGCGAGACCAGCCGGACCAGCGCCACCACGCTGGAGGGATTGAACCTATACGGCTGGAAGACCTCGGTGAGCAGCATCGATGTCGCCTCCTTTCCAACCGTCAAGTCTTTCGTCTCCGTGGTTGATTCCGCCACCCATACCCCGGTCACCGGCCTGACCGCTGCGCATTTCCGCGCCCGCGAGGACGGCGTCCTGGAATCTCCGCTGACCGTGGAAATGGTGAGTTCCTCCTCCGGCGCCAAAGCGGACATCGTCTTTGTCTTTGACGTCACCGGAAGCATGGGCGGTGAGATCAATGACCTTAAAGCTCGCGCGTCTGCGTTTGCCGATGCACTGGCTGCACGCGGCATCGACTATCGACTGGGCCTGGTGACCTATGGCGATGAAATACGCGACAGCAAAGATTTCACCACGGATATCGCCACATTCAAATCCTGGATCGAAGGACTCAGCGCCACCGGCGGCGGCGATGTCAAAGAAAATTCGTTGGAGGGTCTGGGGGAAACCACCAAGCTCTCTTTTCGTTCCGTCAGCCAGCGCATCGCCATCCTCATCACCGATGCCGACTATCACGAGGCCGGTGAAAGCGGCGACGGCACCACCGGCTACACCACCGAAAGCATGATCAAGCTTCTCAACGATCATCGCATCGTCACCAATGTGGTCGGGCCGGATCTGCTAAAGATGCATCAACTGGCTGAGGGCGCCGGCGGCCTGTGGTTCAGCATTGATGATGACTTTCAGGGGATCATCGACCGGTTGGGATCGATCCTTTCCAGCCAGTATGTGGTGTCCTACACCACCCATCACCCTGTCCGCGACAACACCTGGCGTGATGTGCTCATCATCGCTCAGAAGGAGAATAAAGGGGGCTACGACAGCACCCGGTATTACATCGCCGGCGAATTAGGCCGCATTCACAATTTTTCCGCGGTGACCATCGGATACGATAAAATCTACTGCCACTGGACCAATCCCAGTGTGAAAAATTACACCGGCATCCGCGTCTTTCGCAAGGCCGGAGGATACCCGGTCGGCGCCATCGATGGAACGCCGGTGTATGATGGAACAGCGGATGGTTTTACCGACAAGGGCCTGAGCGCGGAAACAGCCTATTTCTATCGCGCCTTCACCTACGACATCAACGGCATGCTATCAGAGGCCAGTGAATCCGCTCAGGCCTACAGTAAAACCTGGGCGGTCTGGACCACCACCAGCGGCTGGTCGAAGGTAAAGAGCTCGGTGACCAACAACCTTTACGCCGTCCACGCAGTCGACAGTGCCCGGGTCTGGGTGATGGGCCAGGCCGGCGCTCAGCTGCGCAGCAGCGACGGCGGCAATACCTGGGAATCGAAATTCATCTCAACCGAGTACACGCTGTACGCACTGCAAATGCTGAACAGCACGGTTGGTTGGGCTGTTGGTCAGAACAAAGATCAGGCGCTGAATGTAAAAACCGCCAGCAGCGGCCAGAGCTGGACCGCGTGGCCCAGCAGCTCCTCACGTCCCCTCTATGACAACAGCATGGTCTCTGCTCTGATGGGATGGCAGGTGGGCGCCTATGGCCATATTGAAAAAACCGTGGACGGCGGCGCCACCTGGACGGCACAATTCACCAGCGCTGACAAAACCTTTTACGGCGTCGACTTTGTCGACGGCCTCATCGGCTGGGTGGTCGGAACCCAGGGGACCATTCTCAAAACCAAAGACAGCGGCATCCATTGGACCGCACAGGCCGGCAACACCTCTGCCACTCTGAATGATCTCTGCTTTGTCGACGAGTTGACCGGCTGGATTGTCTGCAGCGACGGCAAAGTGCTGTCCACCATCGACGGCGGCGCCACCTGGACCGGCAAGGCCGTGGCCGACGGTTCTCTCAACGGCGTCAGCTTTAGCGACGTTCGGCACGGCTGGGTGGTCGGCAACAACGGAACCGTCTACAGCACCGCGGACGGCGGAGCGAGCTGGAGCAAACAGGTCAGCGGAGTCACCACTCATCTCAATGCCGTGCACATGATCTCTGCGCTGCAAGGCTGGATCGTCGGCGACCAGGGAGTGATTTTAAAATTGAGCGGCGGCAGTTCAATACCTGCCGGATTAACCGGTCTTCAGGTGAGCTGCACCAACGTGGATGCCGAGACGTTTCCTGTGATCAAATGTTTTGTCACGGTAGTGGATTCAGCCTCGCGCGCCGTCGTGGCCGGATTGAGCAAAGATCATTTTAGCGTTAAGGAAGACGGCGTAACGGAATCGCCCATCACCGTGGAATCCATGAGCGCCGCCTCCGGCGCCAAGGCAGATATCGTTTTTGTGTTCGATGTCACCGGCAGCCTGGGCGATGAGATCACCGGATTGAAACAGCGCGCCCTTGCCTTTGCCGATGCGCTGCTGAGCAAAGGGGTGGACTATCGGCTGGGCCTGGTGACCTTTGGCGACGCAGTGGATCAGGTGCACGATTTTACCGGCGATGTGACGGAATTCAAAGCCTGGATCGAGGGGTTGCGCGCCTCCGGCGGTGGCGACACCAAAGAGAACGCCCTGGAAGGGCTGGCCCAGGCGACCAAACTCTCTTTTCGCAACACAGCGCAGAAGATCGCCGTGCTGATCACCGATGCGCCGTATCATCAGGCCGGCGAGACCGGGGACGGCACCACCACCTATACAACGGAAAGCCTGATCGCCCTGCTGCAGGACCTGCGCATCGTCACCCAGGTGGTGGCGCCGGATCAGCCATCCTTTCATTTGCTGGCGGAAAAGACCGGCGGCCTGTGGTTCAATATCACCGGCGATTTTGCCGCGATCGTCGATTCCCTCGGCGTGATCCTGTCCAGCCAATATGTCATCACCTACACCACCCATCAGCCCGTAGCGGGAGATGGTTGGCGCAACGTGCTGATCACTGCGCTGAAAGAGGGCAAAGGCGGCTATGACGCCGGGCGTTACTATATGGGCGCCGCCAGGCTGGCGTTGTCGCCGGATCTGATCATGGGCAAAGCAGGCATGGCGTTCACCGTGCGGGTGGAACCGATGGCCGTAACCAATGTGGGATTGTGCCACGTCGTCGTCGCCTACGATCCAACAAAAATACGCTATACTGATTTCAGCGCCGGAGATTATCTGGCGCAAACCGGCGCTGCCGCGCCGCTGTTCACCGTCACGCCGGACAGTGTGGCCGGCCGTGTGGATATCGCCGCCACCCGCATCGGCGGCGCCGCCGGAGCGAACGGCGACGGTGTGCTCTGCTCGCTGGATTTCATGGTCAAAACCGACAATTGCGCCGGCGAAATCACCCTGCCGACCGCTGACCTGCGCACACCGGATAATGTCCCGATTCCAGTGGACACCACCCGGATGATCATCAGAGCGGCGAAAACGGCTGCTTGGCTCGGTGACCTTGATGCGGATAAGGACATTGACCTGAAAGACTTTGTCCTGTTGACGAATGCCTGGCAACCGAAAAACGACAGCAAGGGCGACATCGGACCGGCCATCGGCACGGCGCCGTTGTTGACCGCCGTCAAAGATGGTCTGGTCAATTTTGAAGATCTGTTCGTGTTTACGCGCATGTGGAACTGGTACCAGACCAATGTAGCGTCAGCCGGCAGTGGCGCGCTGGGCAAAACCAATCCGGTTATGCAATGGCGCGTCGGCCGCCCGGATGTGACCGGAACCTCGATCGTTACAGAACTGCGGACGGCAGAGGTGCGCCGGCTGGCCATGGGACACCTGGCCCTGCGCTATGATCCCGCTGTTCTGAGCGTCACCGCCATTCACGCCGGCAGCCTGCTCGAAAGCGAGGGCGCTGTCCCTGCCTTTTTATCCGAACAGGATCAGAGCAAAGGCCTGATCGACATCGCCTTCAGCCGCCTGGTCGAAAAGGGCGATCCGGAGATCCATGAGGACGGCGTGCTTTTGCAGATCGAATGGAAGCTGCTCGATGCAACCACTGCAGCCAAAATCACCCTGGCCGGCGCGGATCTGCGTTCTGCGGATAACAGCGGGCTGGCCGTCGAGTTCACCCGGGAGCTGGAGCTGAGCGCTTTCACGCTGCCGACGCAGTTCGCGTTGCTGCAGAATTATCCCAATCCGTTTAACGGCCACACGGAGATCACGTTTCTGCTTCCGGTCGAAACGCGCGTCAAACTGCAGGTGGTGAATATTCTCGGGCAGCCGGTGATCACGCTCCGCGATCACCTCTGCAGCGCCGGGTCGCATCGTCTGGTCTGGGACGGGAAAAACGAATTGGGACGGGATGTGGTGAGCGGCGTTTACATTCTGCGCATGCAAACGCGCGACTATACAGCGGATAGAATTATGACCTATGTCAAATAAGCGGCCGCATAAAAAAAGGGCGATGTTCTCGCCCTTTTTTTATGGCTGATTGATATCGGTCATCGTTCGCGCTGCAATTTTTTAAAATTCTTTAGACACATTTCGACGCATTGCAGCGGCGGATAGACGTCTTTTTCCTCTTCGATGATGTACCATTCCGTGCCGCCGATGGTCTCGCAGATGTGAAACACCTCGTGCCAGGGAACGTCGCCCTCGCCGAGGATGGCTTTTTTATTGCTATGGCTGAACTCTTTGATATGAATGGTGATCGACCGGCCTGGATATTTTTTTAGAAAAGGCACGGTCTCAGCCCCACCTTCGCCGGCATTGCCGCTGTCAAATTGCAAAATGACCTCCGGGTGCGTGTGCTGGGCAAAGACATCCCAGGGCAGTTGGCCTTCCAGGGGCTGATACTCGAAGGTATGGTTGTGGTATCCCACCAGCATGCCGTGCGGTTTGGCTTGATCCGCCAGTTCGTTGAACAGGCCGGCCAGACCGATCCAATCCTGCACTGTCCGTCGTTTCTCCTCTGCCAGCCATGGCACGATCAGATACTTGTTGCCGATGGTTTGATTGTATTCGACCGTTTTTTCAAATTCATCGCCCAGAAGCGTGTCCAGCTGCGTATGGGTGCCGCAGCAGTGCAGGCCGTTGTCGTCCAGCAGCTTGCGCAGATCCTTGGCGCTGTTACCGTAAAAGCCGGCGAACTCCACTCCCTGATATCCCATCTTGGCGACCGCGGCCAGAGTGGCCGGAAGGTTCTTCTCACATTCGCTGCGCACGGAGTAGAGCTGCAAGCCCACCGGGATAGGTTTGGCCGCAGCCGTCCGGCACGCCAATCCGGCCGCCACCGCCAGACCGGCGCTGGTTTTCATAAACTCTCTTCGATTGAGGTGTTCTTTCTTGATCATTGAAAAATCCTCCTGCCGGGTGAAAAAAACGCTTTTAAAACCGGGCAAGGACGCGAGCCCGGACGCGGAAAAATCCCTGTTGGGGAAATGTAGGCTCTCCTGCGTTGATACGCAACAGGTTTTTACAGGCAACCACGGTCAGAGTATTTGGCATTTATTTTATCTTTTTGTATATTCCAGCAACCAAAGAAGGGACATGCTATGAGCCTTTTAGCCGTTTTTTTCATTTTGCTGTTATTGAACCAGAGTTCAACCTCGCAGACCATCCCCCTGGCCGAACACCCCCGGCCGGACTGGCAGCGAGCCCAGTGGCAGAACCTCAACGGACCCTGGACTTTTCAATTCGACGCCCAGGATCGAGGGCTTGCCGAAAACTGGCAGAACAGCCGCGCCGGCTTTGCTCAATCCATCCTGGTGCCGTTTCCCTGGGGTTCGCCCCTGTCCGGAGTGGAAAACGGGGCCGACATTGGCTGGTATCAGCGCAGCGTGCACATCCCCTCGGCCTGGCGCGGACAGCGGGTGTTCCTGGTCATCGGCGCCTGCGATTGGCACACCTCCGCCTGGCTGAATGGAGAGAAACTGGGCGATCATCGGGGCGGTTATACCCCGTTTGAATTTGAAATCACCGACCGGATCACCTTTGATCAAGATCACTCTCTGGTGCTGCGCGTCGATGATACGCCTCATCCCTTTAAACTGGAGGGCAAGCAGGGCTATGGCCCGGCGCGCGGCATCTGGCAGACGGCCTACCTGGAGTGCCGGGGATCGTCGGCGCTAAAATTTCTCCACTTTATTCCTGACATCGATCGCGCCGCGGTCAC
>CAZKQR010000199.1:0-7757 GCA_964554965.1 uncultured Cytophagia bacterium | reverse complement strand
ACCACTTTGACTGGCGCATTCTGCAGACCGAACATTTTGAGATCTATTACTATCCAGAAATGCGCGAGCTGGCCGAGATCGGCGCCCGCTATGCAGAAGAGAGCTATGCCACGCTGGAACGCCAGTTCAACCACAACATCGATCGCCGCATTCCACTGATCTTTTACGCCACGCACGCTCACTTTCAGGAGACCAACACCATCTCCAGCCTCATCCCCGAGGGCGTGGGCGGTTTTTTTGAATTTCTTAAAGGCCGCGTGGTCGTGCCGGCCAATGGGTCGATCTCCCAATTCAAACAGGTCATCCGTCACGAGCTGGTGCACGTCTTTACCCACAGCAAAGTGGAGAGCGTGCTGCGCGACCACAAGCTGATGAACCATCCGCAGCCGCCCCTGTGGTTTATGGAAGGGCTGGCGGAATACTGGTCGGCCGGCTGGGACTCTGACGTCGAAATGTTTATCCGCGATGCCGTGCTCAACAACTATCTGTTTCCGCTTGCCCAAATGCACCAGATCAGCGGCTCCTTTCTCATGTACAAAGAGGGCCAGGCGGTGATGAAATACATCGCCGAGACCTGGGGTGAAGATAAAATTCTCCAGCTGCTGGAAAACTGCTGGACCAGCAAGCTGTTCAGCGAAGTGATGAAACGGACTCTGGGGTTGGATTACCGCGGTTTTGACGAGAAATGGCTCTATCATTTAAAAAAAGAGAAATACCCTCTTTTGCAATCCAGTGACGCCGCGCGCATGATCAGCCGCAAACTGACCCGGCACGGCATCAACATCAAGCCCGCCTATTATCCAGCCGGCGATTCTCAGAACGTGGTCTTTATCTCCAACCGAACCGGCTATTCCAACATCTACCGGGCCGCGCTCACCACGGCGGAGCAGGAAGTCAAAACAGAGATCCTGGTGGCCGGCGAGCGCTCCCCGGAATTCGAATCCATTCATCTGCTCAGCAGCAGCATCGACGTCAATGAGGCCGGCGAACTCGCATTTGTCTCCAAGAGCGGCGAACGGGACCGGCTCTATGTGATGGACATCGAAGAAAAAAAAATCGTCGAAACGCACGCCTTCGAGGAACTGGTCTCACTCTTCTCCCCCTCCTGGTCCGCGGACGGCCGGCGCCTGTTTTTTTCCGGACTGGCTTTCAACGGCCGCTGCGATCTCTATGCGTTCGACCGCCGGACTCAACAGCTCTCTCAGCTCACGGATGACGCCTATGATGACCGCGATCCCACTTTGTCGCCGGACGGCCGGTTCCTGGCCTTCAGTTCGGACCGCGGCGCCGGCGGGCAGCAGGGCGACTATCATCTTTTTCTCTTGAGCCTGCACGATAAGCAGATCCGCTATCTGACTCACGGCGCGTTCAACGACCACACCCCGCGCTGGTCGCCGGACAGCCGGTTTCTGGCGTTCACTTCGGACCGCAGCGGGACGAGCAACCTCTGGCTGGCGCGCATTCAGCAGTCCGGCGACAGCCTGAGCCTGCCGCTCAAACAGATCACCCACATCGTCACCGGCGCATTGGATCCGGCTTGGACACGCCAGGGCGATCTGTTGTTCACCGCGTTTGAGAATTTCGCTTACCATCTACACTGGCTGGAAAACCCGGCGGCGCTGTTCGACCGCTGCCATACCACTGAACAGGACTCCCTGCCGCAGCAGGTCGCCTCCTGGACCCAGGAGCGGATCGACGGCATCAGCACCATCAAAGAGTTCAAATACAAACCCAAATATAATCTCGATATCGCTCAGAGTCAGATCACCCAGGATCCTATCTTTGGCACCTCAGGCGGCGCACAACTGGTGGTCTCTGATATGCTGGGCAATTACCAATATTTTTTTCTCCTCAGCAACTCGGCGCGCAGCCAGAGCGAACTGCTCTCCAGTTTTAACGTGGCGGTGTCGCGCACCGATCTCTCCCGCCGGATCAACTCGGCCATCGGCGGCTACCATTTCGCCGGCCGCTATTATAACCGCTACGATGAGTGGTTCTGGGAACGGCGCGTGGGCGGTTTCGGCGCCCTGAGTTATCCGTTGTCCAAATTCAGCCGCAGCGAGGCCAGCTTAAATCTGCGCTATTCGGATAAAGAGTGGTACGGCAGAGGCTACCGGCGCCAAGCTCTGCTGGCCTCTCAATTTTTCTCCTTTATTCACGACAACTCGTTGTGGGGATCCTCCGGCCCGGTGGATGGTCAACGCATGAACCTGACTCTGGGCTATACCCTGGATGTGGCGAATTCCAACGTCAACTTTGTCAGCCTGCTCTTCGATTATCGCCGCTATTTTCGCGTCAGCCGGCAGATCACCCATGCCGTCCGCCTCTGGACCCAGATCAACAACGGCAAAGAGGCAACACCCTTTTATATGGGCGGCAGCTGGGACCTGCGCGGGTATCGCTTCTGGCGTCTGTGGGGGACTAAACTGGCGCTGGTGAGCAATGAGCTCCGGTTTCCATTCATCGACCGGTTCATCGTCCACTTTCCCTTTGGCGGCGTGGCGTTCAACGGACTGCGCGGCGCACTGTTCGTGGACACGGGCAATGCCTGGGATCACCAGCTGGAACAGGTGTTGGGCAGCAGCGGATTCGGCATACGGATGAATTTGGGCGGCATGTTGCTGCTGCGGTTTGACCTGGGCCGGAAATTCGCCATCACCGACCCGAACCACTTTTACCGCCGCGCATCCTGGGATATGGAAAATAAATGGTTCACCCAGTTTTTCTTTGGCTGGGATTTCTAAATGAGGTGTGCTCTGCGGAAAAGCTGGATGGCACTCGGGCTGATTCTCTCCTGCCGCTCTCTGACCGTGCAGCAAGAGACGTTTGATCTTTCCAACGCCTGGCTGCAACACGGCGGCGATCCGGGCCGGTCGGCCTCAACCTCCGCTGCACCGGCCTGGCCCCTGGAGCTCGCCTGGACCTATCGCACCTCAGCCACTGCCATGCCGACTTTGCTGGCGAAAGGACAACGAGTCTATGTCAGCATGATGGACGGCCGGCAGGTCGCCCTGCGCTTGCAGGACGGCAGAAGCCTGGGAAAAATTCGACTCCCGGCCAACACCCCCAGTGCCCTGATGCTGGCCGGCGAAAAACTGGTGCTGCTGCAGAGCCATGGTGAAAACAATCTGCAGAGCTACCACCTGCCATCCGGCCGCTTTGATTGGCGCCGTACCGTTGGACCCTGTCGAGGCGAACCCCTGCTGTTGGGCAGCCGTATCTATGTGGCGCAATCCACAGGAAGGCTGTTCGCCTATGCGTTGGAGGACGGGCGCGAGCTTTGTTCGGTGAGCCTGCACAAACCAGCAGCGTCCACTCCCTCTTTTGGCCAGGGCCGCATTGTGCTCGCTGTGGAACCGGCCGAGATTCAAGCCTTCACCCTGGACCTGCAGCCGGATTGGACTTTTACGGCAGACGGAACCATCCGCAGCGCGCCGGTGTGCCGCGACAGCGTTCTCTACTTTGGCACGACCACGGGTACGTTCTATGCTCTGCGAATGAGGGATGGAACCGTGAAATGGAGACATCAGGCGGGTGGCGGCGTCTATCAGGCCGCAACGGTCAATGATACACTGGTGGTTTTCGGCTGCACCGATCATCGCGTGTACGCGTTGGAGACGGCCACCGGCCGTCCGCGCTGGCGCTTTGCCACCGCAGCGCCCATCAGCACCTCGCCGCTGTTGTGCGGCAACGCGGTTGTAATCGGCAGCATGGACAAAACCCTCTATGCCCTTTCACTGCAGCACGGCCGCCAAGTGTGGTCCTTCACCGCAAAAGGCCGCTGGCGCGGCGGGCCCATTTTCGTGCACAACCGGTTGCTGTGCGCCGCAGAGGATGACCGGGTCTACTGTTTTGCTTCTCCATGACGCGAGGGCTGATCGCGTCATCCCTGCCCCCCTAAGGATGAATCTCCAACACGACCACCGACTTGGCCGGCACGGTCACTCGCAGCCGGTTCGCTGTTACTGTGAACCGGTCAAAACCGGCTGGCCGCACGGCCTCCGCTTTGTCGAAATCATTGTACGCATTCATGGCAGAGGCGGTCAGGACCTCGCCGCTCACCCGCTGAATCGAACCAACGCCGTCCAGTTCGCAAACAAGCTCCTTGCTTTGCTGCAGATCGATGTTGGTGATCGACAGATGAAGGAAGCCCTCCGCGTTGCGCGACGCGGAGGCGGTCAAAGCCGGCAAAGACTCTGATCCCCGGCGGAAGGATTCGCACTGCAGCGTCACCGGGATCATGGTGGCGTTCTGATGCCCTTTGTACATTTTAAAGACATAATAGGATGGCGTGCGCACCAGTTGGTCGTCGCGGGTGAGCAGCATGGCTTGCAGCACATTGATGGTCTGGGCGATGTTGGCCATGGTGACGCGGTCACAGTGGTTGTTGAACAGATTCAAATTGATTCCCGCCACCAGCGCATCACGCAGCGTGTTCTGCTGATATAAAAAACCAGGATTCGTACCGGGCTCTACATCATGCCAGTTGCCCCATTCATCCACCACCAGCCCGATGCGTTTTTCCGGATCGTACCGGTCCATGATTTCAGAGTGTCGGCGGATGTGCGTCTCCATCTCCAGAGTCTTTTTCATGGTGGTAAACCATTCGCTCTCGTCAAAGGCAGTGGCCGAACCCTTTATCCCCCAATCATGGCATACCGTATAATAATGCAAAGAGAGGCCTTTGAACATCCGGCGGGTGTTCTCATCCTTCATCAGCGTCTCGGTCCATTCCATCTGATCCCCATAGGGGCCGCAGGCCACCTTGTAAAGGTCATTGCCGCCAAAGTTAGGGCAAAAGGTGGAATAGCGCCGCATCTCATTGCTGTAATAGGCTGCAGTCATCGTGCCGCCGCATCCCCAACTCTCATTGCCCAGCCCCCAGAAGGCTACGCGCCAAGGTTTGTCCCTGCCGTTCTTCTTGCGCCATTCGGTCATAGGGCTGATGTTGTCGGAGGTGAGATACTCCACCCATTGGGCCATCTCCTGTACAGTGCCGCTGCCGAGATTGCCGCAGATGACCGGTTCGCAGCCCAGCTGTTCGCACAGGTCCATGAACTCGTGCGTGCCGAAGCTGTTGTCCTCCGTCACGCCCCCCCAGTGCACGTTGATGATCGTGGGCCGCTGAGCGCGCGGTCCAACGCCGTCCTTCCAATGGTAGGTGTCGGCGAAGCATCCGCCCGGCCAACGTAAATTCGGAATCGCGATGTCGCGCAGCGCCTGCACCACATCCTGGCGGATGCCGCGCACATTCGCAATGGCTGAGTTTTCCCCCACCCAAAATCCGCCGTAGATGCACCGGCCCAGATGTTCGGCGAAATGGCCGTATAAATGCCGGCTGATGGTGTGTTCGGCCTTGTCGACTTGCACGGTCAGCACATTGGCGGGATTTTGCGCTGATACGGAAACAGAAAACATCGCTGCCATACCGATGATCCTCATAAAGATCGTTCGCATGAAGAGCCTCTCTTTCTCCGAATCACTTGGCTGCCGGTCCGGATTGGCCATAATAGGCATTGGGGCCGTGCTTGCGCTGATAATGTTTCTGAATCAATTCAGCAGGCAATCGTTCTGCAAGGGGATTGATCTGCAGCGTCAACCAGGCCATTTTGGCCAGCTCTTCCAGCATCACGGCGTGATAGACCGCCTGCTCCGGCGTAGCGCCCCAGGTGAACGGTCCGTGTCCGGCGACCAGCACCATCTCCACCTCCTGCGGGGAGAGATGAGCAAAAGTCCTGACGATCTGCAGGCCGGTTTCCTCCTCATAGTCTCGGCGAATGCTCTCTTCGGATAAAAACTCCGTACAGGGGATATCCAGATGGGTCTGATCGGCGTGGGTGGTGCCCAAGAGGGGAATCGGTCTGGCGGCCTGAGCCCAGGCCACTGCGTAAGGGGAGTGGGTGTGCGCCACTCCCCGAATCTGAGGAAAGTGACGATAGAGAACCAGATGGGTGCGGGTGTCTGACGAGGGATTGAGGCGGCCCTCCACTACCCGGCCGTCCAGATCCACCACCACCATGTCTTCGGGCTGCAGCTTTTCATAGGCGATGCCGCTGGGCTTGATGGCGATCACGCCGCGGTCGCCATCCAGCGCGCTGGCGTTGCCAAAGCTGTAAAGCACGACGCCCCGGCGCGGCAATTCCATGTTGCATTGGTAAGCGCGATTTTTCAGTTCGTCATAGGCGCTCATGTCCGGCCCAGTCGGAACAGAGCGAGAAACGTGCGATACATTTCCACATAGGTTTTGGCGGTGCAGCGAAGAGTGCGGCTGTCCAGCCGTTCGCTGCCGGGACACAGGGCGGCCAGATCAGCGGATTCCGCACGCTGATAGGTCACGGTCAGGGTCAAAGGTTCGCTGAATCGCAAGGGGGGAACTTGTCGGGCCTGTGCGACCGCCTTCTCGGCCTGGGTGCGGATATCGTCCAGACTCTGCTGAAACGGCCGGCACAGCGCGCTGGTTCGGCTTCTGCCCTCTTTGACCACCACCGCGTGAATTTCCGGGATCAGCCTTTGCGCTTCCAGCGCCAAGGCCTGGTCGCCGGTGGTGAGCACCACGGGCACGTTGTAATGACCGGCCAGGCCGGCGTTGAGTCCGAACTCACCCACGGCGCGGCCATTGATCTCCACGCGTTCAAAGGCCGAGTAGGCAAAGATGTGATCGTGCACGCCGTTCGCCGTCGCATACATGGCGTGATAGCCGGTGAGAAAAACCGCGGTAAACGAGCTGTCCAAATCCTGCATCATGGAAAAAGGCCGGGCCGGGCCGGTGCACAGCCGCGCGTGGGGATGCAATCGGTCCACCGGCAGATTGGCGCCCGTGTTGTGCGAATCATTGACCACCACCTCGTCCGCGCCCGCAGCGACGGCGCCGTCCACGGCGGCGTTGACCTCCTGCAGCATCCATTCACGCGCCTGGCCGTACTCCTTGGCAGTAGGATCCACGTGTTCTTTCAACACCACGCCGTTAACGCCTTCCATGTCCGCAGAGATGTATACTTTCATAGCTCCTTTCCTGAGGCGGTCAACGCCGATTCGGTTCGCCTCGGATTCGGCCCCAGCCGGCAGACCGACTACTCGAGCAGCAGTCTGCCGTTCTCCAAAATACGGCGGCCGTCGATGGTCACACTGGCTTTGTAAACAACGCCGTCCAGATGCACTCCCACCGCATTGGCGCCGCCGAAGGAAAGGTTGTTGCCCAAGGCGATGTGGATCGTGCCCAGCACTTTTTCATCCTCCAGAGAGTAGCCGCTGATCCGCGCCGCATCGTTGGTGCCGATGCCGAACTCGGCCGCCTTGCGCGCCTGAATCCCATGCGGCGCCAGCAGACGCCGCAGCCGTTCTGCGCTTCCGCCTCCGCTGATGCGCGTCACCTTGCCTTCCTTGAAGGTCAGGCAGAGCGGGTCGTGATCCTCGGGCACAACGCCCATGCCCGAGTCCACCACCAGATCCCCCTCCACGCCGTTCTCCTCAGGCGCGATGCTCGCTTCACCGGCAGGCAGATTGGAAAAGGCGCCGGGGCTGATCACCAGCCCAGTGTCCGCATAGCCCTTGCGTGAAGCCAGAGAGACGGTCAAACGGGTGCCGTTCGGAGCGCTGATTCGCGCTTCCTTGGCGATCGTGAGAATGTCCTTCATCTTGCGGCTGAGACGGCCCACGCGATCCAAGTCCATCTGACTGATGCGGCAAAACGTTTCACTGGTGATGCCGGGCATGGTGATAAAGCGCACGCCCTTGCGGCAGGCTTCACGCCGGCAATC
>CAZKQR010000198.1:0-7806 GCA_964554965.1 uncultured Cytophagia bacterium | reverse complement strand
GGCTATGAAAAAGGCGCGTTCACCGGCGCCGTAGGGGCGAAAAAAGGCCGTTTTGAACTGGCGGACGGCGGCACCATCTTTCTCGATGAGATCGGCGATCTGAGCCTGATGACCCAGGTCAAGCTGTTGCGCGTGCTGCAGGAACAAGAGTTCGAACGGGTGGGCGGCGTTCAGACCATCCGCGTGGATGTGCGCATCATCGCCGCCACCAACGCCGATCTGGAAAAACGGATGGAGATCGGTCAGTTTCGCGAAGACCTGTACTATCGCCTCAACGTCTTTCCCATCTTTTTACCGCCGTTGCGCGAACGCAAGTCGGACATTCTGCTGCTGGCCGACCACTTTATGGTGAAATACGGCCGAAAGCATCAGAAAAACATCAAACGCATCTCCACCCCTGCCATCGATATGCTGGAGCAGTACCACTGGCCCGGCAACGTCCGCGAACTGGAGAACTGCATCGAGAGCAGTGTGCTGGTCTGCGAGGATCAGGTTTTGCACAGCTACCATCTCCCCCCCACGCTGCAGACGGCGGACAGCAGCGGCACGCACGCGCGCTTGCCGCTGGAAGAATTGGTGGCCTCCTATGAAAAAGAGTTGATCCAGGACGCGCTCAAATCCAGCCGCGGCAACCGAGCCCGCACCGCCCGCCTGCTGAACAGCACCGAACGAATCATCGGTTATAAAATCGAAAAATACGACATCGACGTCAAACGGTTCAAACGCTGAAAGAGCGAATTTTCAGCGCCACGCACCGGCGGCGTCCATGTAAAGAGAGCTGTTTAGTTGTAGCAGAGTTCAGAAAATATGGGGTATAAAGCGGAAGCGCACGTGCGCCCGGTAGGAGCGATAGGCAGGATCCATTGCCAGCAGTTTTTCCTCAGCCACAGCGCAGACGACCTGGCCCACGGTGATCAAGGCGCCCTTGATCAAATTACCGAAAGAGGGATTGCCCAGGACAAAGGCAGCCAAAAACAATAGCTCGGCTGAATAAAGGGGATGGCGGATCCATCGAAAAGCGCCGTCGGTCTTGATGCTCCGATTGGCCGGCACGATGCCAAAGCTTTTGCCGAGGCTAGCGAGTGCAATGAGGATGGCAAGAATAGCTACGGTTTGCACTGCCAGGGAGACGGCCTGCAAAAGGGGATGGCCCATCGGCGCCGGCCGCAACCAGAGTGAAAACAGGACCGTGCCAACGCTGACCAGCCAGTCCTGCCAGCGATGCGAGATGACATCCGAGGGTCGCCTGGATAAAAAAAGATAGACCAAAAGCGTGTTGTACAGAAAAAGACCCAAGGCCTTGAATGACTGCTGGTCCAGCCATTTGCTGAACGTGGTTACCACAAATCCCAGCCACAGGAAGGCCAGGCAGAAATTGGTGATGCTGTGAAAGAATCGCGGCCAGGCGGATGCAGTTTCCGGAAAAGGAGCGTCGGCTTTAACCTCCAAGTGATCGCCGACCTTGAGAGATCCGTTGATGGCGCTGTCAGCCGGCCATTCCAGCACAGAACGGCAGCCGGCGACATAGGGGATGATCCGGCGTGGGGGAATCGATGGTTCCAATCGCAGAACGCGACCGTCCTGATGGAGAAAGGCGGCCCCGATGGGCTGATCCATGGTGAACGTATGGATGCCGTTGCAGGGCTGGATCAGGATCGCCTTGGGTGAGGAAATCCGTTGGAGCGAAAGCAGGCCGAGAAGGCGGTGAGACCATTTTTCAGCGCAAAAAACGGCGTGCGGCAGACGAATGCCGCTGGAGCGGTTATCAACCGGCATGGATCACCACATTCTAACCAGCAGAACATCGTCCTTGTTGACGCTCTGCCGGCGATCGATGGTCATCACTTTACCGGCGTCCGCTGAGGTGGTATTCACATTCATCCGTCTGCGATCGCTTACAGGCACGGCATAGGTGAATCCAGGGCTCAGGGAAATGCGTTCCTGGTCGCAGGAGATGAATTTACCGCTCACCTTTTTGCCGTTGCGCAGATGCAGCTCGATCAGGCCGCCGGCCTCGTCCGGCATCTCTTGCAAGTCGTAAACCTGGTCCCCGATCAGGACCAGTTGCGGCGTGGTGGTCGGCATATGATAGCGATGCAACGCCGGTGCGCACGCCAGCATCCAGGCCACAGAGGAAAAAGCAAAAGTCAACAGGCGCTGTTTTGTCATCAAGAATTCTCCTTTACAGGTCTCATTGTCCGGTAAGGCCGGAGAAGTTTTTCATAATACTGATAAAACCCGGTCCGAGGATGACGATGAACAGGGCAGGAAAAATGAACAGTACCAGGGGGATCAGCATCTTGATCCCAGCTTTGGCCGCCTGTTCCTCAGCCGATTGCCGCAGCCGGGTGCGCAGCGAGTCCGCCTGCGCGCGCAGCGTATCGGCCAGACTGGTGCCCAATTTGTCCGCCAGGACCAATGCGCCGACCAGAATGCGCAGGTTCTCGACTTTATTGCGCACACACAGATTGCGCATGGCCACCTCACGCGAGAGGCCGGTGCGCATCTCCTGGGTGACCAGTAGCAGCTCCCTGCTCAACACCGGCGAGCGCATGCCCAGCTCCTGAGCAACCCGCAAAAGAGCGGCGTTGAGGCCTAGTCCTGCTTCCATGCAGATGACTAGCATATCCAATGCGTCGGACAGGCTTTCGCCGATCTCCTGCCGTCTCTGCGCAGTGACATAGCGCAGCACCATGTTGGGCAGGCTGAGTCCGACCAGGGCCAAGATCAGCGCCACCAGCACAGACATGGAGGGAGGTTGGACCAACCTGGCCCCGAACACATAGTAAAGGGTGACCAGCAAAAAAGCAAAGCTCAGACGAATGCCGGTAAATAATGCCGGGCCGAACTCGTGATGAAGGCCCGCTTCCAGCAACATGGCCACGGTTTTGCTTGTATTTTTGGGCGATTCGGCGCCTCCCAGTCGACCCAGGTTCACCAGCGCCTTTTCCAGTGCAGGCGGCAATTTCGACTTTTTTGTCGCCGCCTGGGCGATCAGGTCCTGGGCTGCGTCCGCCGTCACTTGTTCCATATCACGAAGGCGTCGGGCGGTAGGGGTATAACGCTGATGCAACAGCCGCAGCAGGACAACGATTAAAAGAAAAACCGACAAAAAGATCGTCATCAGGGCCAGATAGAGAGGCATGGCGTTTCCTATTGAAATTTGATACGAATGATTCTACGAATCACCAGAAAGCCAAAGATCTGCATGACGGCGCCGGTCAGCAGCAGCTTGCGGCCGGCAGGGCTTTCCAGCAAGGGGGCAAAATAATCCGGATTGATGGCGTTGATTACCAGCGCAAAGACCACCGGCATGCTTCCCAACACCCACATGGTCATACGGCCCTGGGCCGTATAGGTGCGGATCTGCCCCATTAATTTAAACCGCTCGCGGATGGTATAGCTGATCTTTTCCAGAATCTCGGCCAGATTCCCGCCGGTCTCACGCTGCAACAGCACCGCTGTGACGAACAGCTTGAGATCGATGCTGTTAACCCTCTGAGTGAGGTTGACCAGCGCCTCACGCATGGGCAATCCCAGGTTGGTCTCCTCAAAGGTTTTGCGGAATTCCACGCCGATGGGATCCGGCGCTTCGATACCGACCATCTGAATCGATTTGTTCAACGCGTGTCCCGCCCGGAGCGAACTGGTCATCATGTCCAAAGCATCGGGAAAAGCGCGCACAAAGGCACGCAACCGGCGGCCGCGGCGATAGAGAATAATTGAAACGGGCATAAACCCCAAGCCAAAGACGACGAGAAAGCGCAGCAAAAAATTATCCGAACGGCGGGTGAACAACAGGCCCAGCACCGCCAGCAATGCGATGACCAGCACCAGAGTGCCGACCGTGATATGGGTGTCGCTCTGTTCCAGCCATTGCTTGAGTTTGCGGGTAAAATCCAGCCGGCTGAGGAAACGGTTGAAAAAAGAGATATCGCTCAACCGCTCATCGCGCAGCACCAGGGGGAGTTGTTCCGGATTCAAGCCCATTTCAACGGAATAGGCGGCCAGACGGCGGTTGATCTTGCGTCCGCTGCCCTGGCGGCGCTCATAGACTAGCAGAAGCAGGCTCAGAATGATTAAAAGAAAAAAGAGGAAAAACGCGACGAGCAGCAGAATCATGAGGTTGCCTCCTCCTTTTGCTCAAACTCAAAGTTCGGCTCGAACATCGCATCAGGCAGCTTGATGCCGGAGGTCTCGATGCGTTCGGCAAATTTCGGACGAATGCCGGTGGTATGAAAAGTGCCGATCACCTTGCCGTCCTCACGGATGCCGAGTTTTTCAAAAACAAAGATATCCTGCAGGGAAACCGTATCCCCCTCCATACCGACGATCTCGGCGACTTTTTGCACCTTGCGGCTGCCGTCGCTCAACCGGGAGATCTGAATGATGATGTTAATGGCTGAACTGATCTGTTCGCGCATGGCGCGGTCAGCCAGATTGGCGCCGGCCATAAGCACCATGGTCTCGAGCCGGCGCAGGGCATCGCGGGGGGAATTGGCGTGCAGGGTGGTCAGCGAGCCGTCATGGCCGGTGTTCATCGCCTGCAGCATGTCCAACGCCTCAGCGCCGCGCACCTCGCCGACGATGATCCGGTCCGGCCGCATGCGCAGGGAATTGCGCACCAGATCGCGCTGCGCCACAGAGCCTCTGCCCTCGATGTTCGCCGCCCGCGTCTCCAGTCGGACCACATGCCGCTGCTGCAGCTGCAGCTCTGCGGCGTCTTCCACGGTGATGATGCGCTCGTTGCTGGGAATAAAGCCGGACAGGATGTTCAGCAGGGTGGTTTTCCCCGAGCCGGTGCCGCCGGAGATCAGAATGTTCAACCGCGCTTTAACCGCGGCGGCGAGCATCTCTGCCATGGAGGGCGTCAGGCTTTGCAGCCGCAACAGGTCGTCCATGGACAGACGTTGCAGACCGAATTTACGGATGGAGAGGATGGGGCCGTCCACCGCCAGCGGCGGGATGATGGCGTTCACGCGCGAGCCATCGGGCAGGCGCGCATCCACCATGGGGCTCGATTCATCGACCCGGCGGCCGATCTTGGATACGATACGCTCGATGATATGCATAAGATGGGCGTCATCGCGGAATTGCGTGTTGGTCGTCTCTAATTTTCCGAATCGTTCGACATAAACCTGAGCAAAGGTGTTGACCAGGATATCGGAAACCGTGGGATCGTGCAACAGGGGCTCCAGCGGCCCTAGGCCAAAGGTCTCATTGAGAATTTCCTCGCTGAGACGGTCCCGGTTGATGTCCCAGGCCAGGGACTCTTCGGTCTGCAGAAGATTCTCAACAACCTCCCGCACCTGCACACGTAAAACTTCGGCGGGAATGGTATCAAGCACAGCCAGATCGAGTTTATCGATCAGGCGGCGATGAATGCGCTCCTTCAACTCATAATAGGCGTGTTGAGTCTGCAGATTCGGATGAAGCGTGGCCGCGTCGCGCACAGCCGTCTCAGTGACCGTTGGAGGGCCCTGTTTTCCGTTCCCTCCTTTGGGATCCGTCTTTAGACGTTGCAGCAGGCTCATCGCCGGACTCCTATTCTCTGGCCCATCGTTTGAACAATCCTCCCTTGGTCTGCTTGGCCTCCGGCGTCGCCACCCCACCCTGCAGCAGCTGCAGCAGTTGCGCCACCTGCAGGCTGAAGCGAAGTTGTGGTTTGGTCATGATCACCGGTTCGCCGGTGTTGACGCTTTCGATCAGAGCGCCGTTCTCCTGCAGCGGCAACCGGATAAAAACCGGCGAGGAGATGGATTTTTCAATCAGTTCCAGATCATCGCTCATGCGCTGCGGATAGCGATTCAGGATCACCGCCACTTTTTCCTGGCGATAGCCCAGCCGCTGAAACAGGGCCAACGTGCGTTTGAGATTGTAAATCGCCGCCACATCGAGCTGGGCAATGGTGAGAATGGTATCGGCTTCATCCAGGGCGCGAAGGGTTACCTCGCTGAAATAGCTGTCGCTGTCGATAAAAATAAAATCGAACTCGGGACGCAGCAGATCGATGATCTGCGTAACCGCGGCCGGGGAAATATTGTCCGCCTGTTCCATGTTCTCCGGGCCGGCGATAAAGGTCACGCCGCTGTGATGGCGGGTCAGTGTGGAGTGCAGTTGAGCGGTATCCAGACCGGACAAGTTCTCGACAAGTTCCAGAAGGGAGATGCGCGGCTTGAGATCAAGAAAAAGAGCGGCGTTGCCCAGCTGCATTTTAAGATCCAACAGCAGCACGCGTTTGCCCATTTGCTTGGCGGCGAACACCGCAAGATTGGTGGCCAGGGTGGTAGCGCCGACTCCGCCTTTGACACCATAACAGCAGATCACTTTGGCCGGAGTGCGGATTCCGCTCTCCAGCGACCGCTTTTGTGCAGAGAGCACAACCCGCTCGATCTCGCCAGCGGGCATCTTGGGGAGAAGAAACTCACAGGCCCCCTTGCGCATGGCGTGGACGATAAGCTCTGGAGCGGCGATCTCTGCGGTGCAGAAAAACAGGGTGTGCGGGAACAGGACGCTCCATTTCTCCAGCCATTTCAGTCCCTCCTCCCCTTGAGAAAGATCCAGTAGCGCCACATCCGGTTGTAGCTTGTTCAACAGCGTCTGCGCTGAGGGCCAATCCTCGCTACGACCGGCCAAATGCAATTTTTCTGATCGTTCGAGGTGATGGAATACGTCCCCGGGTTTTTCCTCGTTGTTGCTGATATAGATCCAGGATAATGCTTTTTCCATAGAAGCCTGTTCCACCAATCATTCTACCAGATGAATGCCGTACAGATAGGTGTTGCCGCTGCCCCAATTATCGCCATGCGTCAACATCTCCATAAACCGGCCGTATAGATCCTTACCCTGCATGCCCTCGATGAAAAAGACCGCCAGGCCGGTGACGGTGACCGTGTTGCGGCCCGAGTCAGGCGGAAGGTCCGGATCGTAAAGGGGAACAATGCAGATGCGCGGACTGGAATATCCGTCATAGCCGCTACCCACCACCGTATTCAAATCCAAATCGCTGCTGTAACCCCAATGGGCGTGGGGATCCATTCCGATCAGTTCATCTACACCCTGTTTCGTGGGTCCCACCATATTTCCCGGCTCGATCTGCAGGACATCGCCGATCCTGACCATTCCAGAACAGCCGTTGATAATGTTATTTTTATATTCCGCCGCGCCCGGGATCGGGTTGCCCCGATTTACCGGCGGGTAATCGCTGGGATAGAAAAAGCTTGGATTGGTGCCCGGAGCGCCGACAGAGCCTGATTTGATCAGCACGCGCTCACCCAGGTCAAAGCCGAAATCTGGCACTGCGAACGGTTTGAGGTGATTGGCGCCGGTGATGGAGCCGAGTTCTGCCGTGGCGTCGGCCGTTATGTTCAGATTGGCCATGCCCAATACAGGAGCGAAAAACAACGGCAGCTGCCGTGAGGACTGCACCCGAACCCGGCTGGAGCTGGGAAAAGTCACGTCACCGGCGCTGACCGCCACGGATTGGCGGATGCACTGATTGCGGCCGGCAAAATCCATTGCGCGCCGGGTGGCCTCAGACCGGCTGGTCATCAGACCGGCTGCGCCGGCCAAAGCCGAGGCATCCACACCGGACTGCAGCTGATTGCGCGCAGCCAATACATAGCTGACATCGATGGCAAGGGCCGCCATGCCCACCACCGCCATCATGGAAACGGCAGCCAGGACGAGAATGTTGCCCCGCTCGCTTCTGAACCAGTGACTGCTGAATCGCTTGCGCTTCATGGTTACATCTCCCCGGATGGCAAAAGCTGCGCACCCTTGATGATTTGCGGAGAAATCATAATC
>CAZKQR010000197.1:0-7807 GCA_964554965.1 uncultured Cytophagia bacterium | reverse complement strand
CAGGGATGGTAGATAGTGATCTCAAAGTAGACGTTGGAGCTCGAATCACGTTTGTATTGCTGCGCCAGCAGAAAGAATTGGTAGGCGCGATCGAACGTTTCTTCCTTTGCCGCCAGATAGGCCCGGTTGTAGGCCAGCAATCCCAGCAGCTCGGTGTTGCTGATCACCCTGCCGTTGGAATTTTCGTGCGCATAGATACGATCCAAGCCGATCTGCGCAGCGCGATGGTCAGGATAAAACTGCAACAGATAGCGCGAGTACTCGGCCAGGTTTTGAGTGATGTTGAATCCCATGGGCGTGGTGTTCTCCACCATGAGTCGCCGGTCGAAATGGGTAAAGAGGGTGTAGGTGTGGGTGGGGGTTTCAAACGCTTCAGTGGGCCAGCCCAGATCGGCGCACACAAGATTGTAAAGAATGGTGCCGGCCACGCAGTTGAACTGCTTTTGGTGGATCACGTCCAGCAGCGTGGTGGCCTGCTCCCGATAGGTGATCAACCAGGAGCTGTGCAGGAAACCGAACACCTTGGCCGCAGAGCCTTCGCGGTCAAAGGGGTCGAAATGATACTCTTTGATCTGCCCCAGCAGAGTGCGATACCAATTCATGGCCACGGCGAGGGAATCCTTCGTATCTGCGCCGGAGAGGATGAACGCCGCCTCAACGAGGGAAAAACGGTCCAGGCGTGCGTCCTCAATGTCCTGCTGCAGCGCCGCCTGCAGATCGAGGGCGTCCGCAGCGTGGGTCAGGCCGCCGCAGAGGGCGAGAAGGAGAATGACGGATTTTATGAGGCGGTTCATGGCTGCAGACGGTCAGCGGAGCGCGTTCTCGATGGCCCGGATCATTTCCTCGCTGTCGGGCTTGACCTTGGGCTCAAAGCGCGCTACGACCTGCCCTTTCCGATTGATGAGAAATTTGGTAAAGTTCCACTGAATCGCGCCGCTGAATTCCGGATTGGTCTTTACGTCGGTGAGAAAACGATACAGCGGATGGATGTCCTCGCCTGCCACGGATATCTTGGAGAACAGTGGAAACGTGACGCCATAGGTGGCGCTGCAGAAAACCTTGATGTCGGAATCGCTTCCCGGCTCCTGGGCTTTGAAATTGTTGGCGGGAAATCCCAGGATCTCCAATCCCTGAGCATGGTAGGTTTCGTACACTTGCTGCAGAGCTTCGTACTGCGGCGTCAAACCGCAGCGGCTGGCTACGTTGACGATTAAAACCGCTTTGCCGCGATAGCGGGTGAGGGACTGCTCTTCGCCGTCAATGGTCCGCATGGTAAAATTCAACGCGCCCTCAGGGCCGCTGGATCTGCAGCCCGCAAGGTAGGCGGTCAACGCCAAGGCGATCAGGATCAGTGCAACGATGTTTTTCATCGGGCTTCTCCGAATGTTTTCTTTTTCAACACAGCGCCCCGCTTTTTATTCCGCCGGGGCCGGCTCATTGAATGGGAAACAGGACAAAGATGAGCGGATCCCAGATCATGTGCGACAGCAGAACCGCCGGCAACCGGCCGGTCATGCTATAAAGGCCGCCCCAGAAAACGCCGCACACCAGCGCCGCCAGCAGCAGCACCGGGTTGGCGGTGCAGAGATGCACCGCCACATACAGAGCGGTGGTGATCGCCAGCGCAGCCCATCGGGAGTTGCGGCCTTGAAAATATTTTTGAATGAAACCGCGCCAGAAGAGCTCTTCGCCAAAGCCGATGGGAAAAAAGAGCAGGCCGGCCACCAGCGCGGGTGAAAGGCCTGCGCGGTTGGCATAGATGCTGCCGATGTTCCGGCTGCGGTCGATCTCCAAACCCGGCAGCGATTTTTCAACGAGGACCAAAACTTCGTTGCCGATGAAAAAGACGAAATAAAGCGCCAGGGCAGAACCGATGCCGATGAGCACATCGCGGCCGGTGGGCCGCAGATCCGCTTTTTTCAACGAGCCGCAGGCCAGGGTGATGCCGCTCAGCAGCAGGGTGTTGAAACTCATCATCAGCCAAAAGTTGAATGGCTGCACCACAAAGACCAGGTACCAGAGGACCAGGGCGAGGCCCAGGCTGAGCGGGAGACACTTTTTCATAAGCACCAGTTCCCCAGCAGGCCCAGGAGCAGCAGCAGACTGAACGCGCCATGCAGCTGCGCCGTGGCGGCATCGATCATGGCGAACTGATTCGGCGGCAGGTCGGCTTTATGATGAACCTGCGCAATCAGTTTCAGCGCCAGCGGCAGGGACAGAAAAGTGAGCAGGGTCAGCCACGGCAATCCGGCCAGCCCGATAAGGATCAGGATCAGGGCATAGGCGCTGAAGAGCAGCGTATAGTACATCTTTTTGGCCGCCGCTTCGCCGATCAGGATGGGGATGGTTTTGATGTCCACCACCAGATCGTTTTTTATGTCGCGCAAATTGTTGCTGTGCAAAACGGCATCCACCAGAAACGAGATCGGCAGGGCATACAGCACCGGCTGCCAGGCGAACCGGCCCGTCTGCACCATGTAGGCGCCGAGGGTCATGGCAGAACCAAAGGCGATGAAAACCGCCACATCGCCGAGCGCGTGATATTTGAAATGGAACGGTCCGATGGTGTAGAAAAAGCCGAGAACGCCGCCCAGGGCGATGAGCCAGAGCAGCGCCAATCCGTTGGGCGCTGCCCAGACCAGGTAGGCGCCGATGAGCGCCGTCAGGCTGTACAACAGGGCGGACCAACGGAGCAATTTCTCCGGCTCGATGAGCTTGGCCACCAGCACGCCGCTGGATCCATAGGTGCCCTCGCGGTCCACTCTTCTTTTAAAATCCGCATAATCCGACAAGGTGTTGGCCGCCGCATGGGCCATCATGCAGCCGAGCACGGTCAGGATGAAATGAAACCAGTTGAACGACAGAGTGGGGACTCGCATGACCGCGAGCAGACTGCCCAGCAGCGGAGGCGCCACGCTCATGGTAAAGGTGAACGGTCTGACCGATTGCCAATAGACTTTTGGCGGCGTCATGTTGTCTCTCCTTGGGGTGAATGAATTTTTTTCTCTGCAACCACCAGGTGAACCAAACCGAAGAAAAAAGGGTGAATGTCGACCGCCTGCAGTCCGCCGGCGGTGAGCACTTCCATCATCGCCTGCGGTGAGCGAAAGGCGTACATGGATTCCATGAGATAACGATAGGGCTTTGCCTGGCCGGTGATCAGGCTGCCGACGGCCGGAGCGATGATTTTTTTGTATACCTGCAGCAGGCCATGGCTGAACCGGTTCTGGGGCTTGTAAAAATCCAGCAGATAGATGCGGCCGCCGGGGTGCAGCACGCGCCGGCATTCGTCCATATCCTGTTGCAGATGGACGAAATTACGCACGCCGAAGGCGCAGGTGATCGCTCCCACGGAAGCGTCGGCCAGGGGAAGCCGGCTGACCGCGCGGACCGGATGAAACCGGCTCCAGCCGCAGCGTTTTTTTTTGTTCGCTGCCAGAGCGAGCATCTCGGCAGAAGGATCGCTGCCGATGACCAAAGCCGGAAGGACTTGATGAATGGCGGCGGCCATATCGCCGGTGCCGCAGGCCAGATCCAGCACCGGCGCGTTCCAGCCTCTTTGCCGATAGAATGCCGCGGCGCGACGAGCGGTAACGTGGCGCCAGCGGCGATCCAATCCCATGCTGGCCAGGTGATTGAAACGATCATAGTTTTTTAAAAAGCGGCCGGAGAACTCGAAATGGGTGTAGGGCTTCATTTTGTCTTGACCAGGAATTTGCCGTGCGTGTACGAGCCGTCCACCCAATCGATTTTTTCTTTAACGCGCATGAAACTCATGCCCACAAAGCGCGGATTGCGGCTGAGAGCGGCGATATAGTCGCCCAGAGGCTGGTCCAGCACCTTTTTCGCCGACAGGCCGGCGTGGCGGAAATAGGGCTTGCCCTCTTTTTTAATGATCAACAGCATGTGGGCGGAAAAAATGCCCGGCTGGTTCTGAATGAGACTGACGATGTCGCCGTCCTGCAGCGCCTTGGCATGTTTCTCCACCTGGTCGAGCGGCAGGTAGGCGATCGTTGCGGTTCGGTCCGGCAGCAGCACCGGGATGTCGGTGATCGATTTGCCGGCAAAAAATTTTTTGTGGCTGATGGTGCGCGTCGACCAACGCACGTCTTTAGCGCCGACCTTTTTGGTGACCTCCTCCAGACACCACTTGTTGGCCGGCAGCCAGTCCACCATGGTGTAGTGGTTGCGAGTGGCCATGGAGATGATGCCCTGGCGATAGCGGATGTGTTGCAGCACGTTGAAAAATTCCTCGTAATAGTCCGACAGGGAGAGGGCCAACACGATCTCACAATAGGTCATGCAGTTCACCTGGCGCAGGTTCAGCAGCGGCTGGGTTTCGTAGCGGCCGTTTTCGCCCTCTCCTTCGCAGACCAGCTCGTAAGGCGCGTCGAGAAACCGTTCCGAATAATAGGCCATGCGTTGCGCCGGTTCAGCGAGGGCGACGCTGACCCGGCGGATGTCCTGATCGATCTCAGCGACCGTCATCTGGTAGTAAGGTTTTTCCGTTTTGACCTGCGCGCAGAGCAGTCCGGGAAGCAGAATCATCATCCATCCGTTTTTTTTCATCGCCAAGACCTCGAAGAAGGTGTTTTCATTTTGCGGCAAAGGTGAGAATCACCTGCGCCCGGCCGGTGAACGGTTCGATGCGCACGCTCTCGGTGGCCGGATCGTAGAGGCCGCCTTGAACCGACTCGGCGGTCTGCCGCTCCGGGTGAGGCAGACGGATCACCACGCACGCGGGCTTGTGGTCGGACTCGCAGCGGATTTCCGCGACTATCCTATTTCCCGCGAGCTCTGAGGAGGCTTGCAGAGAGAGCGGACCGAAATAAGAGGCGACGTCCGTCAGCCGGATGCGTTTGCCCTGTTCCAGATAGCAACGCGGAATGCCCGACAGCAGGTTCAGAGTTGTTCCTGCCTCCCGGTACAGCATCCAGCGGGTTTGCATGAGAAACCAGCCCTCCTCATGCGTTTTGTGCGGACTGACTTCGTACAGATGCTCCCAGAAGGTGTAGGTTTGCCGGTCCACCAGCGCCGCCACCGTATTATAATAGGCCTTGAGAAAAGCCGCCGGCTCGCCGCGCTGCAAATGCACCAATGGATGCGGGCTGTAATACGGTTGACTGAATGCGGCATTGTGCAGCGTCATCAGATCGTTATGGAATTGCAGCATAACCTCTGCGGCCGGTTCCCGGGCGTCGACGACCTCTTGCAGAACCAGATAGAGCGGTCCGAGCAAAGAGTCGCGCGTGATCATGGCGCCGTGGGTGAACCAAGCACCGCCGTCGGCGTGCAACGCCAGAGGACCGCGGTACTCGGCCCAGGGCGCCAGAGTCGGGCACCAGACGCCGTCCGCCAGTGGAATGACAGGCGATTTCGCCAACCCCTCGAACACCGCGGTGCGAATGTCCCTGCGCAGGTCCGCCGCTTCTTGTCGCCAGCGCTGGGCCTGAACCGGATCGACGCTCCGGTACATTTCCGCTGCCCGGCTGAGGCCAAGATAGGCATATCCGCTCAACATGAAAGAGTGAAAGGGATCCTCCGGATCCGCGGTCTTGCCTTCCAGCATGCCGTAGCCCCTGCCGCGCAGTTCTTCACGCAGGTTGCGCCGGCGCCACGCGATCAGATAATCGCACGCTTTGGCGACCCGGGGCGCGATTTGGCGCAGCCATGGTTCATCGCGGGTGTAGCGATAGTGCTCGCCCAGGCTCCACAACACCGCGCCGGTTTCCAGCATATAGCCGCCAAAGTTCTGCATCATGCCGTCGTCGCGCTGTTTGTCGAGAAAATAGGTCAACGCCCGGCGGGCGATGTCGTGCCGGCCCATGGAGTCAAAGGTCTGGATGATGGGCGCGCTTTCCGAGCCGATGGGACAATAGACGCCGATGGCCGGCGCCAGCGTACCATCCGGCTCCAGCCCATAGGTGATGAGATCGAGGTGCAGCCATCCGGCGCGGATCATCTCTTCGATGCGTTGTTCCGGCAGCTCGATCCGGCCGGCGGCAGCCAGTTTGGCTTGCCAAAAGCTGCGGCCATCCGTCAGCGCCTGATCGAAATCGATCCCCTGCAACGCTTGTGCGCGTTCCTCCGAAATCGGGCGATTGGGGATGGCCATGGTCAGCTGAATGCGGCCGCCCGGCTGCAGCAAAACGGACACCTCTTCGTTCCGCAAAGGGCTGTCCTGCAACCGGGAGGCGGCAAAGACGCGGCCGCTTTTATATTGAGAGAGGCCGGTGGCCGGGTTGAACGTCCATTGGTCCGGTTTAATCGATAAGGGGGTCGCTGTTTTCAGAAAGGCATAGCGCGGCGTCTGCGCCGTGTTCTCAGCGGTCACGCGCAGAAACAGAACGGTCTCCTCCTCCTGGTTCATCTCAACCGGCTCCAGGCGCTTGAAGGCCGCCTCCTGCTCCGCGGTAAAGGTGTGGCCGGCGCTGTAGCCGTCGGCCACTAAAAAATGGGTGCCGCGCAGAGTCTGCGGCTGCAGCCGCTGTTTTTCCATTCCCGCGAAGGCGGTCAATTCGTAGCGAATGCTTTCATCGATCAACGTTCCATGCAGGATCGGCAGACAGCCCTCATCCAGCCGGCGGGTGATGCACGTCTGAACACCCCATCCCCGGCCCATAATGAACCGATAGCGCGCTGCCCGGTCGTTGGTCTCCGCCAGGCGGACTTCGGTTCCTGCCATACGCGGCTGCACCCAGTCCAGCCGTTCACCGACGCTAAAGGTGCGCATATTGCGGCTGACTCCCAGCCAGGTCTGGCAGCTCATCTCCTGCGTTTGAGCGGCGGCATGGGCAAAGGATTCTTCCGGCTCCTGGTTGATCTGCGCTAATTTGCTCAGCCAACCGCGCCCGCGTATCTGCGATGCGATGGTGGAATAGTCGCGCGGATCCTGTGCCTCGGTCACCGCCAGGCCGAAGGAGGGCAGGAACACCGGATGATCGCGATGAACATCGCGGAGAAAAAAGCTGCAGGAATCCCGGTCGGTCTGCAGGCTGATCAATGCGGCCGGATATTCGTCCGCCTGGACGGTCACCGCGAGAGCAAAAGGAGCCCGGGCTGTGCTGGAAAAGCGGTTTCCGTTTGTTTTCCCTTTGCCAAGCACCACGCGCGACGACCGCAGCAGG
Organism: uncultured Cytophagia bacterium; assembly: GCA_964554965.1. Classification (GTDB taxonomy): domain Bacteria; phylum Zhuqueibacterota; class Zhuqueibacteria; order Residuimicrobiales; family Residuimicrobiaceae; genus Anaerohabitans. The sequence continues at coordinate 680 of CAZKQR010000197.1, read as the reverse complement.
CCGTTGCTGACATGGATCGATCCGGAGCGCGGCGCCTGATGCCAGACGATTTTCAGCGAATGGATTTCGGCCGCATAAAGGGAAACAGCAAAGATAAGAAGGATGAGAGGCAAAAGATGGGGACAACGGTTCATGGATGATTCGTGCTTTCTTGTCGTGAAGGGCTATGTTTGCGGGCCATTGCCCGTTATGTGAATATTTGATGAAAAGGTACTCCATCTAAAAGTAAAAATCAATACTTAAACAGCTCGTGGGCTTGTGCTGGCGGAATAGGCCGCTGACTGGTTGGGGCTGATCGCTGATCACTGCACAGGTGGTCTGGGCTGCATGTACAGCTCATGGGCTTGTGTTGGCGGATTAGGCCGTTGCCGGGTTGGGGCTGATCGCTGCATGGGCGGTCTACACCGCATACACCTCGGAAATCTGAAATAAAATCAGAAGCCTGAGGCCTGCAAGGGCGGTTACGGTCGGACACAGGTTGCTCATGGTATTTGCCTTGATAATTAAATGATTAATTTTATATTAATTAATGTGAAAAACCGTTTTGCGGCAACCAGGGCGCCATCATTTAAGTATGGCATTCAAGTTGCATGATGTGGAGTATGACAAAGATCGTTACAAACCATCAGTGTAAACGCAAAAGATTTTTCAGTAGGCTTGAAGAGCGGAATCGTTCTCAA
>CAZKQR010000196.1:0-7828 GCA_964554965.1 uncultured Cytophagia bacterium | reverse complement strand
CCGAATAGCTGGCCGGCGAGGGCTGAGAGGTGCTGATGCGCGGCTGTCCGGCCTTCAGGGCGCGATATATTTCCCGGGTGGAGATCTCCACCCGGTCTAGTAGAGATTTTTCTCCCATCATCACCTGCACCGGCACCACCTGAACCCGGTAGCGTAGCAGCGTCTCTTCGGGAAGATCGCAGGTAGAGTCGGTGACCAGCGCGATCCGTGGTTCAGAGTCCCGTGCGAGCGCGACGCTGTGTTGGCTGCGCATATCTTCGATTTTGGCGTTGCTGACCTGTCCCCATTGCGCCGCCTGAGCAAAGACCGCCTGCGGATCGTTGGTGTGAATATGCACCCGCCACCTGCGGCCGCTGGAAACGAGGATCAGCGAATCGCCGAAGCTGTTCAGCTTTTCCTGCATTAAAGCGCGTTGCAGCGCTCCCGCCTCGAGCAGAAACTCGGTGCAATAGCGGAACCGGATCGTGCCGTGCGCTTTGCGCAGGTGAAACCCTTTGATGCGCTCACCGAGATGCGCGCCGGCCTTCAGCGCCGCCACTTTGCCGGAACTGATGAAATCGCTTAATCCTTCCAGCAGATGAACGAATCCCTGAGCCCCGGCGTCGACCACACCCGCTTTTTTCAACACTTTTAATTTCTGCGGAGTTTCGGCCAATGAGATCCGGGCGCGCTGTAACGCGTTTTGCAGCAGCGCCACATAATCGGACTCGACCTCTGCCTGCTGGTTCAGCTGGGTCGCCCAGTCCTGCATGACCGTCAGAATGGTGCCCTCGCGCGGATTGCTGAGAGCCTCAAAAGCCCGCTCCACGGCTACGTGCACCGCATCGACGAAGGCCTGGCTGGACAGCCTTTCCCGGCCTTCACAGGCGTCAGCGAGGCCGGAAAAAAATTGCGCCAGGATGGCGCCGGAATTTCCGCGGCTGCCCTCCAGGGCGCCGTCTGCGATGGACCGGCAAACATGAGAGAGCGAACCATCCTGACAAGCAGCGGCGCGGTCGATGATCGCATGCATGGTGGCGGCCATGTTGGTGCCGGTATCGCCATCCGCCACCGGGAAGACGTTGATCTCGTTCAACTCCTCCCGCCGGTCAAGGATGCGCTGCGCTGAAGCGATGATGGCTCGTTTCAGCCTGCGGCCGTCTATGTATCGTATGCGAATGTTCATGGGATTCGCCGGATTCGATCAGGAACCAGCCGCCCCGGCTTCAGGGGACGGTGGAATGAGGGCGGATATCTCGGCGGCCAAGGGGCCGGCCATGGCCAGCCGTACCTGCGTTTCCAAATAGCCGCGCGGTGTGCCCATGTCCAGGCGAAGTCCATCCACCTCCACCGCCAGCGCGCCTTCCCGCCGGATCAACTCAGCTTGGGCCGTGGTCAGCTGTATTTCGCCCCGCTCGCGGAGATTCTGCTGTATGTGCTGCCTTAGGATGGTAAAGATCGTCGGGGTGAATAGATAGAGGCCAAAGAAGGTCAGATAGCGATCTTCCGCCAGACCGGTGGTGCGGCAGTGCTCGCGGGCAAACGTGATCTCTGGTTTTTCATAGACCGCAGCCGCCCGCCACACTCTCGGGTGTTCCTGCAACAAAGATGTTCCGGCCACGGCGCCGAACAGATGCAGCGATGCGCCGGCTGTCTGTTGAACGCCGAACACTGATTGACCTGATTGCTCATGCACCGCCAGCAGCCGACGGCTGCACCATCCCGGCTGCGGAGCGAGATACACATGATCTCCGAGCAAAAGCAAAAACGGTTCGTCTCCCACCCATTCGGCGGCGCTGTACACCGCATGGCCGAAGCCTTCGGCGCTCTGTTGAAGGACAAAGGAAAGCCGTGGCTGCAGGCGCTCGAGAAGCGCGGATTGCTGCTGAATCCAGGGCTTGTCCTGCAGGCTTTGGCCGTGCACAAGTCCGGCAAAATGCTCCTTAAAGACCGCGTCCGCACCGGGCTGAACCACCAGGCAGATCTCCTCCACGCCGGCGGCCAGCGCTTCTTCCACCACCAGTTGGATGGTGGGCTTGGTGACGCCGTCGCGATCCACCAAAGGAAAAAGTTCCTTTTGTACCGCGTTGGTGGCAGGATAATGCCGCGTGCCTTTGCCTGCCGCAGTGATGACGGCTTTGCGGATACTTTTTGCCATTAATCAAACACCATTTGAACCACACCCATCTCTATCGCGCCGCAGGATGAACCGAAAAACAAAGAGGGCTCCAAATTCGTCAGGTGACGGTATCGGCTTACCAGGTTTTGCAGCACGTCTTCACTGCCCTTGGCAGCCAAAACCGCCACGGTTCCTCCGCACCCCCAGGCAGTGGTCTTGGCGCCGTACAGCCCTTTTTCCGGGCCCTGGGCTTTTATCAGATCGACGAGCAGATCCGTCTCCTTGCTTCCCAGGCCGCACCGTTCCTGATAACTCTGGTGCGATTCATACATCAGCTGGCCGGCCTCCAGCAGGCTCTGCTGAGAGGGGCGGAGCGTTGCATCCAGCAGTTCGGCGCACCGCTCGCTGCGCGCATGGTCGGACAGATGATGTTCGGTTGCTGTTCGTGGTTGATACCGTTTTTCCAGATTGATCACAGTGGCGGGATCGTCGTGGGTGGCAAAACGCTTGATAAACTCCTGGCCGGTTATTTTCGTCAGCACCTGCTTGCGCAACCGCTGTTCCCATTGCACCGGGTCCGTGTTGCAGAGATAACCCATGGGCATTGCTTCATCGGAGGCGCCGCTGTGGTGCTGGATCATTCTGCGGCCCATAAAGGAGGCGATGCGCAGATCGCGGTAGCGACTTTCCCGCTGCGGCGACATCAGGCCACAGTAGATGCCGACCCACTGCACCCCCGGCGGCAGAGACATCATCTTGACCAACTCATGCGGCTGACAGCGCAACACCATGGTGTGGTTGCTCTGTCCCAAAGCCACAGCCACGTGGGTGGTGATGCCGCACGGCATGCCCATGATACGGTTTTCCAGTGTCTGACAGGCGAGCGCGATCTGAAATCCGTCCAGGTCGAGAGCAAACGCGCCTTTGATCGCCAGCATGTTCGCCACCTGCAGCGCAGCGGAGGAGGCGGTCGAGGAGGCCGGCGGAATCGTGCTGCTGATGGCAATGCTAATGCCGTTCTCCCACTGCTGGACAAAGCCCTCATGCTGCAGCACCGCCAGGGCGCCGACCACATGCCCCAGCCAGCGATTGTTTGCATCCTGAGCGAACTGGCGTTGCAGCAGCGGGTAGGGCTTGAGAAGGCCGTCCTCATACAGGTCGTCCAGCCGGTACTCGCAGTTAAGCACCCGTTCCTTGTTCATGTTCAGGTTGCGAATGACCACACGGCGATCGCGCCGTTTTTGCACCGCCACCAGCGTGGCCTCTCGCAACGGGGTGGACAGCACCGTGGCGCCGGCGTAATCGGACAACCCGGCCATGACATCCACGCGGGCCGGCGCACGTGCGACAAAAATTTCCCGCCGCGGCGAAAAAACTCCGCCCAGATTGGTTTTAAGATGCCCCCCGAAGCGTTTGAGATCTTCCGGCCACTGAGCTTGCATGCATCAACCCTCATTCCGAATCAGGATCAGATACCAGGAGCGACAGCCAACAGGCGTGGATGTAAGGCAAAGTTAGTAATATTTTTACTAAAATCAACCGATAAAAAGGCTTGAATACAAGTTCCGCAACCCCTATATTTATCTGTTGATTGACTAACTTGAAGGTGTATGTATGAACAGACCTGTTGCCCTTGTCACCGGCGGCGCCCGCGGCATCGGCCGCGGCATCGCCGAAAATTTGGCTGAGAACGGCTATGACGTGGTGATCGACGACGTCCACGAAAACGCTCAGGAGGCCCTGTCCGCACTGGAAAAACGGGGCGCGAAAGCGCTCTATCTGCGCGCCGACATCACCTCGGCTGAGGAAAGAAAAAAAATTATCGAAGAGATAAAAAAAACCTTCGGGCGCCTGCATCTGCTGGTCAACAACGCCGGCGTGGCGCCCCTGGTGCGCATGGACTTGCTGCAAGCCACAGAGGAAAGCTTTGACCGGGTGATGAAGATCAACCTGAAAGGCCCTTACTTTCTCACGCAGCTGGTAGCCAACTGGATGATCGAGCAAAAAGCCGCGTATCCGGATCAAATGTTCCGAATCGTCAACATCTCATCCAACTCGGCGTATACCTCCTCCCCCTCGCGCGGAGAGTACTGCCTTTCCAAAGCCGGGGTCAGCATGATGACCAAACTCTACGCCGACCGCCTTGCCGAATATCCGATCAATGTGTTTGAAATCCGTCCCGGCATCATTATGACCGACATGACCTCCACGGTCAAGGCCAAATACGACAAGCTGATCGATGGCGGGCTATTACCCCTCAAACGCTGGGGACAGCCGGAAGACATCGGCAAGGCCATTGTGGCCATCGCCAAGGGGCTTCTGGACTATAGCACCGGCGAGGTGATCAACGTCGACGGCGGTTTTCACCTGCACCGATTATAGGCTTTTTGTCTCAACCCTTTTCCCGGAGTTTTCCATGACTGACCACAAACTCATCCTTGAAGGAATAACCTTTCCCGTGCATCAGGTTGATACGATCATCGTCGGCAGCGGCGCCGCATCGCTCAACTGTGCCGTGCATCTGCATGATTACGGCCATCACGACGTCGCTCTGATCACGGAAAAAATCGGCGGCGGCACCTCCAACAACACCGGATCCGACAAACAGACGTATTATAAGCTGTCCCTGTCCGGCAAAGAGCCGGATTCGCCCTACGACATGGCGCGCTCGCTGTTTGACGGCGGCGCCATGCACGGAGAGCTGGCGCTCATCGAAGCCACCATGTCGGCGCAAGAGTTCTTTCACCTGGCGCAGATCGGCGTGCAATTTCCGCACAACAGCCTCGGCGGTTATGTGGGCTACAAGACCGATCATGATCCCCGCCAGCGCGCCACCTCGGCCGGACCCTGGACCTCCCATCAGATGGTGCAGTGTCTGCTGAAAGAGGTCAAGGGGAGAAACATTCCGATCTTTGATGATCACGATGTCGTCAGCCTCATCGTTGAGGACGGACGGGCCGTCGGAGTGATCGGTCTGGATAAAAGCAAGTTGAACGAAGAAACTTTCGGCCTCTGTTTTTTTCAGGCGAATCAAGTGGTGTTCGGCGTCGGCGGCCCGGGCGGACTCTACAAGACCTCTGTCTATCCCGAGTGCCACATCGGCGCCATCGGTCTGGCCCTGGAAGTCGGCGCCGTGGCCCGCAATCTCACCGAATCCCAGTACGGCCTGGCTTCCATCCAATTCCGCTGGAACGTCTCCGGCACCTATCAGCAGGTGATCCCGCGCTACATCAGCACGGACCGCGACGGCCACGATGAACGGGAATTTCTTAATGACTATTTCCCCACCATGGCCAAACTGGCCACCGATGTTTTTCTCAAAGGATATCAGTGGCCTTTCGATCCACGCAAAATACCGAACTATGGCTCCTCGTTGATAGATGTGCTGGTGTACATCGAGACGGTCATCAAAGGCCGTCGCGTGTATATGGATTTTCGCAGCAACCCGCTCGGCGACGAACGCATCGGCGCTTTTTCATTCGATGCTCTCCAGCCGGAGGCGTACACCTATCTGAAAAACTCGGACGCGCTGTTCGGTTCGCCCATTCAGCGGCTGGAAAAAATGAACCCGCTGGCCATCGAGCTCTACCGCAAGAACGGCATTGACCTGCACCAAGAACCGCTGGAAGTGGCCGTGTGCAGTCAACACAACAACGGCGGCTTGGCTGGAAATCTGTGGTGGGAATCCAACATCGCCGGCCTGTATCCCATCGGTGAAGTGAACGGCAGCCACGGCGTCTACCGGCCCGGCGGATCTGCGCTCAACTCTGGTCAGGTGGGCTCGTTGCGCGCTGCGCAAAAGATCAGCCATGCTCCGGCGCCCAAGCAAGCGGCCGGGTGGGAAAAGGCTGCCGGCGAACGCGGCAAAGCCATGCTGTCTTTCATCCAAAACCTCTCCGGCCCGATTTCAACCGTGACGGCGTTTCGCCAAGAGTTTCAAGCCCGCATGACCCAATATGGAGCGCACATTCGCGACCCGCGCAAAATCGAGCAAGCGCTCTCCGCAGCCTATGAACAGTGCTCGCGGGCGGCTGCACAAAAGGTAGCCGGCCGCGGGGAAATCCCCCTGGCGCTGCAGAATCGCCATCTGGTGCTGGCCCACACCGCCTATCTGCAAGCGATCGTTGCTTATCTGCAGCGCGGCGGCGGCAGCCGCGGATCCTACCTGGTGATGGACCCGCAGGGCCAGCCGGTGATCGACCAGCTGGGCGACGATTGGCGCTACAAGCCGGAGGTGGCGCTGTTGCGCGAAGAGGTTTTGGAGACGCACTTGGGCGCGGACCAGCGATTTCACTCCACCTGGAAGCCGTGCCGGCCGTTGCCGGAAGAGCCGTCGTGGTTCGAGACCGTGTGGGGAAAATTCTTAAACAAGGAGATCTTTCAGGCCCAAGGAGATATTTAGGATTCTGAGATCGCCCGGTGAAATAAAAAATTTACCGGGCGATTTTTTTAACATGATCCTTGGCTCGAACAAGAGAATGAGCCTGGACATTCAGCTCGGGGCAAGAACGCTGCGGCGGTAAAATCACTGCAGCCGGATACCTGTAGGACAAATTAGGAGACATAACCATGCATAAAATCAAATGGCTGTTGGGACTGACGATTGTCGCCGGTCTGCTGATCTCCACCTCCCCCCGCCTTGTCCAGGGACAAGGTCAGGGTAAAAGAGATAAATCCACTGCAGAGCACAAAGCCGACAAAAAAGGTAAGGGCCATAAAGGTCACGACGATCAACCGGGTCAGGGTCGGGTTGAAAAAGGAAAGCACGACAAAGAACGGCCTGCCGGCTGGGACAAGGGCAAGAAAGAGGGTTGGGATCGTAACGTTCCGCCAGGCTGGGAGAATTGGGACGACGCCAAGAAAAGCAAATAGCAGGGGGATCTGCAACAGGCCAAAGATAAAGTGCGCGCCAAAGACAAAAGCGGAAAAAAGCACAACAAAGCAGAGATGGACAGCGCCTGTATCGCTCTGGAGCAAGGGGCAACGGCGGGCATTCCCATTAAAGAGGTCGATGGTGTGGTCGAAAAAGGCCTGGAAAAAGGGCTAAAGGGCAAAGAGCTCCAGGCCACCACTCGCGCCATGGCGCACGGCGCCAGGCAGGGCCTTGAAACCGCTTCTATGGCTGCTTTTGTTCATCAGAAACTGGACGAAGGGCTGAGAGGGGACGCCCTTTCAACCCAGATCGAGTCTGAGATCGAAAGGCGTCACGCCGACAAGGTAAAGGCTGAAGAATCGGCGGCCAAAACAGCTCAGGAGGCGCTCGAAAAGGAACGAGCAGCCAAAGCTAAAAAATGGTGGGAGTTCTGGAAATAACTCATATCTCGTGGCACAAGCCCCTGGCTTGTGCTATTTAAAAACGCAATCGTCCTATCTCGTGGCACATATCCCCTGGCTTGTGCTATTTAAAAACGCAATCGTCCTATCTCGTGGCACATATCCCCTGGCTTGTGTTATTTAAAAACGCAATCGTCCTATCTCGTGGCAAAGCCCCTGGCTTGTGTTATTTAAAACGCAATCGTCCTATCTCGTGGCAAAGCCCCTGGCTTGTGTTATTAAAAACGCAATCGTCCTATCTCGTGGCACATATCCCCTGGCTTGTGCTCTAAAAAACGCAATCCAGAGGATTGCACCACGCAAATGACAAAGGGCTTGATTGAAGATGAGCATCCCGTCGTCCGGTTCAAATCACTTTTCCATCCGGGATCAGCGCGCCCTTTATCACAATGACGA
>CAZKQR010000195.1:0-7838 GCA_964554965.1 uncultured Cytophagia bacterium | reverse complement strand
GTATCGAAATCCAAGGCTTGGCTGACCGTCACCTCGGGATAGTGATCTCCCTCAGCATAAAAGTGTGCAGTGTCCGCCCGGCTTCCGGTATAACAATTCCAGATGGCAAACTGTGCCAGTTCGTTGTTAAAATTGCTGCCCAGAGGCAACAGGGCGCTATTCATGGCCTCCAACGGGTCGGTGTTCTTCATTTGCTCCCATAAAGACGGCAACAGGGCGGGAGTGAATTTTTTCTTCAACATGTGAAAAAAGATGGCAAGTCCATATTCATGAGAGCCGTCGAACTGGATGAACGGTAGCTCCGGATTTTTAAAAAAACGGGGAAGGTAATGGAAATAATCGTTCACCTGCGGATAGACCACATCTTCCATCAGAGTGGCGGTAGCTTCATAAAAATAGGCGGAAGGATGTTCTGTCGTGTGATAGCCGCGATAGCCGAATTGGACCAGGTGAAAAAACTCGTGTGCAGCAGTGACGCGCATCGCGTCCAGCCCCTTGGTCGGGGTATGAGTAAAATCATTATCCATGGTCATCCACCCCGTGTAATCAGGCTGCGGCGTCTCCGCCACCTCCTGCTCCGGCGTGGTGGCGCCATAATCGCCAAGCTGCTGGACATAGACGTCGTATTCACTTCCATCTACGCCGTAATCAGCGGGCGGCGACGCAAATCCCAATTGACCGATTTCCACCTCATAGGCATAATCAAAGGCCTGTGCGGCCTCCTGGATATACTCCGGCGAAGCCGCATCAAGGCCTGAATCGGTATAATGAACCCTGAACCGGCCGGAGGGACTGACCAGCGATAGGGGCAACGCCGGCCGTTGGAACAATGGCTGCAGCAGCGCTCGTTCGCTGTCCGTAGCGGATGAAAGCAGCGACAGCGCCTCAGCCTTGAGAGAGGTGGCAATGCGGGTTACCGGACGCCTGTCCGCGCGATACGGTTGCGGCAGGGCATCGGCGTCGCGCAGGGCGGTCCACTGGTGAACCAGCCGTTGTGCCTGAGACAGCATGCCTCGCCGCCAATCATCCTGAATATGCTCAAGCACGTCCTGCTCTGCTCCCATCAGGCTGCTTAAAAAGATCAGCGCCAGGCCTGCGATCCTCGTCAGCATGGTCAGTTCTTTTTACGAAAGACAAAACGGATGGGAACTCCGGAAAAACCGAATTGGGCGCGAAACCTGTTTTCCAGATAATTGCGATAGTTTTTCGGCACACCGCGAGGTTCATTGGTGAAAAAGCTGAACAGAGGCGGTTTAATTTTCAGCTGAGTGACATAATTGATTCTGACCCACTTGTCGCCGTAGGCCGGAGGATGGTTCTCGGTTATGGCGTCCTGAAGGAATCGATTCAGGTCGGATGTTTTGATCTGCCGATGCAGTTCCTGGTAAACCAGCAGGCTGGTGTCCAGCACTTTAAAAATGCGTTGGTGCGTCATGGCGGAGATGAACAGAATGGGGATAAAGGATAATTCATGCATCGCCTCCGTCAGATTTTGGCGAAAGGTCTGGGCGGTAAGGGTGTCCTTTTCGATCAAATCCCATTTGTTGACAGCAACCACGATGCCGGTGCCAACTTCGACCGCTGCCTCGATGATTTTTTTATCCTGATCCGACAGGGGTTGGGTGGCATCGAGCAGAATGACCGACACGTCCGAGCGGCGTATGGCGTTGTGGGTGCGCACGGTGCTGAAATATTCGATGTCCTCATGGACGCGCGCTTTGCGGCGCAGGCCGGCGGTATCGATGAGGATGAACTCCTGTTCCTGATAGCGCAGGCGGGTGTCGATGGCGTCGCGGGTGGTGCCCGGCACATCGGTGACGATCTGTTTCTCCTCGCCGAGCAGCGCATTGATGAGCGAGGATTTGCCCACGTTGGGCTTGCCGATGATCGCCAGTTTGACCGCCCCGTCCTCCGCCTCCGGGTCGACGACGCCGGACGGCAAATGTGCGACCAAAACATCCAAAAAATCACCGATCATACGACCGCTGATGGCAGAGACGGGGATCGGTTCGCCCAAACCCAGTTTATAGAACTCGCCCAGATCATAGCCGCGCAGTTCGTTGTCGATCTTATTGACCGCCAGTAACACCGGCGTTTTGGCCTTTTGCAGCATGCGCGCGATGTCCAGGTCGATATCCGTGACACCGGTGGTCCCGTCGACCACCAACACGACGGCGTCCGCCTCTGCGACGGCAAAATGAACCTGACGTCGAATGGCTTCCTCAAAAACATCGTCGCTGCCGGAGACATAGCCGCCGGTATCGACCAGATCGAACGCCACGCCGGTCCAATCCGCGGTCTCGTATTTGCGATCGCGGGTGACGCCGGGCTGATCATCGACGATAGCCTCGCGCTTGCGGATGACACGGTTGAACAGCGTGGATTTGCCGACATTGGGCCGGCCGATAATGGCGACAACAGGTTTTTTCTTTTTCATAACACCTTGAATAGTTGCAGAAGGTTCGACGGCTGGTAAACGCGCACGCCGAGTGATTGTTCCAGTTGTTGCGGCGTCCAGTCATCGAGAAACAGGCCGTCGTGGTTCAGACAATTGGGCGGCAGAACCAGCAGATCGCCGTTGTGAGCCCCTTTCAGCCGGCGGGCGATGTCCTGACCGGTAAGCAAACCAGAGACCGTGACCCGGCGGCCGAAAAAGCGGTTGGTCACAGCCTGCAGATCCACCTGCAGACCGGAGACGGCCTGCAGAGGCGGCAGCACGTACTGCCGCAACAGGGGTTCGGCGGACCGGCCGGTGACAAGCGTGATCCGCTTGGAGTGAACGCGCTTCGGAAAGTAGCGCGTCTGCCGCTTAACCGAATCTATCAGATCGCGGCACATGCCGACGCCGTTTTCAATCTGGCTGAAATCCTCATAACGCGCCCTGGGCGGGATCGGCGCCCGGGCGCGAAGATAGAACTCGTCGGCCGCATACACCCAGTAACAATTCAGGTCACGCTTGTACGCTTGTGCGTACTTTTCAATGATCCGCAGGGTCTGCCGGGCGAGAAGAGGCGAAACCGGCGGCAGGTCGGTTAATCCGCGGCGATGACGGGTAAGGCCCAGCGGCACCACGGCGACGGACTGCAGGCCGGGATAAAAGGCGTTCAGGCGCTGCAGCGTATCCTCCAGCACCAAACCGTCGTTATATCCGGGACAGAGCACAATCTGCGCATGCACCTCGATGCCCTGGTCGGTCAAAAAACGGATCTTTTCCAAGAGGCGATCATCGCGTCTGGTGCCCAGCATGCGCCGGCGCACCTCCGCATCCACGGCATGGATGGAAACATAGATGGGAGACAAACGCTGTTCCACGATTCGAACCAAGTCCTGGCGGGAGACGTTGGTCAGCGTGACATAATTGCCGTATAAAAATGAGAGCCGGTAATCCTCGTCTTTAAAATACAGCGAAGGGCGCAGACCACCTGGATTTTGATCGATAAAGCAAAAGACGCAACGGTTGCCGCAGTGGCGGTATTTCATGCCCTGGAATTCCACGCCAAAGGACCCTTCCCAGCTACGCCGCAGCGACCGGCTGAAGACGCGGGCGCCGCGCTGAATCACCAGGCGCAGCCGGGCATCGGCCGAATAAAACTGAAAATCGATCTCATCCTGAATCGGATGGCCGTTAATCTCCAATATCTCATCGCCCGGTTGCAGCGATAGATCAGCGGCAGGAGAAGGCTTATCAACGCGAAGGATTATCATCTTTTCGTAACGGTCTGCGCCATATCTTTCTACGATAGCTGCGGATGCCGATGGAGACAAATATTTTTATCGTCGCGGCCAAGGGTACGGCGATGACCAGACCGAGCACGCCCAGCTGATTGGAGAAAATCAGGATGGAAAAGATCACCCACACCGGATGCAGTCCAACGCGATCACCGACGATGCGCGGAGCGATGTAAGAGCTTTCCAGGATCCGCACCCCTTCGATCGCGGCGATGATCTTGAGACTGGTCACGATCGGATCCGGGCCGGTCAAGGAGATCAGCAGGCCGATAAAAAGCGTGATGGCGAGGCCCACATAGGGAACGATGTTCAAGGCGCCGGCCAGCAAACCGAGCAAAATCGCATAGGGCGCGCGGAAGGCCAACAGGGCCAGAGTCGAGAGCACGGCGACCAGCAGACAGACGATGAATTGACCGCGGAAAAATCCGCTGATGATCGCGTTGATTCGCTCCAGATAATCTCGGACCACCCAGCTGGACTCGATGGGCAACAGCTCCAGAGTCCACCGTTTGACCTTGTCAAAGTCCTTCAGGATATAAAAGAAGAGAAAGGGCACCAGCACGCCGTACAGCAACCGGCCGATGATCGGCGGAGCATATTTGGGAAATTGCATCACCATGTTCAGCGCCGACTCGAACAGCTGATCATATTTCTCCGGCAGAGTGACCTCGAAAAATTCCTCCACCCGTTCCGGATCAATGTGCAGGCTGCTGAAAAATTCGGCGCCGTCGACCCGCATCCATTCCGCCAGGCGGGTGGGAAGGCCAAAAAGAAAAACCAGCAGGCGGCCGAGCTCCTCGACGATGCGCGGCAGGAGAAAATACCCCGCCGCTGCGAAGGAGCCGAGGGTGATGCTGACGATGATCGAGACGCTCACCAGCCGGGGAATCTTTCTTTTTTCCAGCTTGCTGACCAAAGGATCGAACAGATAAGCCAGAGCGAAGGCGATAAAAAACGGGGCGACGATCGCCTTGGTCTCACGCAGAAACCAAAAGGTAAAGATCCCCACCACCACCCAGATCAGGTGACGAACGAAATCGTGATCCCGGTAAGGCAGCAACAAGATGATCAAAACGATGGCCAGCACCAGCGGAATGAGGGCCGACTTGATCTGATAGAGAAAAAAAGCAAAAAGCAAAGAGACAAAAATAATAAACAGGATGTCCAGCTTTTCAAGTTGCGAATGCCCCATACCCGACGCCTAGCGTTTTAATTTTTGATCCAATTCTTTATTCCACTTGACCCATTCTTTCGCCGCATCTTGCGCGGGATCGAAAGCGGCTTTGGCATACTTGCCATCTGCACGAACCGTGATTTGAAATCCCTTGACTATCTTGACCCATTGATCCAGACTGACCTCATAGGGGCCCGGGATCTGGCTGGGTCCCGGCACCTCCACGGGCTGCAGGCTTTTGCTGGACGGCGACCGCGGCAAGCCCCACAGTTTAGCCGGTCCCACCTCCACGGCGCCGTCGTACACCACACACTGGGTGGCGGTGTCCGCTTGGACACGGTAGACCGTGCCGCGCACCGCGCAGACCGCGGTGGGCGCTTTGATCTGAAAACTGCTTTTGCCGGACGACGGAGTGGACAGGTTCAGGTACACCTGGCCGGTTGGAATCTCCGCCTTGATCTGACGAGATTGCGCCGAAACAGCGGCCTGCGTGAACACAAAAGAGGTGGATTCACCGATACGGATGACGCTGGCATCCATGAGCGTAATTTCGCAGCGCGACTCTTTTTCCGTTCGAACGGCATCGCCGTCATGAACCTTCAGTCCGAGTTGAACACGGGACCATTCGGCGCTGCCGCGGGATTGAATGTGAATATCTTCCGGTCCGCCAAGGAGAAAAGAAATAGAGCCGATGGTTTTACCGGTTCCGGCCTGAGCTTGACAAAACACGGACAACAGCACGGTAAAAAGCAGAATCATGCTTTTGTTCATCTACCTGTTCCTCCCAGCAAAAAAACGGAGGAGGGCGTTGACGATTCCACACGCCCTCCGGACCAACCGAGAACAGCCCGCCTAATTCTGTTTCACAACGTCATTGCGCTGAAAACCGGATCCCTCCACCGCCTCGCATTCGGAGGCCTTGCCGTTGCCGATCGTGTTGTTCACCACCTTGATCCGTCCGATCCGGGTTTCCGTTGCACCGAGTGATAGACCGGTGTCCGGATCAATCAGCTCTTCACCCGGCCGGTAAACGGTAAACAGATCGCCGGGCTTGACGCCGGCCGCGGCGCCGACGTTGATGTAGATGGAGCCATCCGCTTTGATGATCTTGGCGGTAAAACCCAAATCCGTGGAGGCGCCGTCCAACAAAACCACCACCTGATCGATCGCTTTGCGGGTGGCCTTGCCGACGATCGACTCATCAAACTGATTCTTGTTGTCAAAATCGAATTTCTGAGTATCGACGGACAGCCCCTTGGCGGATTCTTCCTCGCGAACCGATTCGGCGGTCATGATTTCACCGGTGCTGCTGTTGACCAGACGGACATCCACCGCCACGCTGGCCTTGATGTTTTTCACCCCAAGGCCCAGTCCGACCTTTTTGATGGCGCCGCCGACATTTTTTTCCGAATGGCCGAATTCCGTCACCGCGCCCATGACAATCACCTCAACGCCGAGCAGTTGTCCGACCTTGGCAGCGCTCTCCGGAGTCAGGGCGCCGGATTGTCCCAGCTGTTGCTCTTTAAGCACTTGATTGAGCTGCGTTCGCTCCAACACCGTATACCGGCCGCTCTTGACCAGTGCGGTGATCAACATATCCGCCATGCCCTCCCCCACCGGCTGCCCGGTCCACCAGCGCACCCGCTGAGAGGTCTTGTCGTCAAAGGCGAAAACCGCCACTCGCTTTTTCGGCTGCGCAGAGGCGATCATTGCAACGGTCAGCAAAAGGACCCACAGAAACCTTGATGTCATCTTGCGCATCATACACCTCGTCAGGTTGAAGGTTCGATGATTCAGCCAAAAAGGGAGGTACAAGGAATACCCGCATCGAACCGCAGCGTTTCGGCACGCCTGAATGATCCTCACTCGAGTCCGGCCGTATCCGGCACCGCGGGTTGAGTCGGTGAAGGCGTAGAACGTACAATGCTGATGGTCACCTGGTTGGCGGTGGCGCCGGTCACGTCTACCATATAATCGCTGACCTTGCGCTGATCCAGTTCTCTGGCCAGCTGGTCGGCGGTTCCGGCGATCTCGACATCGAACTCTCCCACACTGCCGGCGATCTGCCTCTGGTTGACCGCTTTAATGCCGCGCCCCAGATAGGTCAACGCGCCGCGAAAGTGCGAGGCATCGGTATAACTGCGCAAACCCGTAACCATCAGTTTGACGGTGTTGGCCTGATAAAATTTACTCCGCCACTTTTGCAGAATTTTGCCGATAAGCTCGTCCGCCAGCAGCGCGCCCGCTTTTTCTATGGCCTTCGCGCCGCCGGAGACCGGGTCGATATGGGGATAGGCGCTGCTCTTCATCGCCGTGGCCAAAACCGTGCCCACATCCGCGTCGATCACTCGAGCGTCCAGATTCGCCTGATAGGATTTCATGCCGCCCAAGTTGACGCCGGTGGCAACGGTGACCACCGCCTTGCCGGTCACCACCACCTCCGCCTCCAGAGCCACGGCCAGGGCGGCCGCCGCTTTTTGGTCGCCGTTGATGGCGGCCAGCACCGCGTCGCGCTCTTTGCCGGCGCGCACGGTGGCCGGGTCGATCACCTGAAACCCTTTTGCCATGAATTTATTCATCAACACCGTTTCCGCAGCGGTCATCGATACGTCAAAGTATTGGCTGCCGTCCGACGCCGAACCGGCGTTTTTTTCATCCACCAGGAACATGATCCGTGGATTGCCCATGGAGTGGATCAGGTGCTCCACCGCATTCACATCTTTTTCCAGATCAGCGACGTCCACCTGCGCGTTTACGGTGACCTCGTACAGATCCTCAGCCGCCTTGCGCTCGGAAACGATCTGATAGGCTTTGACATATCCGCGCGTCCAATTCAGGATGCGGTCCTCCACCACCATGTAATTTTCCACGCGCGTCTGAGAATCGATCATAGTGCCCAGCGTCTGCTCCACAGCCTTGCGCAACGCGTCCTGCA
>CAZKQR010000194.1:0-7938 GCA_964554965.1 uncultured Cytophagia bacterium | reverse complement strand
GGCCATCCGCGCGCTCTCTGATTGGCCGGACAGCGAGCCCATCGACGACCTGAGAGCGCTGGCGGAGAAAAGCGCCACGGTCCGCAACCAGGTGTTGGCTCTGCGAGGCTTTATCGGTTTGATCAAAAACGAAGGCGGCCGGCCGGAAGAGCAGTCCGTCGCGCTGTTTCAGCAGGCGCTGGCCCTGGCCAAGGAGGACGCAGAAAAGATCAGCGTGTTGTCCGGGCTGGGAGAGCTCGACAGCCTCGCCGCGCTAGAAACTGCGCTGGGATGTCTGGGGAGCAGTGGGCTGCACAATGAGGTCGGCGCCGCGGTGCTCAAGCTCGGCCGCAAGTTGTGGAGCAAGAATCCCACGCCGGTCAAACAGGCGGTGGAACAGGTGCTGGCCGTGGTCGACAACCAGGTGCTGGTGGTTGATTTAAACAATCTCAAAGACAGGATAAAATAGCGTAGGCATGGCGCTGAACAGGAAAAAGGGCTTGAATGTAATGCCATTTTATACTAATTTAAGTTTTACACTTACCAGTGAAAGGATTGCGGATTATGAGTGAACAAAACAATGACCTGGCGGGAAAAGAGTTGTCCCGCCGGCAATTTCTCGGCGGCACAGCCGTCGCCTCCTCGTTTATTATTGTTCCGCGCCATGTGCTCGGCGGCCCGGGCTATCAGGCGCCCAGCGACAAATTGAACATAGCCTGTATCGGCATCGGCGGCAAAGGATTTTCCGATTCGGAAAAAATGCAGGGTGAAAACGTCATTGCTCTGTGCGATGTCGATGAAGAAAAGTTGACTGAAAAACACGGCGAGCAGGATCAGGAGAAGAAAAGCCCTGCGGATCTTTTTCCCAAGGCCAAATTCTATAAAGATTTTCGCGTGATGCTGGACAAAGAGAAAGAGATCGATGCGGTGACGGTCAGCACGCCGGATCACACCCACGCGGTGGCGGCGATGATGGCGATGAAGATGAAAAAACATGTGTTTGTGCAAAAGCCGCTGACCCACACCATCAAAGAGGCGCGTATGCTGGCAGCTACGGCCAAGGAGATGGGCGTGGTCACTCAGATGGGCAATCAGGGACACGCTCAAGAAGGCGGCCGTCTGATCTGTGAATGGATCTGGGCCGGCGCCATCGGCGATATCCGCGAGGCCCATTGCTGGACCAACCGTCCGATCTGGCCGCAGGGCATTGAGGCGCCCAAAGAGACGCCGTCCTGTCCGCCGACACTGGATTGGGATCTGTGGCTGGGCCCGGCGGGCTGGCGGCCCTATCACCCGGCGTATGCGCCCTTTGCCTGGCGCGGATTCTGGGATTTCGGCACCGGCGCCATCGGCGATATGGGCGCGCACATCATCGATCACATCTATTGGCCGCTAAAGTTGAAATATCCTTCCAAGATCTATGCCAGTTCGACTCAGTTCACCGAAGCTTCGGCGCCTGAAGCAGAGGTGCTGGTGTACGACTTTCCGGCGCGCGGAAAAATGGCGCCGGTGCGCGTGTACTGGTGGGACGGCGGTCTGACTCCGCCGCGGCCGGCGGATCTGGAGCCCGGGCGCCGCATGGGCGACGGCGGCGGCGGCGTGCTGTTCATCGGCAGCAAAGGCAGCATCATGGGCGGAACCTATGGTGAAAATCCGCGCCTGATCCCTGAGACCAAGATGAAGGACTTTAAACGGCCGGAAAAAACCATCCCGCGCTCTCCCGGCATCCACGAAGAATGGATCGCAGCCTGCAAAAAAGGCGATCCCAAAGCCGCCACCACCAATTTTGAGTACTCGGGTCCTTTGACCGAAACCATGCTGTTGGGCAACGTGGCGGTGCGCATGAAAGAGAAGAACATGGTGTTCGACTGGGACGGCGACAAGGGCGAAATCACCAATTGTCCGGAAGCCAACGCTCTGCTTCATTTCGAATACCGTAAAGGATGGACGCTGTAATCAGCGGCCCAAACCAATCTTTTTTGCTTTTGCTTGAAACAAAAGCCGTCGGATAAACGTTTAGTATTCGACAGGATAATTGAGGAGAAAGTTGCAATGGTCAAATTTTTCAGTACGATCGTCAAACTGGTAAGCATGGCATCCGTGGTTCTGGTCTTTTCCGCCTCTGGTCAAACGCCGGCAGGCGGAGAAAAGATGGCGCCGTTGGACATTAAATTGCCCAAGCCCATGTTCATCGGCACGCCCACCAACATGAATCTGAAGAATCTGGAAAAGCCCTTGGGCAAGGCCCGGCCCGCTTTTCTGGCGCCGGCCGGCTGCAAAGTTCTTTCGCTGAATAAAACCGTCATCAGCACGGACGACGCGCCGGTGATCGGCGACATCCCCATGATCACGGATGGCGACAAAGAGGCGGAAGACGGCAGCTACGTCGAACTGGGGCCCTTTCAACAAAGCATCACCGTGGACCTGGGCGCCAAGAGCGAGATTTATGCGATCGTCATGTGGCACTATCACAAACAGGCGCGCGTCTATTTTGACGTTATTGTGCAGACGGCGGACGACAAGGATTTCACCACCAACGTCAAGACGCTGTTCAACAATGACGACGACAACAGCGCCGGTCTCGGCGTGGGCAAAGACCTGCTCTACATCGAGACCGCTGAGGGCAAACTGGTGGACGCCAAAGGCGTCAAAGGACGTTATGTGCGCTGCTACTCCAACGGCAACAACAACAACGATCTGAACCACTGGATCGAACTGGAAGTTTGGGGCCGGCCGGCCAAGTGACATGAGCCGGCGTTTTCTCGCATACCTTTTCATTCTACTATCTGCATGGGCGCTTCGCACGGTATATCCGGCGAAGCGCCCCATGCACACCGATGAGGCGGTCCACGCCGCCAAATTCGGCGACCTGCTCGAACGACACCACTACAAGTACGATCCCTTTGAATATCACGGTCCCACGCTCAATTATTTCACTCTGATTCCCGCCTGGCTAAGAGGCCAACAGACTCTGGCGAAAGTTGATGAGGCGACTCTGCGCGTCGTGCCCGCGTTTTTCGGCGTGCTGCTGCTGCTGACGTTTCTGCTGTTCGGCAAGCAGTGGGACCGCACGGCGCTTTACATGGCTCTGGTGCTGACCGCTGTCTCGCCGGCCATGGTTTTTTACAGCCGCTATTATATTCAGGAGATGCTGCTGATTTGTTTCAGCAGCGCCGCTCTGGCAGGGGGCTGGCGCTTTGCCACCACCGGCAGGGCTCCTTGGGCCATCTTTACCGGCGCGGCCATGGGCTTGATGCATGCGACCAAGGAGACCTCGCTCATCGCCCTGTTCGCTTTGCTGGCTTCGCTGCTGCTCACCGCGCTGCTCAATAAGCCGCTGTTCGCCCCGCTGCGCAGCCGTGCAGGGGTGAAAAACAGCGTACTGCTGGCCGGTGTCGCCCTGCTGGTCTCCGGGCTCTTTTATTCGTCCTTCGGCTCACATCCCGCCGGTATGCTGGATGCGCTGAAAAGCATCCAGACCTATCTGAACCGCGCCGCCGGGCTTCATCAGGCGCACCTGCATCCATGGTTTTATTATTTTCAGCTGTTGCTGTTCAACCACACTCCCGGCCGGCCGCTGTGGAGCGAAGCGGCCGTGGTGCTGCTGAGTGCTTATTCAGTTTATTTGCTCCTTTTCAGGCGGTCTAAAGTTCCGGCGCTTTTGTTCTACCTTGGCGGTTACACTCTGCTTATGGCGATCATCTACAGCGCGTTGACCTACAAGACGCCCTGGAGCATGCTGGGCTTTTATCAGCCCATGATCCTGCTGGCGGCTTTTGCCGCGGCCCGGATTTTCAAGTCGCTGCAGGAAAAAAAACAGCGCCTCGCCGGCTATGCCGTGCTGGTTCTGCTGGCCGGCCACCTGCTCTGGCAGACGTGGCTGCAGAACAGCCGGTACGGGTGCGATCCGTCCAACCCCTATGTCTATGGCCACACCAGCCGGGATGTGTTTGAAATTGTTGAACGCATACGCCGGCTGGCGCAGGTGCATCCGCTCGCCGAAAAAGTGTATATCGAGGTCGTCTGCACCGCGGACGATTACTGGCCTTTGCCCTGGTATCTGCGGGTTTTCACAAACATCGGTTACTGGAATCATGTAGAGTTGAGCGCGCCGCTGGCTGAACTGGTGGTGGCCAGCCCGGATCAGGAGCAGGCGGTTCTACATAAAGTGTATGAGACCCCGCCGCCGGGCGAGCGCAACCTGTATGTGCCGATGTTCGATGATTATGTGGAATTGCGTCCGGGCGTGGAACTGCGCGGCTATGTGACCAGCGCGTTGTGGGAGCGCTGCTTGCGGGGCCGGTAATTATTGTCAGCCCGAGTGACAGACGCCTTTGAAGTGTTATTCAGCAAATGCCGACAAAAAGAACGTCATTGCGCGCAGCAAACGCCCATGGGACGTTATTCACTAAATTGCCAACAAAGACTTTTGTTACGAGCGAAATCTTTGAGTATTACTATTTTATAAATCCGTGCTGAAGCGAACAGCAAACTCCTGCATTATGAGCCTGCCGTGTACGATCCGGCAACGTGCACTGAATCTGAATGCAGCAGCGAATCTATCGACGAACAGAGCACGCGAAAGGGCAAAGCCCTGGGCGACGATAGATGTTACCTCCTTTACGACTTGCCTAGGATTTTATAGACGCCTGTTCCGCATTTCTGGCCCTGTGCGACGATAGATTCTTCGCCCTTTGCGACCGCATCTGACAAGTCCGGGATACGGGATTTCGGGCTCAGAATGACAAGCGGGGAGGGTTTGCTTTTATGTTGCCACACCAGGCGCAACACCTTGGGATGACTGCCTATGCATGGGGATTGCTCAACCATAGATCATTCAAATCGTATTATACAATGCCTCTGCAGAATGCAATACTAATCTCCTGACAAAAAAATGACGCGACCTCTTTTCCAATCCGCTCAGCCGCTTTCCCCTGGCAACGCCCTGCGTTTTTCCCATTTGGCCATGGCCACGCAATTCGAGCTTTACATCCTGGACACGGATGCAGAATACGCCGGCCAGGCCGGCCAGGCCGCTTTCGCCGAACTGGATCGCCTGGAGAACGAACTGTCGCGCTTTCTGCCCAACAGCGACATCTCGCGCATCAACCATATGCAGCCCGGGCAACAGCTGGTCATCGGTCCGGATGCCATGGCCTGCCTCAAGGCCTCTTTCCTTCATTATCTTGAAACAAAGGGCGCGTTCGACATCACCGTGGGTGCTCTCTATGAATGCTGGCTGTATGCAGACAAATCCCTGCGTCACCCGTCCCCGATGGAGATTGAGGAAGCGGGCCGCAAAACCGGAATGCACCATCTCTTTTTCGATGAAGCGAATTTCCTGGTCACTAAAGAGGTGGCAGGCCTGCAGATCGATCTCGGCGCTTTTGGCAAAGGATATGCCGTGGATAAAATGGCAGGAGTGCTGACTGAATGGGGGATAAAAACAGCCTTGATTCACGGCGGCGCCAGTTCGGTCTATGCCCGGGGCGGAAAAGAGGGCTGGCAGGTCACCATCAGCCATCCGCTGGACCATTCGCGCATTTTGTGCGGATTGGCGCTGAAAGATCTGGCCATATCCGGGTCCGGACTGCAAAAGGGCAGTCATATCATCGATCCGGTGCATGGCCGGCCGGTACAGGTTCATCTGGCGGCCTGGGCCATCGCCTCGGACGCTGCCGCCAGCGACGCGCTCTCCACCGCGTTCATGGTGATGAGCGCGGAGCAGATAGAGTCCTATTGTAACAACCATCCGCAAGTGGCTGCAGCCCTGCTGCCCTTTGCGGCGGATGCTGAGCTGACCAGTTTTAATTTTGATTCTTTTTTCCCCTGATCGCTGTATATGTCCAGATCCATGTAGGAACCCTTGGGCGGATTGTAGACCATCATGGTATCCGGATTGAACGGATTGGAGTCATTCTGCTGCAGGGCGAAATCCTCCGGCAAGACCTTGGGACTTGTGAGCGGAACGGCGCTGACTTTGCTAACCGGATCGTATTCGAACAGGAACACCAGATCGATATAATGGTCCGCGTCGAATAGAGCGGTCAAGTCGGAGACGTCATGAAGGACGTAAATAGATCCATTCTGTCCGCGATAGGTAAGGACCTAGTCGGGTTCAGGATCGGAATCCAGATTCAGCAGCCGGCGGGTGTTTTCCAGTTTCAGACTATTGTTCTGGTTACGTGACGGATCATACATCGCAGTCTGAGTGTGTGGGAATCGATCATGATGCGGTGGAAATTCGGCTTCGCGGAAAGTCCCTCCTTGACGGCAAATCAGCCGGTTCTATTTTGTTAATCAAGACTAATTCACTTTTTAAACAACCTGAAAATAATTAAGAAAATTCTTGCTATTTTGTGTTTGATTGTATAAACTATTGATTATAATGTGGCCTGGCAGTGGTAAACGGGATGGGATTTATCATGAGTATGAGCACAGCATTTTTTATTTAGTGAATAGGAATGCTGTGCTCTTTTTTTTTATTGCGACCATAGGTTATCGGGTAGCCTGTGTAAATGTTTTCCCCGATTAACGCTTTGTGATTGGTTCGTTTTTTTATGGATATCCTTTTTGCATATACACAGCGGCGCTGAATGCTTGCTTTGGGCTAAAAGCAAACGATCCATCAGGAGATTTCCCCCCATTTTTCTAGTCGGCAGAATAAAATTTTTGGGTTATTATCATGCTGTCAAATTGCAGAAATAATCCAATAGGCTCAAATAGGCGGGTTCTGGGACAAGAGTATTGAATTGAAAAATGTGCCTTTGCGAAACTACCAACGATCACGACAGTACCGGCGTTGGGTTCTGTGCGCTATCGGAACAAAAGAGCATTATTCGCCCTCTGCCCGGTGTTGCGCGCTGTCCATCTAGAGGCGGCAAGCAACGACTCTTGGGTTAATGCGCTGTCTGTGGAAGACGAGATCGTTCTGAGGACCTGTTCACAGAAGGAAGAAATGAATGGCTCCTAATGACCTTATACTTGAGACTATGAAGGCACCAGCGAAGGTAGGAAAACACACTCAGGGGCATCTGCTACGATACGCGCATACACGGATTTCCTCTTGTGCGATCTTTTCGATTTTTGCCTTATTATTTATCTTTTTTGTCATGGCCGATGCAGTCCGAGCTCAGGAGGAACTGAGAAAGAACGTCAGCACCTTATGTCGAAGAGCGTTTTCCGGCGTCCACGTAGATGCTGATGCTGTGGTTCGCAATAGTTGGCATGAAACCAACATTGAGAGAGTAATAGACATCGAGGTTGATCGCGCCGTTGCCGAAACGAAAAAAAAGACTTCTTTCAGTCGACGGTTTATAAGCGGCTGGAGTCAGGAGACCGCTCGGCAGCTGGCGGAGGATGTGGCAACACAGGCTCTCACATCCGACCCGGTCAAAAAGGAGATGGAGCGTCTGGCAGAACGGATTGCGGTCCATCTGACCCGGCAATTGGAACCCTCCTCCAAGCAGGCCGTTGAGAGGGGATTGAGTTCCATCCAAACGTATCTCGGTTCCAACTATTCAAAACATCTTGTGCCAGCCCTGGAGAGGCATGTAAAAGAAATTCACTTGCAGCCCGGAATGGAATTCAGCCTTGGCAATGTGGGCGACACAGCCGCCAGGCATGCTGTCGCGATTAGCGGAATTACCGTGATTATTGCATCCCACCTTGCCAGCAAGGTGCTGAGGCAACTTACGGAAAAGATTTTTCGTCGAATCGTTGGACGTTTTGTTTCCCGCATTTTAGGACGGGTGGGCACCGCGGCCATTCCTGTAGTTGGCTGGGTGATTGGGGCTGGTATGCTTGCTTTTGACCTGGTCCATGGTGCTGACGGCGCGTTACCCGACATACAAAAGGCACTGAAGAGCCAAGAAACAAAAGTCGAGCTTTGTAATCAGGTCACCATTGCATTCAAGCAGGAACTGCCCGCCATCCTGGACGAAACGCAAAATGACCTTG
>CAZKQR010000193.1:0-8013 GCA_964554965.1 uncultured Cytophagia bacterium | reverse complement strand
TTCAATCATATCCTGTTCAATAAAAAATACGGCATCGGCATCGCCGGTTCCTACACGCTGCGCAATCAGATCCTGCAAAATTCCATTTCCAACAACGTGCAGAGCGCCGTGCAGTTGAGCTCCGGCGCCAATGCAGGGGTTCTGCCTCCTGGGAACCTGAAGGTTTCGGCGCAGGGCGTGAGCGGCACGGCGCCGGGCGGCTCGGTGGTGGAGATTTATTCGGATCCGGCGGAGGAGGGCGCGTGGTTTGAAGCAGCGGTGACCAGCGACCGGGCCGGCCATTTTCTCTGGGCCGGCGTGCCCAAGGGGCCCAGCATCACCGCTACGGTCACGGACGGGGATGGCAACACCTCCGAGTTCTGCCCGCCTCTGCGAATTTTGCCTTTTGTCGTCACCACAACGCTTGATTCGGTGGAGGGCAGTCTGCGCTGGGCCATCAACGGCTCCAACATCACGCCGGATGCGGATCGGATTTTGTTCGACATCCCCCAGACCGATCCGGGTTATCAGGCCGCTGAAGGCATCTGGGTGATCAAACCGACCAAGGCGTTGCCTATTCTGAACGGCGGGCAGGTCGAGATCGACGGTCGTTCGCAGACCACGGGTCATGGCGACAGCAATCCGTTTGGTCCGGAGATCTTTATCGATGGCTCCTTGGCCGGTGACAGAGCCAAAGGGCTGGAGATCCGCTCGGCGCAAAATTGGCTGCACGACATCGGCATCGGCGGTTTCAGCCAGAATGCGATCGTGCTGTACGGTGATGGCTGCCGGCACAACCGCGTTACCGGATGCTTTGTCGGTTTAAAAGCGGATGGAAAGAGCGCCCTGGCCAACAACGGCTGGAGCGGCATCGTCATCGCCTCTGCGGACTCGAACATCATCGGCGGGGCCGGCGAGGGTTTACGCAACGTGATCGGCGGCATGGGGCTGCACGGGATTCTGCTCTCCGGCGTCTCCTGCTCCGGCAACAAAGTGCAGAACAACTATGTAGGATTGGATGTGTCGGGCCGCAAAGCGTTGCCGAATTCCAAAGACGGCATCCGTCTGGAAAAGGGGCCGGCGAACAACCTCATCGGCGGCAGCGGGACCGAGTACCGCAACATCTGTTCCGGCAACATCCGTACCGGCATCCGTTTGGAAGGGGCGGGGGTCGATTCCAACGTGGTGGCCGGCAATTGGATCGGTTTGAACGCAGTGGGCAGCGACAGCCTGGCCAACGGCGAATCCGGTCTGGTGCTGGCGGACCACGCCATGCACAACCTCATCGGCGGCGCCGATGGGGCGTTCGGCAATGTGATCTCGGGCAACCGCTACAGCGGCCTGCAGGTCCGCGGCAACTCGGATTTGAACGTGATCGCCAACAACACCATCGGCCTGTCGCCGGATCGCGGCCAGGCGCTGCCCAATGCGCAGCACGGAGTTTTCATCTACAATGCGGCGGCTGGGAATATCGTCGGCCCGGCCAATGTCATAGCGGCCAACGGCCGCACGGGGTTCGCCGGATCCGGCCTGGTTCTTGACGGCACGGCGACCAAGGACAACCAGGTGATGAAAAATTTTATCGGAGCGGCGGGCGACAAGCCGTTCGGCAACACGGGGCACGGCGTCTATCTGGCCAACGGCAGCATGCAGAACAAGATCGGTCCCGAGAACGTCATCGCCTACAACGCAGGGGATGGCGTGCGGGCGACGGGGGACCGGACGGTCTTTAACACCATCACGCGCAATGCCATTCACAGCAATGGCGGCGCCGGCATCGAGCTGCTGCTGGGCGCAAACCTCGAGCTCCTGCCGCCGATCTTTGCTCCCCGAGCCAATGGGACGGTTTTCGGCAAAACGCATCCCTACGCCGTAGTAGAGATCTTTGGCGCCAGCGATGGAGAGGGCGCCCGTTATCTCGGCAGCGCCACGGCGGATGTCAATGGGGATTTCTCTGTGAGGTTGTCTGTGATCGAGCCTGCGTTGACCGCCACCACCATGGACGTTTTGGGCAACACCTCTGAATTCGTCCTCAACAATCCGACCGCGGTGTTCGATGAGGCGCCTACGGTTCTGCCGCAAACCTTTGCCCTGGAACAGAACCATCCCAACCCGTTCAACGACGCTACGCTCTTTTCCTTCAACCTGCCTGCGGCGGAACGGGTTACGCTGTCGCTGTACAATCTCGCCGGTCAGAAGGTCAGCCAGATTCTGGACCGCACGATGCCGGCGGGCGCTCATCAACTCTCTTGGGAGGCGCGGGACGACAACGGGCTGCCGCTCACCAGCGGTGTGTACTATTATGTGCTGGCAGCCGGCAGCAAGGTGAGCTGGAAAAAAATGATTCTGCTGCGCTAGGGCCGCAGGACCGGGGCCGGTCCTGCCATGATTTCGAGCACGGCCCCTGACAGCGGGACCGCAGGCTAAGGGGCGAGGTTCTCTGCACCGCCCTGCGATAAAGCGGGCGCACTATTGAAGCACTTGAAGTATTTTTTTCTGCAGGCCGGCGACGACAGCCACAGAGTCGCGCCGGCCTGTTGCATACGCATAGTTCCGGTTTTGCGCCTGATCCAGCTTGGCCTGCAGAAAGCGGATCATGTGTTTGCGATCGATGCGGCTCTGATAGCGGTACACGCGATTGCGCCGGTTCTGGGCGCTTTTTTCCACCCCCACGCCGCCGAGCGGCGTATTGAACGTCCATTCATCGCGCGGCGAGATGATCTCGGACGTCAACACCCCTTTTGTCTCCAGCCCCTTTAGCAGCGCGTTCACATCCACAGCGGTCAGTTTGATCGAGGTGTCCAGTTGGGCATAGATCTCCTGGTCCGTAACGCTGCCCTTTTCCCAAATGGTCTTCAGCACGGCCAATTCGTTGTGACTGGGCACAAACCGCATGACCGCCGGCCGCGTCGGCGGTTTGGGTTTGAGCTGCCGGGCCAAGGCCATGCCGATGTCCGAAAGGGGAATAGGTTTTGCCGGCGTGCGGCTGTGCGACTCCCGGGAACGCTCGGCGAGGCCATCGTATTTCGAGCCCATGAGAGGCTCCAGGTTGGAGCCGGCCGCTTTGGGTTTCATGGCCATCAGGCTGCGCCGGCTGCTGTCTGCAGCCGGCTTTTGCATCAGATCTTTATTGAAATAGCTGGAGGAGTAAACCATTTCGATGGATTGCGGCAGAGAGTCCGGCGCTGCTGAAGGCCGGGGCTCCATGACCACCTCGTCCGCCGGGGCTGTTTCTTCGGCCGCTGCATGACCTGGCGGCGCCGGCAGCTTATCCGCCATTCCTGTAAACGCCTCACTGGGCGCCTGTGGGGAAGCAAGCAATCGCGGCTGCACAACTTGCTCAAACCGCCACTCCATCTCGGTCTTTGCGCCGGGCCTGCTGATGGGCAGGTAAATCCGCAGGAACAGAAGGGCGGCCAGAGCGTGTAACAAAAGTGAAAATAACAGGGATTTTTTCATAAACCTATTGATTCGTTCTCGACTCTTCTTTTTACGAGGGCTGCGCTGCAAGGTTCCTGGTTATCGCCCTACTAAATTACTTGACTTTTATCGCATTTGCAATTATTTTGCATGATGAGTTGGAACCCCATTTATAAAAAGGCCTTATGGAAAGCTATCTGATCGTGCTCACCTCCTGCGCCTCGCAGGAGGAGGCGGAAAAAATCGTACAAAAGGTGCTCAAAGCCCGTCTGATCGCCTGCGCCAACATCGTGCCGGGAGTGAAATCTTTTTTCTGGTGGAAGGGCGCCATCACCTCGGCCGCAGAGTGCCTGGTGGTGATGAAGACCAGAAGCAAGTATTTCAAAGAGCTCAGTGAGTGGATACAGTCGGCACATTCGTACAAAGTTCCAGAGATTATTGCCTGGTCCATCGATGAAGGCCATCATGAGTATCTGGATTGGATACACGAAGAGACGGAATTGGCGGATTGGCAATAAAACGTGTACTATCGCGAGCCCTTACATTCCGAACGCACCTTGCTCCTGGCTCTGCTCCTTTCCGGTCTGTTGCATGCGCTGTTGCTGGTGATGCTGCAGCCCAGTCTGGAATCCGAGACCTATCAGCTGCCGGCGCAGCCGGCGTACCCTGATTCGATTCAAGCCCGTTTCCCCCGCTTTCGTTACATTCCCATCGAGCTGATCGAGACGCCGGATGTGGTGAAAGAAAAAGCCACCAAACAGCCGACTCCGTTCATGTCGGACAAAAACGCAGAGGCGGCGGATCGCTATACCAAAAAGGACTTGCCCGAGGGATTGCCCTACAGCGAGGGCAACACCGGCTTGCCGATTTTTCAGGGCGGGGATGGCATGCCGCCCGGCCGTTCGTCTGCCGGCGCCCCCTCTTCAGCAGAAGGCGGGCAAAGAGCGGCAGAGCGTGATCCCCAGTTGGCGGACGCAGGTGCGGGCTCTGCTGCAAAGCCGTATGAGGAGAATGGTCTTATTCCCTGGGAGCAGCTGAGAAAACAGTCCGAGGGTGCGTCGGCACAGGAACCTATGCCCGCCTCGCAGACCTATCAACCTTTCAGCCGCGACCTGCTGTATGGCGGCGGCAGGGCGGGCAACCGGGCGTACAGCAACGACGGTCAGTTCGACAACCGCAAGAGCTCAGCCCCCGAGTTCGGCGACGTCACGCTCAGCACCTACGCCTGGGAGTGGGCGCCATACATCGAGTATATGCGCCGCCGGTTGCGTGCTCACATCTATCCGCCGCCGGCGTTTTATGTTATGGGCGCCATCAGCGGCGAAGTCCGGCTGCACTTTAAGCTGCTGCGCAACGGCACGGTCGAAGGTCTGGAGATGCTCGGCTACCAGGGACACGCTTCTTTCGTGCAGACCAGCATCAACGCCGTCCGCGCCTCCAATCCCTTCAAGCCGCTGCCCACGGATTTTCCCGATGAGGCGCTGGAGATGACCTGGATCTTTTCTTATTACCTGCGTTGAGGATCAGGCACGGCCCCGCTGTGCTCGTGGTGCGGGGCAAGATTTTTTCTCTGCGCAACACTCCTTTCCGCGCGTCTTTTATGGTCAACGATGAGGTCTTGGCAAAGGTCGAGACCGCCTGGTGCGGCCGGTTTGAAAAGGATGCCGCCGTGTCACCTGAAGATCATGACCTAAATTGAAACTTTCCGGCCAAAAACGCGGTATATAACAGAGATGAATGATGACACGATAAACAGCACGCGTTCTCTTTCCCTTCTGGCCGATTTTTGTGAAGAGATGGAAACGATCAGTGATCCGTTGATTCTTTTTGAACGGGCCTGTCGATTTCTGCCGCAGCTCACCGAAACCACCTTTGCCTCACTCCTTTTGTTTGAACGGCCCTCTGGACAGCTTATTTATAAAAACATTTCTGCGCTTGACAGCCCGGTGACGCATTGGCCTCGTCTGGTCTGCCGGCAGATCGATGAGGCTGTGCTGCAGCAGGGCACGGTGCTCACCTGCGATCCGCAACAAGAGGACCGCTTTCTGATCCTGCTGGACGAGGAGGATGGTCCTTGGCAGCAGTGTGAACTGCATCTGCCGCTGTTCTGGGATGGCAACCACTTTGCCCTGCTCAGTGTGGGCCAAAAGGTGAACGACACCGAGTTCAGCGTCGCCGATCTGCAGCTGTTGCGCATTCTGGGCTGTTTGCTGAGCCGCTGGGCGGTCTCGCTCTCCGGCGCGGAAAAAGAGCGTGTGACCGCCCCGGTGGGCCGGCGCCCGCTGCGCTGTGTGGATCCTTATGCCGATATCATCGGTACCTCTCCGGCCATTCAAGAGATCAAAAAGATCATCGCGCAGATCGCGCCCACAGAGGCCGGCGTGCTCATCACCGGCGAGAGCGGCACCGGCAAGGAACTGGTGGCGCGCGCCATTCACCGTTCCAGCCGGCGCAGCGACCAGTCCATGGTGGTGATGAACTGCGCTTCGATTCCGGAAACGCTGGTGGAAAGCGAGCTGTTCGGACATGAAAAGGGGGCGTTTACCGGCGCCCTCTGCCGGCGCAAAGGAAAATTTGAACTCGCCCACACCTCTACGCTTTTTTTCGACGAGATCGGCGATATGAGCCTGTCGGCTCAGGCCAAACTGCTAAGGGTGCTGCAGGACGGCATCTTTCAGCGCGTGGGCGGCGAGGGCTCGGTGCAGGCGGATGTGCGGTTGATCAGCGCCACCAACAAGAACATTCACGAGATGATCCGCCAGGGCGGGTTCCGCGAAGATCTGTTCTTCCGCATTAATCTGGTTCAGATCGAACTTTTACCGCTGCGCGACCATCTGGAGGATGTGCCTTTGCTCGTTGATTTTTTCCTCAGTCAGTTCAACGAGAAATACCATGCCGGCTTGTCCCGGATCAATCAGGAGCTCTACCGCTTTTTGTTGAACTATGATTATCCCGGCAATGTGCGCGAGCTGCGCAACATGGTGGAGCGCGCAGTCATCTTTCACAATAACCCCGAGGCGATCCGTCGTATGATCCACTCCTCGGATTCAGCGCAACAAAGCCAGTGTTTGGCAGAGATGGAGCGCCAGCATATCCTGACTGTGCTGCAGCAGACGGATCACAATAAAAGCGAGGCGGCGCGCCGTCTGGGGATTGCCCGCAAAACCCTGCGCAAAAAGCTCGGCCCTTCTTCCTCCTGATTTTTTCAAATCACCTGGACCTGGTCCCTTTGGTTCCGGCGCTGGTACCAAAGGCGCCAGAAGAAGAAAGTCGCTTTTCTCTCTTCGTTTTCCTCAAAAAATTTAATTTTATCTATTTTGAAAAACAACATGTTGTGCAGGTGCGCAGTGACGACATTCTTCACTGATTGGCACAGAGGTTGCTTGAACAGAGACAGAAGCGTTCATCCTTTTATCAGGAGGTGTATCATGAAGAGCAAAACCAGACTCAGCGTGATGGCTCTGTTGGCGTTCGGTATTTGGGCAGCCTGCTGGGCCAGTGATATCTATGTGACTCCCAACGGGGAGATGACGGCCAAGCAGAAAGAGATGGTGTCTGCTCTGAACAGCGACAAAGCCGAGGTGCGCGCTAAAGCGGCGGAAAAGCTGGGCGTGCAATGCTGCAAACAGGCGGTGGATCTGTTGGTGCAAATGATGAAAACGGATGATGTGGCTTCATTGCGCATCATCGCCGCCAACGCGTTGTGGAAGATCGGCGAATCGCGAGCGGTGGCTGAGATCAAGGAGCAGGCACAGGTCGATAAGAACAAGACGGTGCGCACTACGTTGGCCGCCATTGCCGACAAGTTTGAAAAAGGCGAAAAAGCCGGTTGATCCCGAAGGAGATCCGGATGCTCGAAAGGCTGGACCTGTGTGATGTCCGGCCTTTTTTTTTATGGCGCCGCGGTAAAGAGCTGGGGCAGAACCTCCCCGGCTTTGCCGCGGATTCTGCGCTGATACAGCTCGCAGTTCTCCGACGGTTCGGGATTGATCTCGATGCAAAGAGCGCCGCTGTTTCGTGCGATGAGCGGATAGCCGGCCGCGGGCCAGACGACCGCCGAGGTGCCGATGCTGATGAACAAATCGCAGGTTTCAAGCTCATACTGCGCTGCCTGCACCTCTTCCTCGTCGAGCATGTCTTCAAACCAGACGATATCCGGCCGCAGCCATTGGCCGCAATCCGGACAGTGACGATGAGTATAGGTTTCCGCCGTATCCAGCATGACGCCGTGTTTGGGACAGCGCACCCGCCACAGACTGCCGTGCAATTCGATCACCTGTTTGGCGCCTGCCCGCTGATGCATGCCGTCGATGTTCTGGGTGATGACAAAAACAGCCGAGTGTCGCTGCTGCAGGCCGGTGATGACCCTATGCCCGGCATGGGGCTGACAGTGCAGCGCTTCCTTGCGGCGCAGTTCATGAAAGTCCAGCACTTTTTGCGGATCGCGCTCAAACGCCTGCTGGCAGGCGTATTCCTGCCAGCGATAGTGAGACCAGATGCCGCCGGCGCCGCGAAAGGTGTGCACGCCGCTCTCGGCCGACATGCCGGCGCCGGTGAAAAAAACTATTTTTTTAAACGCCATGGGATCCAGGGGTTCTATCATTCCGCTCTCCT
>CAZKQR010000192.1:0-8053 GCA_964554965.1 uncultured Cytophagia bacterium | reverse complement strand
GAGAGTTTTGATCGTACTGCGGAGTTTTTGCTTCCTTTCCGCGAGATCAATCCTGACAGCCCGGTGGTCTTTGCGGTCAACAAATGCGATCTTTTGCCGCCCCATCATGCCAACTATGGGCTGTTTTTGGAAAAGACCAAACCCTTCAACGGCGGTTCGTGCCTGTTCACCAGCGCGCGAACCGGTGAACGGGTGGATGAGGCTTTTCATCGCCTCGGAACCCTTTTGCTGGAGACGGATGGCCGGTGACCGAGTTGTATGAGAAAATTCTTTCCGAGAAAAAGATCGCCTTCGCCGTTTTCTCCTCCCAGTATTTTGTGGAAGAACACAGCCGTTACTTTGTCAAGCTGATGGAGCGCCCCGTGACTCGGGGCGTTACCGTTTTGTGGGATCTTTTTCCCGAACTGGTGGGCAGTGAAGATCAAGTGGAGGGCGTGCTGCAGGGCAAACAGCGGCGCTTCACTTTGGAAAAGATCAGCAAATTCACCGAACAGGTCAAGCTGCGCTATTACAATCTGATCCTTTTGCCGTTTAAAAAGTCCGGCGTCAATCAGATTCTGTGCATCATGAACGACACCACTTTTGAGACGTCGTTGGAGCAGCGCATCCAGCAGCAGCAGCATGAGATCAAGTTGCTGGAATCCACCTTGACCAGCGCCATCCCGCCGCTCAGCAGCGGTCTGATCGGTGATTCGCCCAAGATCGAGATCGTGCGCAAATTCATCACCAAGATCGCGGATGTCAAGAGCACGATGATCCTTCTCGAGGGTGAGACCGGCACCGGGAAAAATCTCGTGGCGCGCATGATCCATAACCAGTCGGCCCTGGCCAAATCGCCGTTTGTCGAGGTCAATTGCGCCTCTATTCCCGCCACGCTGATCGAGTCCGAAATCTTTGGCTATGAGCGGGGTGCCTTCACCAACGCCACCAGCTCCAAGCACGGCCTGCTCGAAGAGGCGGACGGCGGCACGTTTTTTCTTGATGAGATATCGGAACTGCCGGTGGCGCTGCAGAGCAAGTTTCTTTCCTTCCTGGAGAACAAAACCTTTCGCCGTTTGGGCAGCACCCAGGAGCGGACCGTCAGCGTGCGCATTATCGCCGCCACCAATCACAACCTGCTGAAGGCGGTGGAGCGGGGCGAATTCCGTCAGGATCTGTTCTTTCGTCTGAACGTCGTCAGCCTTCGGCTGCCGTCGCTGCGGGAACTGGGGACCGACATCATCCCCATCGCGGACCATTTTATCCATATCTATGCCTTTGATTTCAAGAAAAAGGCCCTGCGCCTCAGTGAGGCCGCTCAGCAAAAGCTGCTCAGCTATCATTGGCCGGGCAATGTCCGCGAGCTGCGCAACGTCATTGAACGCGCCGTCATTTTCGCCGAAGGCGAAGAGATCGAACCAGACCATATCGTGCTGGTGGAAGAACCGAAAATGGAGACGCCGTCCGCTGAACGCCCGCTGTTGCCGGATGCCGCCGCCAGCTTGTACGAGATGGAAAAGGGGATCATCCTGCGCGCCCTGCAGCAGGCCAAGGGCAATCAGACCCGGGCCGCCCGGGCTCTCGGTCTGACCCTCGATACCTTACGGTATCGCATCAAAAAGTATCGCATTCATTTTTAACCGATGGCGCGAGGCGGTCAGAAGCCGGCGTTCGTTCCGGAGCTTTTGCTGATCGTGGCGTCCTAGCGTGGCGGGGTTCTAAACCACCCTGCGCGCTTTTTTTTTATACACGATTTTTTTGTTTGATTCATCCATCAGAGGAATAGCTGTGATCGAACCATCCCCCCGACCCTTTCGCATGATCGGACACGCGCATATCGACCCGGTATGGCGCTGGAACAAAACCGAGGGCATCGCCGAAGTGCTGGCAACCTTTCAGTCCGCCATCGATCGTTTGCGCGAATTTCCTGAAACCGCGTTCATCGCCAGCTCCGCCCAATTCTATGAATGGGTGAGGCAGACGGATCCCGCTCTCTTTGCGGATATTCAACACATGGTTCAAGCGGGCCGGTGGAATCTGGTCGGCGGTTGGTGGGTGGAGGCGGACGTCAACATTCCGGACGGTGAATCCCTGGTCCGCCAGGGGCTGTACGGCCAGCGGTTTTTTCAGCGCCATTTCGGCCGCAAGGCCCGCTGCGGTTTTTCTCCCGACACCTTTGGCCATCCGCACACGCTGCCGCAGATTCTGGCCGGCCAGGATCTGCCGGTCTATTTTTTCATGCGACCGGATCCCGTGGAAAAGCCCGGCCTGCCGGGTCTGATCTTTCGCTGGCAAAGCCCCGACGGCACAGAGGTCCTCGCCTTTCGCATTCTGCAATCGTACAACGCGGATGAGAGCGAGCTGGAGCCCCGCCTGAGCGCCTTTGCCGGTTATGACGATACGCCCTATCCGGTGTTTTATGGCGTCGGCAATCACGGCGGCGGCCCGACCAAGGCAACCATTAAAAAGATTCAGGATTTGATGCAAAACCATGCTGACATCCGTTTCGCTTCTCTGGACGCCTACGCTCACGAGATCGAAGGCATGCGCCGCACCTGGCCGCAGGTCAGCGACGAGTTGCATAATCACAGCCGCGGCTGCTATTCTGCGCACAGCGGCATCAAGCTGCAGATCCACCATGCTGAAAGCGCTCTGCTGACCGCGGAAAAAATGCAATGGATTCGCGCACAGGCGTTGCCGGGCGACCCGGTCCGATTGTTGACCGCGGCCTGGGAGAAGGTGCTGTTCAATCAGTTTCACGATATCCTCTGCGGAACCAGCATTGAATCCGCCTATGACGACAGCGGCGCAGACCTGGCTGCGGCTGAGAATGAAGCGGCAGAGTGCCTGTCGCTCTGCTGCCGCCGTGTGGTACAGACCATCGCGACCGACGCCTTTCCACCACAGGCTTCTCCCTTTGTGCTGTTCAATCCCCACGCCTGCCCAGTCCATGAATGGGTGGAAGTGGAGATGCAGCGGCCTCTGCGCACAGAGCGGCCCGCTCTGCTCGACTCCGCCGGCGACGAAATCCCCTATCAGGTGATCCCCACGGCTGCGGTGCATGTTCCTGATCGAATCCGTCTGCTCTTTCGCGCCGCACTGCCCTCCATGGGCTACGCCGGCTATGCCGTGGATTTCAACCGCACGGCCGCCGCGCCGCCCGCGGGCGTCTCCTACGTCGATGGCGTTCTGCAAAACGACGTCTTGGCCGTCACTTTTAATGCATCGACGGGATTCATCGAGTCCCTCTATGACAAAATTCTGGGCCGAGAATATCTTTCCGGCCCTGCGTCTGCAGCCCTGGTGTTGGAGGACAGAGATGATACCTGGGGTCATGAAACTCTGGCCTACGATCAAGTCATCGGATGTTTTGAACAGCCGAAGTTTACTGTTTTGGAAAAAGGCCCACTGCGTTGCCGTTTGCAGATAGCCTGGCGCTACGGCGATTCGCGGCTGGTGCAGAGGTTCTCTCTGACCCGGGACAGCCGCCACCTCGATGTCCGTGTCCGCCTTCAGTGGGGTGAGGCGCGCAAAATGCTCAAGCTCTCCTTTGCCACAGGGATGCGCAACGGCGAGGCCACCTTTTCAACTCCGTTCGGATTCATCACCCGGCCCATGAACGGAGAGGAACAGCCTGGTCAGGGCTGGGTCGATATCAGCAGCCGTGATCAGCAGGGCGCCTTTGGCTTTAGCCTGTTGAGCGAGGGTAAATACGGCTATAGTGTTTTGCCCGGGGAGATTCGGTTGACGGTGCTGCACAGCCCCATCTGGTCGCATCATCGCCCCCTGGTCGCTTCTCCGGAAGACGGCTATGAGCCCATGGAGCAGGGAATGCACACATTTCATTACCGCATGATCGTGCATGAGGGGGATTGGCGTGATGCAGGCATCCCCGTGCAAGCCCTGGTTTTTGCCCAAAAGCCGGTCCTGACGCCGACCCATCGACACTCGGGTTCCCTCTCGGCCGGCTGTTCCACGGTGGAGATCGATGCGGCGAACGTCGCAGTGGTGGCGATCAAGCCGGCGGAAGAAGGTGAGGGGTTCATCCTGCGCTGTCTCGAACTCTACGGCAAAGAAACAACCGCCCGCCTGCATCTGCCTTTGATCGGACGGGAGATGGTCGCGCACTTGACACCGTGTGAAATAAAAACCTTTTTCATACCCTTGCAGGCGAGCCGGGCGATCACAGAGGTCACTTTGCTGGAAGAGCCCACGGCTCAACCCTGATCCGGCTGAAAGTCCATTGCATCGGTTTATTCTCCTTGCCTGATTGAGGAAATTTTTCTATTTTACATCTTGCCGCACTGCGGCGGCTGGTTTTCAACGGTTGCCGGTCGATTCGACGGTTCGATGAGGCGGGACGGCCGATCGTAAGGCCTTAGAACGGGAGAAGTACATGCAGAAAAAATATGTGGCCCTCTTGTCTGGAGTGATGCTTGGTCTCCTGCTCCTGGGGACGGTGGCTGCGCAGCCCTTGTTGCTCCGTGACCAGGCGGTGATGGTTACCCTGGGCAACAGCATTACCGAGGGCGGCGAGTCGCCCGAGGGGTATGTCTCGCTGATGCGAAAAGCCCTGGAGGTCCTCTATCCGGAGATGACCGTGTACATCATCAACGCAGGGATCAGCGGCCACAAGTCGACGGATATGTACGACCGCTTTGACGCGGACGTGCTGCGCCGGCAACCGCACTGGGTGACCATCAGTGTAGGGGTCAACGACGTCTGGCATGGTTTTTACGACAACCACCCCAAGGGGGATGGCCCGCGCGGTGTTCCGCTGTCGATCTACCGGGAAAAAGTGACGGCCATGGTGCAGCAGGCTCAGAGTCAAAACGCCCGCGTCGCCCTGTTCACGGCAACGGTGATTAAAGAAAACCTCCACAGCGCGGAAAACCAAAAACTGGTATTCTACAATCAGGCGATCCGCGAAATTGCAAAAAAATACAAATGCGCGCTGGTGGATCAGGATGCCGCCTGCCGTCGCGTGCTGCTGCCGCTGCAGAAACCGGACATGGCGGATCGCGGCGCCTTGACCAGCGACGGCGTACACATGCTGCCGGCCGGCAACTGGCTGATGGCTAAAACCTGTCTCACGGCGCTGGGCGTGGAGGAAGGCCGCTTGGAGACAGCCAAACCGTTGATCGAAAGCCTGGTGACAAAAGACCAGCAGGCTTTGCAAAAAAGCCTGGAACGCTACAGCGCGCAGAATCATGAACTGAGTTTTTCTTCTGAGACGAGCAAACGGGTGGTGTTTTACGGCTCCTCCTCAGTCGATGCATGGCCTTTGCACAAGGATTTTCCCCGATCCCCGCTGTTCAATCGCGGCATCGGCGGCGAGACCACCCGGCAGCTGTGGCTGCGGTTCCGGCAGGATGTGCTGCAGCTCAATCCGAACGGCGTGATCATTTTCTTGGGCAGCGCAAATGATTTTTGGCCGGAGCAACGCATGTGCCCAAGCCAGACACTGGCCAATCTCAGTCGCATGGTGCGCATGGCCCGAAGCAAGAACATCAAAGTTGCTGTTGGCGCCGTTATGCCGGTGAACGATTACCTGCCGGGCAAGAACGTTCTCGCCTCTCATCCGATCGAGAAGGTGCAGCAGCTGAATCGGCAGATCAAAGAATTCTGCGCCGGCCAGCAGATTCCGTTCATCGATTTTTATTCCAGCGTGGCGGACGAGTCCGGCAAACTGCGCCGCGACTATAGCGACGACGGCATGCACTGCAACCGCAAAGGCTATGACGCCTGGAAGCCGCTGGTCGAGGATGTGTTAACACTGTGGGAGATACGATAAACAATTAGTGGAGGTCCCATGCAACGGATTTATGGCAGCATTGCGATAGCGATTCTAACGCTCTGCACTTTTATTCAAGGGATGCCGATGATGACATGTCCGGATTTACTTCTGATGCCTTATCCGGCCGAGGTCCAACTCGAGTCCGGAGCCTTTCGCCTCAGCGACGATTTCTGCATCGCTGTGGAGGGTACGGTCACGCCCC
Organism: uncultured Cytophagia bacterium; assembly: GCA_964554965.1. Classification (GTDB taxonomy): domain Bacteria; phylum Zhuqueibacterota; class Zhuqueibacteria; order Residuimicrobiales; family Residuimicrobiaceae; genus Anaerohabitans. Next base: position 2,075 of record CAZKQR010000192.1, on the reverse strand, counting down.
GGCTGGAGCGGGCGATCGCCCGTGCCCGGGGACGGTTGGCCGGCCGCACCGCTCTTTTTTTTACCTGCAACGAGATCAAGCGTGACGGCCTGGGCGAAGGCAAGGGATTGGTCGTTCGTTCTGAAAGAGCCGGTCGCCTGGAAGTGAACGAGGATGAGTCCTATCGTCTGACCGTGACCGCCGGCGGCATCCGTCTGCAGAGCCGCACCGACATCGGCGGGCTGTATGGTCTGGAGACCCTGCTGCAGCTGTTGCAGGCGGATGAGAACGGCTATTTTTTTCCTGCAGTTACGATTGAGGACCAGCCGCGGTTCCCCTGGCGCGGCCTGCTGATCGATGCCTGCCGCCACTGGATGCCGGTGGAAGTGATTTTGCGCAATCTGGACGGCATGGCCGCGGCCAAACTCAACGTGCTGCACTGGCATCTGAGCGATGATCAGGGCTTTCGCGTCGAGAGTAAGCTGTTTCCCAAGCTGCATCAGCTGGGATCGGATGGATTGTATTACACCCAGGAGCAAATAGGGGAGATCATCGCCTATGCCGCGGACCGCGGCATTCGAGTGGTTCCTGAATTCGATATGCCGGGTCACACCACCTCCTGGTTTGTCGGCTATCCCCATCTGGCCTCTGCCGCCGGCCCTTTCACCATCGAGCGCCGGTATGGAGTGATGGATCCGGTGATGGATCCCACCAAGGAGACCACCTATGAGTTTTTGGAAGCGTTCTGGCGCGAGATGACCGCGCTGTTCCCCGATGAATACGCGCACATCGGCGGCGATGAAAACAACGGCAAAATGTGGAACGCCAATGCCGAGATTCAGGCGTTCAAACAGGCGCACAACCTGGCGGACAACCATACGCTGCAGGCGTATTTCAACAACCGGCTGTTAAAGATCCTGACGCGGTATCAAAAAAAGCTGGTGGGATGGGATGAGATTCTGCATCCGGATATGCCCAACAACATCGTCATTCACTCCTGGCGCGGCACCCAGGCCCTGGTGGAGGCCGCACAAAAGGGATATATGAGCATTCTTTCCAACGGCTATTACATCGACCTGTGTCAATCCGCCGCTTTTCATTATCTCAACGATCCCATTCCGGCTGGTTCGCAGATGACGCAAGACGAACGCAAACGGGTGTTGGGCGGGGAAGCCACCATGTGGTCCGAGATCGCGACCGAAGAGACGGTGGATTCGCGCATCTGGCCAAGAACCCTGGCCATTGCCGAACGATTATGGTCGCCTGCCGAGCGCCGCGACGTCGATGATATGTACCGGCGCATGGAGTGGATCAGCCTGCAGCTGGAGGAATTGGGCCTATTGCACATCAAGAACAGCGCCATGATGCTGCGCCGCCTGGCCGCCGGCCAGGATCCCACGGCCGCGCAAAATCTGCTCGAATGGCTGGCGCCGGTGCAGGGGTATTACCGCAACGACCATACGCCCTACACCTCTTTTTCACCTTTCACGCGCATGGTGGACATCGCGCATCCTGAATCCATGTCTGCGCGCCGTTTTGCCAAAAGGGTGGACGCCTATCTGGAGGGGCGCGGACCCGGTGATCGCGATGCCTTGTTGAAAGTGATGGACGCCTGGCAGAGCAATCATGAGGCGCTGGTGAACTTGATCAAAAAAGCGCCGGCCCTGCGTGAGGTCGAGCCCAACTCTGCTGTTCTGCAACAGCTCGGCCGCACCGGTCGTGAGGCGATCTCGTACTATGGCAAAAAGCAAAAAGCTACGGCCGCCTGGTCCGCCAAACAAAAAGAGCTGATCGCCGCGGCGCAAAAACCGAACGCCGAGCTGTTGATGCCAGTCGCCGGCGCCATGGAGAAATTGTTCAATGCCGCAGGTAGATGAAGAAGCGTTGATGCATTTACACGTATTCCGGTTTATCGCCATGACCCTGGTAGTGCATTGTCAAAGGAGCCATTCATGAACTTGGATTTCAGCCGCATGACCAAATTGGCAGAGGGAAAGACCAAAATGATCTACGCGAATCCGCAGGATGCCAAAACCGTCTATATGGTTTTCAAGGATGACATCACGGCAGGAGACGGCGTGAAGCATGACGTGATT
>CAZKQR010000191.1:0-8069 GCA_964554965.1 uncultured Cytophagia bacterium | reverse complement strand
TGGCATTGAACTGGTAGTGCCGCTTCCACACATAACGCACCAGGATCGAATACCAGAGCAGAGTGCCGAGGAAAACGGCGCCGGAGAACAGCAAAGGGTTAAAACCACTTTGGGAAATGATCGAGTGGGCGGAGATCGTTCCACCGATGGTGATCCAGAACGCATACAGGCTGGGATTGGTCAGATACATGAGCACTGTGGCGATCACCGGTTTGTGGTGCGTCAGAGTCTCATTCTGAGCATCCTCTTTTTTAAAACCGTCTTTGCGCGCCTGCAGGATGAGCCGCAGGGCGAAAAAAAGCAGGATGAGGCTGCCGAGTCCTTTGACGTGCAACGCAGCAGCCTGCAGCTGCGTGATCAGATGGCGCATGCCGGTTACTACCGCGAAGCAGAAAATAAAATCCAGCAGGGCTGAGGTGATGCCCACCAGCATCCCGTGGATAAAATCGCGTTTGAGCGTTTGGGAAACCGCATAGACGTTGATGGGGCCTATGGGGATGGCGGCGAAAAAGCCGATCACGATACCGGCGATCAAATACATAGTAGGATTCTCATAGAGTGAAGTGGGCTTTTGTCATTTCGTCAGCGTGGGCGGCGGCGCCTTGGGGATTTTGGGATTTTCTTTCGCCTCGGTGACCGACATGGTCACCGGGGAACCGTGCTGCTCCTTGCAGCCGCTCAGCTTGCGTTTGAACATATCCTGTTTGAGCAGCTGAATGGCGAACGCCGGATCCACGCCTTTGGGGCACACCTCGGAACAGGCGCCGGCAAAGTGACAGCGAAACACGCCATGGCTGGAGTAGATCTCCTGTTCGCGATCTTGACCGCCCTCGTCCCGTGCATCCGCGGTATAGCGCCAGGCTTGCGCCAGGGCCTGAGGACCGAGGTAGCGGTCGTCGGTGGCGACAGTGGGGCAGGCCGACAGACACAATCCGCATTTGATGCAGTAGGCGAATTGGATGTAGTGGACCAGTTCTTCAGGACTTTGAAAATATTCGCTGGTGGGCTGATTCTGTTCCTCCACGGCACGGCGGATCAGGTAGGGTTTGACGCTCCGGTGCCGGGTGAAAAAGGCCTCCAGGTCTGGGACCAAATCCTTGATGATGTCAAAGTTGGGCAAAGGTTTGATCGCCACACGGTCGCTGTGCAGATGCGCCACCTGGTTAGCGCAGGCCAGACGGGGAAGCCCGTTGATGAACATGCCGCAGGAGCCGCAGACGCCCATGCGGCACGACGAGCGCCATGACAGGGTGGGATCGAGGTTCTCTTTGATCCACATCAGTCCGTCCAATACGGTCATCCCCTTGGTCACCGTTACGGTGAACTCTTGCCGGTACGGTTTGGCGTCCTTTTCCGGATTGTAGCGCAGCACATCGAAAACCACCTCGCTGGGGCCGTTGGCATGGCTCATGGCTGTACCTCCTTCATCAAATAGATCACGACGGCGGCATAGGCGCCATAGACAAAGAGGGCCAGGCCGGAAACGGTCAGGATGAGGTTGACGGCTTTTTCCAGCGCACGGCTGAGCGTCAGCTCAAAGAGGATGGTGCGCAGGCCGTACAGGCCGTGATACAGCGCTGCTCCCAGCAGCAGAATGTAGGTGATCATGAAAAAAAACTGCTGACTGCGTGCAAACACAATCTTTTGGTCGATGGGATCGCCATGGCTGAGGCCAAGCAGGAGCATGAGGTCATCCAGGTGCATGATGGTCATATGCACGGCCAGCAAAATCAGGATGACCGCGCCGGCCAAAAGATGCCAGAACCACAGAGTAGATTCACGCATAGGCTTTTCCTCGCGTTTTAGATTGAGACCGCCGGCGTGCCGGCAGCCGGCGCTTTTACCGGTTGAGCAGATAAAAATCCGTTCCACCCAGAATAATCATCGCGGCCACCAGGATCATGACGGCGATAAACAGCGGCCGTTGCCGCAGCACGGAGGATCGATAGGGGTAGATCGGCCGGGCGGGTTTGCCCAGCATCAGGCCAAGCTCGGTGATTCCCAGCCGTAGGCCGTTCAGGCCGTGATAAGCGAAACAGACAAAGATCAGAAACTCACCGAACTTGAACCAGGGCGTCGTAAAGCGCTGCATGGTCTGCTGCCAGGCCTGCGGGCCGGCGATGCGGGTTCCGGTGACAAAGATGTGCAGGATGAAATACGTGAGCAGGCCCAGCCCGGTAAGGCGGTGCAGCGCATAGGCGTACCGTTCCAGGCCGTAGCGGCCGCCGCCCAGCCAGCCGAGCAATCCCAGCTTGTTTTTCAAATGCTGTTTGTTTTTTTCCATAACGCTCTCCCGTCGAATGTCATTCTGGATCAACGCAATGGAGCCTCCTCGGCCGGCATCAATATTTGCGTTCTTCCGGCTTCCAGGTGGTCAATGTCACTGGTTTATAATCCAGGCGCGGTCCCTGGTCGGTGTGCCAGGCCAGAGTGTGTTTGTGCCAATTTTCATCGTCCCGTTGGGGATGGTCTCGGCGGGCGTGGCCGCCTCTGGATTCGCTGCGCGCCAGGGCGCCGCTGACCATGACCTCCGCCAGGTCGAGCAGGTTGGCCACCTCCAGCGCGTGGATCAGGTTGGTATTGTAGGCATGGCTCTTATCTGCAATGGTGATGTGCGCATACCGCTGCTTGAGGCTGCGGATGGCAGCCAGGGCTTTTTCCAGATCCGCACCGGTGCGGAACACGCCGACGTACTGATCCATGGTGGAGCGCAGGTCCCTGCGGATGTCGTAGAGATTTTCGGCGCCTTTTCTTTCCAACAACTCGCCGAACACTTTGGTATATTCCTGTTCCACACGTCGCTCTGGAACCGCGGGCAGGGCATCAACGCTTTGGCAGTAGCGGGCGGCTTCTGCGCCGGCGATTTTGCCCCACACCAGACATTCACCGGTCGAGTTGGAGCCGAGACGATTGGCGCCGTGCAGGCTGACGCAGGCGGCTTCGCCGGCTGCCCAGATGCCCTTGACGCGAGTGGCGCCGTTGATGTCGGTCTCCACACCGCCCATGGAATAGTGCGCCACCGGCCGGATGGGGATGGGTTCGGTGATGGGTTCCAGATCATTGAACTCCATGCACACCTCGCGGATAAGCGGCAGGCGCTCGTTGATGCGGTCAGCGCCCAAGTGCGTCAGATCCAGGAACAGATAGTCCAATCCGTTGGGCCCCTGATAACCGCGGCCTTGTTCAATTTCGATCATCTCGGAGCGGGAGATCAAATCGCGCGGCGCCAGCTCCATCTTTTGCGGCGCGTATTTTTCCATAAAGCGTTCGCCGCGGTTGTTGAGCAAAAAGCCGCCTTCACCCCGGCACGCCTCAGTGATGAGAATGCCCGAAGGGACCAGTCCGGTGGGATGAAATTGGAGAAACTCCATATCCTCCAGCGGAATGCCGGCGCGATAGGCCAGGGCCAGTCCGTCTCCGGTGACGGTCTGCGAATAGGTGGTAAAGCCGAACAGGGTGCCCGCACCTCCTGAGGCGATGAGCAGCGCTTTGCCGCGGATGAATCTGAACCGGCCGGTGGTCATGTCGATCACGGTCAGGCCGGCAAAGGCCCCCTGGTCGATGAGGATGGAGGTGACAAAATGTTCATTGTAATGGTGCACGGTGTTGTATTGGAGCAGAGTGTCGTAAAGCGTCTGCAGCTCAAAAAAACCGGTCTTATCCGAGGCCAACACAGCGCGGGGATAGCTGTGGCCGCCAAAGGGCCGTTGTGCGATCCGTCCGTCTTCCCTACGGGTCCAGGGAATGCCCCAGTGCTCCAGTTGGAGAATTTCTCCAGGCATGGTACGCACGAACAGATCGACCACATCCTGATCCGCGAGAAAGTCGCTGCCCTTGACGGTGTCCCAGGCATGCAGTTCCACGCTGTCGCCGTCATCCGGCCGCATGACCGCGGCGGTTCCTCCTTCTGCGGCTACCGAGTGGGCGCGCATCATCTGGTTTTTGGTGATCACCGCAATGTCCAGACCGCCCCGGCTTTGCCGGGAGGCCTCGATGGCAGCCCGCAAACCGGCCAATCCGGCCCCGAAGATGATGAGATCATGACTTGATACATCGGACATGGTAAGCCTCCTCTCTCAAGGGGGTGACAGGCAACCGGATGATTCCCTACGGATCCGGGAGGTGCGTGGTAAATTATTATTTGATTTGTTCATAAGCAAGTAAAAAAATGAAATTTGTGACTTGAATTTTAAGTGCAAAATAACTATAATGGTTGAATGACCGATTATACCACAGGATCGAGAAGGGAATGTCGTACACCGAGCAGTTACATCGATTAAAAATCCGCTGCCTGCCGCTGGGCAATCAACATAGAAAGTATCTTTACACCATCAGCGAGCATCTGGAAGGCTTGGCCAGGCGGATCGAAAAGCACGGTGCGATGGAACGGATCCATCTGTGGTATGGTGCGCCCAGTTACGATGAGGAGATGGCGCGTCTCAGCCGGTGGGGGGAGACGGAGGAGGAAAAGCTGGCTGACCTCGGCTGCTATTTCGCCCTGCAGTTTCTCCACCTCAAGCTCACCGCGCTTGACAGCCTGGCGGTCAACCTGTTGAAATCCAGCGATCAACAGCAGGAGTACAAGCAGTTCATGCTGTGGATCGGCCATGGGTTTCGCCGCATCACAGCCGCCTATATGCGCGAATTGCTTAAAATTTTTCTGCCGCCGGAGGCAGCGGTTGAATTTGTCGTCATGGGGGTGGGCACACGATCCGATCAGGACGACATCGACCTGGGCGTGGTCGACCGTGGGTACGACGGGCGCGGTGTGTTGACCACCGCCATTGCACGCATGAACGCCGAAATGCTGAAAAAGGCCATCGGCACGCATTATCATCTCTCCGAGCATGTCTGCAGCAATGATTCCTACGCCGCCTCCATCGAGGATTATCAGGAGCTGCTGCAGTCGGAAATCCACGATTTCGTCATTCTCAATGAGATGTTGGGCGCCGCCCGCATCCTCGGCAGCCGCAGGCTTTTCTTTGATTTTCGCAAGCAGGTGACCCTGCGCTATTATTTTAATCGCCATCAGCCGGAGCAGTGGAAATTTCACGAAGGCTATCTCCGCGGCATCGTCGGCGAAGTGCGTTCGTTCGCTCTGCGTGAATTTGCCGCCGCTTCGTTGAATCCCAAGGTGGACGGTCTGCGCATGATCAAGGCCTCACTCTATGCCGCCAAGACCATGTTCAACCTGCGTCAGGTCAACGCCTGGGCGTTGCTGGAGGCGTTGCAGTACCGTGATCCGGGCCGCCGCTCGGCCTATGTCCAACTGGAATCGGCGTTGACTTTTCTGGAGATGTTTCGCTATCTGTATCAACTGCTGGTGGCTGAAGAGGAGGAGATTTTTTGCGAAGACGCTTCTGCGCGCGAACACCTGTTGGTGGTCGCTGAAGCCATGGGCTTTAGGCAGAACGGCGCCGCCACGCCGGTGGACCGCCTGGTGGCCGATTACTTTCGCCATGCCCGTACGGCCAAAGAGGTGACCCTGTCGCTGCTGCCGGATGTGGTGGGCCATCTCTCCTCCATCTCTTCGTTCACCCGTCTGCCGGTGGCGCCGGCTCCGGGATTGTCCGACCGTCTGCTGGACACGGCGCAGTTTTTCCGCGGCACCCGTTTCTGGGATGATGTGATGATTCTTCTACGGCAGGCGCCGCCCGAATATTTCTCGCGGCTGGTGGAGGAGATCAAGAGCGGCCAAAGCGATCGCCCCGGCCCGCTGGTCCGCTGGGTGGATTGGGGACAGAATTCTTATTTTCTTTTGTTCGCGTTTATCAACCTGCTCTTTGAGCGCGGTGAAGGGCAACTGGGAGAGGCGATGTTCCGCGAGTTTTTGCAGCGGGAGATCACAGCGGACCAGGTCCGCCGCATCAGTGTGGTGTTCAACCATTACCCCAAGATGATGGTGGACTTGATTGAAAATCTGTCCGAACAGAGCCGGCGGGGTTTTTATGAACAATTGCAGATCGAGGTGTGGGACCGCCGTCTCTTCAACGATCGCGACCGGCTGTGCAGCCTGATCAAACTGCAGTTCACCACCAGCCGGTTCGTACGGCGGATTCTGACCAAAGTCGTCGCCTGCCACCCGCAGTTCATCGATCTGATCAATCAACCCGATGCTCTGGCTGCGTTCGGCCGCGGCCTGTGCAGCCAGGTGGACCAGCTGTTGAACTATCGCGAACGTAGACGAAAGCTGGCCGAGTACCACGATTTCGAGTTTCTGCGTGTCTGCCGCCTGGCTCTGTCCAACACCTCCAACAGCCAGGTGGCGGAGGAGTACATCGGCTTCTCCGATGCGTATCTGCAGCAGCTTTTTAACATCTGCTCCCTGGAGGTGGATGCGAAGGATCCGGCCCGCAAGCCCGATCGCAGCCTGATCAGCATTCTGGTCACCGGCGGTTATGGTCACTGTCAGGCCTTTGACGACGATTACGACTTGATCATCCTCGTCGACAGCGAGTCGGCAGAGATCAAAGCGTATTATGAGGCCATTCTGATGCGCATGCACACCGAGATCGCGCGCTCCGGGATTCTGCCCCACTACCGGCTCGCCGAGTACACCGGCTCCTTCGCCTGCACTATTCGTGAGCTCAAGGCGCTTTTACAGAACCAGCAGATGGACACCTTTGTCGATCAGTCGCAGCTCCTCGGCGCCCGCATGGTGGTGGGCAGCGATCGCCTGCGGGACGGATTTTTCGAATTCATCGTCCGGCCGCACATCTTTGGGCAAAAGCATGATTACAGCCAGGCGATGCTGGAGGAGATCCGTCATCGTCATCAGGTCTACGCGGCGGAAAAGCTCAACGCGATCAGCTTGAAAGAGAGTCCCGGCGGATTGCGCGACATCGAGATGATGCTGGATATTTTCCGCGCGCAGTTTGAAGTGGTGCAGCAATCCAACTATGCCATCTTTCGCACTTTTCAAACCATTCTGCCCGAGTATGCCAATCAGATGACCGTGCTGGCGCGCCAATATGATTTTTTGCGCACCATGCGCAACCTGCATCGCTTGGCCATCGCAGCGGATGACCGGCTGAACATCGAGTACCTCAATCTGCTCGCAGAGATCCTCTCGACGCCGGGGCAGATGGAGACCAAGGAGGGCTTGCTGGAAAAAATCAACACATCCATGACCATCGTCAAATCCATTCAGCAGGAGCTGATCGAAGAGGTGGTCTTGCCCAGGCTGGAGGAAAAGGGCTGAGACCGGTGATCATTTACCGGCGCTGGGATGCCTGGCTTCCTTTTTGTCCGAGTTTACCCTGTTTCCTACTTAATCCTAACCAAAAGGTGAAAAAATGAAAGTAAAGACGCAAAACTCCAACACCACCCCTTATCGCGGCATTGCCGTTCCCATCCTGACCCCTTTCAAAGAGGATCAGAGCATCGACTTTCCGGTGCTGGAAAAACTGGTCGACTGGCTCTGTCGGTCGGCGGTATCGGTTCTGTTTCCCATGGGTGGATCCGGCGAATATTCCTTATTGAGCGTTGCTGAGCGCAAAGAGATCATCGATTGTATCGTCCGCACCAACGGCAGACGGCGTCTGCTCTTCGCCGGCACCGGCGCCGGCAGTTTGGCCGAAACGCTCGAGCTCACCCGCTATGCGCAAAAAGCGGGCTGCGATGGGGTCGGTGTGGTGATCCCCACCCATATTCCCGGCACTCAGCAGGCCATCTTTGATTATTACCAGGCCGTCGACGAGGTGTTGGAGGTCCCGTTCATGGTCTATGATCCGCGCGGCGAGGGAGAGCATTCGGTCGCGCCCGAGACGATGTCGGAGATGGTGAACAAATTCCGTCATCTGGTCGCCATTAAATACCGCACGCTGAACGGCGAGCGGATGGGCCTGATGACCTCGGCGGTCAGCTCTCGCATCTCGGTTTTCTCCGGTTCAGAGACGGTATTTTTGCAGGATCTGTCTGTGGGCGCGGTCGGCTGTGTAGGCGGCGGCGCCAATTTTTATCCGCAGGTCATGGAGGCGTTGCAGGACTGCTATCAGGAGGGAGATCTGATCGAAGCGCGGCGTCTGCAGTTCAGCATTTTGGAAGCCATCCAGGCGTTGAATCCCATC
>CAZKQR010000190.1:0-8101 GCA_964554965.1 uncultured Cytophagia bacterium | reverse complement strand
CGTTGCAGAATCGGCAGCCGCGCGAACAGCCTCGGGCGATCTCCAGCGAGACCCGATCATGGGTGGTGGGGATCACCGGCACCAGAGGTTTTTCCGGATAGTTCTGCGGCGCCAACGTTTCAACGATGCGGGCGCGAACCGTTTCAGGGACGCCGGGCTCTGTGACCGTCAGCCCGCTGAACCGGCCGGCAGCGTCAAAAGCGGGTTGATAGAATTGGGGCACATACACGCCTTGCAGGCCGGCCAGCGCGCGGAGAAGGGTAAGACGATCCCATGCCTGTTTCTTTCCGCTGGCCACCAACTCTGCGATCTCCTGGATCACCTCTTCCCCATCGCCGATCACGAACGCATCAAAAAAATCCGCCATGGGCTCCGGATTAAAGGCCGAAGGTCCGCCGGCCAGCAACAGGGGACCCTCGCTGCGCTCTTTCGCCCACACCGGCACACCGATCAGATCGATCAGGTTGAGGAGCGTGGTGGCGTGCAGCTCATACTGCAGCGTAAAGCCCACCACATCGAAATCGCGTAAGGAAGAAAACGTCTCGAGGGAAAAAAGAGGAACCCCCTGCTCACGCATTTGCGCTTCCATGTCGGTCCACGGGGCGAACGCTCGTTCAGCATACACACCCGGCATCCGGTTGAGCAGATGATAAAGGATCGGAAATCCGAGGTAGGACATGCCGACTTCATAGACATCGGGAAAAACCAGGGCGAAACGAACAGCCCATTCGTCCGGATTTTTCCGCCGGATATTCACCTCGTTGCCGATGTAGCGACCCGGTTTGTTGACAAAAGGCAAAAGGTCGTTAAAAATTTTTTCTCTCAGTGACCCGCCCGCCCCGTTGGAGTGCGTATTCAATGGTTTCAGTTCCAACACGTTGTCTCTCAACCGGCTGATCGACGGCTGAGCGTCATTTTAGTGCCGCGAAGAAGCAACAAATTCCATCCCCTTTTCCAGCGCCTGCAGGTTCAGCGGCACCAGGTTTTTGCGCTTGACCACCGCCGGAAGCGCAGCCGCGATCGATTCCTTGGACAGACAGCCGGTGAGCGCGATATAGGCGCCGAGAATCACCATGTTGGCGATGCGAGTGTTGCCCAACTGATCCGCCATCTCCGTAGCGGGAATGGCGAGGATCTGCACATCCTTCCGCTGCGGCGGCCGGTCGATCAGCGAGGAATCATACATGATGAGCCCGCCGGCCGCCACCTCCTCCTCGAATTTCTCCAGCGACGGCAGATTCATCGCCACCAGAACAGTAGGACGGGAGACCACCGGAGAGCCGATGCGGCGATGCGACAGATTGACGTGGCAGTTGGCCGTGCCGCCGCGCATCTCCGGCCCATAGGACGGAATCCAGGAGACGTGCAATCCGGACTGCATGCCCGCCTGCGCCAGCATCAGCCCCAGAACCAGCACGCCCTGGCCGCCGAATCCGGCCAGCTTGATGCGCGGATCCTCCTGCGGCCCGGCCCAGGGCTGACCAGCGCCCGCCAGCGGCTCCTGGGTGGGAATATCCAGCTTGTTCCACAGATCCGCGCTCTGAAAGACAAAGCGTTTGCTCTCAGCGGCCGGCACGCTTTCGCTGCGGTCGCGATACACGCCCAGGGGAAACTGTTTGATCAGGGAATCGTTGATCCACTCTTTGGCCTGAACCGGCGACATCTTCCAGCCCGAAGGACAGGCGGAAAGAACTTCCACCAGGCTAAAGCCCTTGTTCTCCATCTGCAGCTGCAGCGCCTTGCGCACCGCACGCCGCGCCTTGTTGGTGTTCTTGGCGTCGGTCAACGCCACCCGTTCCACATACACCGGCGCCTCCAGCTGGCTGATCAGCTCGGACATGCGGATCGGAAAGCCCTCGTTGCCCGGATTGCGGCCGTAGGGCGAGGTGGTGGTGCGCTGCCCCACCAGCGTGGTGGGCGCCATCTGGCCGCCGGTCATGCCATAGATGGCGTTGTTGACAAAGAAAACCGTCATGTTCTCACCCCGGTTGGCCGCCTGCAGGATCTCGTTGCCGCCGATGGCCGCCAGATCGCCGTCGCCCTGATAGCTGATGACGATCGAATGAGGCAGGCTGCGTTTGATGCCGGTGGCCACAGCCGGAGCACGGCCGTGCGCGCATTGCACATTGCCCATGCGGAAGTAATAATAGGCGAACACGCTGCAGCCCACCGGACTGGCCAGCACCGTGCGCTCGCGCAGGTGAAAATCGTCCAGCGCCTCGGCGATGAGCTTGTGCAGCACGCCGTGGCCGCAGCCCGGACAATAGTGCGTGCTCTCCTTGTTCGCGCCGGTGTTGCGTTCGTAAATTTTATAAAAGCTCTCCGACTTGGCCAGCACTTTGTCGACCATATCAACGCCCTTCCAAAAGAGTCAGCACCTTTGCGGTGATCTCTTCCGTCGAGGGGACCATGCCCCCCATGCGGTTGTAAAAATGAACCGGGATTCGGCACTCCACGGCCAGGCGCACGTCGTCCACCATTTGACCATTGGATAATTCGACAACCAGAAATTCTTTGACCTTCGCCGCCACCTCGGCCAGATGCGCGGAAGGGAAAGGCCACAACGAGATGGGCCGCACCATGCCCACCTTCTTGCCCTGACGGCGCAGATCATCGACCACGGTCTGCAGAATGCGTGAGACCACGCCATAGCCGATGATCACGAACTCGGCGTCCTCGACCTGATAATCCTCGTAGCGCACCTCGTTCTTGCTGATCGTAGCGTATTTGTCCTGCAGATGCTGGTTGTGCTTTTCCAGCAACTCGGGTTCCAACTGGATGGAGGTGATGATGCGGTTTTCATCCTGCTCATCGCCCTGGATCGCCCAGGGTTTTTCCGGCAGATGGTCCACCGCCGGCGGAAATTCCACCGGCTCCATCATCTGGCCGATAAAACCATCGGCCATCAAAACCACCGGTGTGCGATAGCGGTCCGCCAATTCGAAACAGAGCATCGTCAGGTCGCACATCTCCTGACTGCTGTTCGGCGCCAGCACGATCAACTTGTAGTTGCCATGGCCCCCGCCTTTGACGATTTGATTATAGTCGCCCTGCTCCGGACCGATATTGCCCAAACCCGGCCCACCACGGCTTACATCCACCAACACCAACGGCAGCTCTGCACCCGCACAATAGGAAATGCCCTCCATTTTCAAACTGATGCCCGGACTGGAAGAGGCGGTCATGGCGCGCACGCCGCATCCGGCGGCGCCATACACCATGTTGATGGACGCGATCTCACTCTCGGCCTGTAAAAAAACGCCTCCGACCAGAGGCAGATAATAAGCAGCATCCTCTGCGATCTCGGAGGCAGGCGTGATCGGATAACCGAAAAAAAACCGGCAACCGGCCAGAATGGCGCCCTTGACTACAGCATCATTTCCCTTGATGAGCTGCTTGGCCATATCATCGTACCTCCTCTCCAACATACCCTTTTTTATACACCGTGATCGCACCCGGCTCCGGACACTGGTAAAAACAAAAGCCGCATCCAATGCACCCTTGTCCACGGTATCCGGTCGGGTGATAGCCCATCCGGTTTAAATGTGTTTGTTCAAAAAGCACTTTCTCAGGGCATACCTCGATGCACAGGCCGCAACCCTTGCACTCATCCTCACGCACCCGCACCAAAGGCCCTGTGATTTGCAGCACGTCCGCCATAATGGCTCCCTTGTTTGATCCATGGCAAGGTGCAATTACTCTATAGCATATCAGTTTAGTTATTTTTTACTTGAAAGGCAAGTCAAAAGAATGGGTTGCAGCGCCTCTCACGATCGATGGTGGTGGCAGGCCCATGACCGGGAAAAACCTGAGTGTGTCCCGGCAGAATAAATAGCCGGGTTTGTATCGAATGGAGCAGCACCATCGCCGATCCGCCGTGTAAATCGGTGCGGCCGATGCTGTCGTAGAAAAGCGTATCGCCGGTAAAGACCTGATCACCGACGAGAAAAGAGAGCCCGCCGGGAGAATGGCCGGGCGTGGAGAGCACCTGAACGGTCACGCCGGCAAAAGAAAAAAGGCCATTGTCCTGAGCATAGTGGTCCGGGACAAAACTCTCCGGCGCCGGCAGTCCGAACATCGCGGCCTGCCTCCCGGCGTTCTCCAGCAAAGGGAGCTCCCGCTCATCCAACACCACTTGCGCCTTATAGCGGCGCTGCAGCTCTGCCACGGCGCCGATATGATCGATATGGGCATGGGTCAGAAAAATATGCGACACGGAACGGTCGCCCACCGCCCGGATGATCCGGGCAGCGTCATCCCCAGGATCGACGAGCGCTGCCCCCAGCCCGTCATCGCAGGAAAGTAAGTAACAATTTGCTTGAAAGGGCCCCAGAACCAGAGTGTCAATCTTCACGGATCTCTATCCTCATTTACGTCAGCTTCATGTAAAGATAATATACGCGTCGGGAAAGGAAAAAGCAATACATGAAAAAGTCTTTGCAGATTTATGCATTATTGTCTACATTGTGTCGCAATTGTCATAGCCTTTTGAAACTTGACGAGCAAGGTGCATAGCTATCATGGAATTGACGGTAAAAGACGTAGTCAGGCTGTTTAATGTCAGTGAACGGACTATCTACCGCTGGATCCAATCCACCAACCTGCCGGCCTACAAGGTGAACGAACAGTACCGCTTCAACCGCGTGGAGATGCTGGAATGGGCGACAGCGCAAAAGATTCCGGTTTCTCCGGCCATTTTTTCCGAGCCGGAGACCGGCGAGCTGCCGACTCTGTCCAGAGCCCTTGAGGCAGGCGGCATCTATTACCGGGTCGGCGGCAAAGACAAAGAGAGCGTTCTGCGCTCCATTGTCGCGCAGATACGGCTGCCGGAGGAAGTGGACATCGACTTTCTCCTCCAGGTACTGATGGCGCGCGAGTCGCTGGGTTCCACGGCGATCGGCAACGGCATCGCCATCCCGCATCCGCGCAGTCCCATCGTGTTGCACGTCTCCAGGCCCATCATCTCGCTCTCTTTTCTCGAAACGCCGATCGATTTCGATGCTCCGGACGGGATTCCGGTAAATATCATATTCACGCTGGTCAGCCCGACGATTCGCGCGCATCTGCATCTGCTGTCGCGCCTCTCCTATGCGCTCAAAGATGAATCCTGGCGCAAAATCCTCGCCCAGCCCGGCATCCGCGAAGAGATCCTCGACCGGTTGAAACAGATCGAGCCGGACTTTGGCAAGGCGGCGTCATGAGTCTGCCGGCCCTGCTCTTCCTTTTCGCCCTGATGCTGCTCCTTATCAGCGGCATCGCCGCAGTGCTCTGCCGCGGCAAAGAAACCGCCGCCAGACGTTTGGGGGCTGTCGGCACGCCGCTGGCCGGTCTTTTGGCCGCGCCGGCAGCGGTCCAGGGATTGTTCTTCACTGAACCGGTGTTCATCGATCTGTCTCTTTCCCTTCCCTATGGTTCGTTTACCCTGGCAGTGGACGCGCTCTCCGCGTTTTTTCTGCTGATCATCTTTACCATCGCCTCCCTGGCCGCCGTATATGGCGCCGGGTATCTTGGCGGCGAAGGCGCCGCAGCGACGCGAGGCGTCTCTTTCTTTTGGTTCAACCTTCTGGTACTGGGCATGGCGCTGGTGGCGACGGCGGCCAACGGACTGTTGTTCATCATCGCCTGGGAGATCATGTCCCTGGCCGCTTTTTTCCTCGTCACCTTTGAGGATGAAAAGCCGCAGACGCAAAAGGCCGGGCTGATCTATTTAATCGCAGCGCACATCGGCGTCGTTTTTCTGTTTCTGCTGTTCTGGCTGTTCGCGGGAAAAACCGGCGGCTCCATGGATTTCATCCACTTTGGCCGCATCATCCTCGCAGATCAAAAAACCCAGAGTCTGCTCTTTCTTCTCAGCCTGATCGGATTCGGCGCCAAAGCGGGGTTCGTTCCGCTGCACGTGTGGCTGCCGGAAGCGCATCCGGCGGCGCCCAGCCATGTCTCCGCCCTGATGTCCGGAGTGATGATCAAGATGGGCCTCTACGGCCTGCTGCGCACTCTCTCCTGGTTGACCATGCCGTTGTATTGGTGGGGCGCTGTGCTGGTGGGAATCGGATTGATCACCGGCCTGCTGGGCGTTCTCTATGCTCTGGCGCAACACGATCTCAAGCGGCTGCTCGCGTATCACAGCGTCGAGAACATCGGCATCATGGCCATTGGCCTGGGATTGGGCGTGCTTGGTCTGAATCTGCAGGAAAACACGCTCATCGTCTTTGGCTTCGCTGGTTGCCTTTTGCACGTGCTCAATCATTCCATCTTTAAGAGTCTGCTCTTTATGGCCGCCGGCGCGGTGAAGCAACAGCTGCACACGTTGGAGATCGATCAGCTGGGCGGACTGCAGAAGCGCATGCCCGTAACCGCCGCGGTGTTTTTGATCGGAGCAGCGGCCATCTCCGGGCTGCCGTTGCTGAACGGCTTTGTCAGCGAACTGATGATCTATTTCGCCTCGTTCAGCGCAGTGGCCTCTGTGGCCAAGGGGATGACCGCTCTGCCGCTGATGAGCCTGTTGGGATTGGCGGCCATCGGCGGCTTAGCCGTGGCCTGCTTTACCAAAGCAGTGGGCGTGATCTTTTTAGGTGAAAGCCGGACGGCGGCCGGCGCCAACGCCGCGGATCCGGTGGGCAGCATGCGGATTCCCATGATTATCCTGGCGGCGTTGTGCGTGCTGTTGGGTCTGGCGCCGATCCTGGTCCTGCCCCTGCTCAAACCGGTGCTGGTCGCCACAACCCCTCTGGCGTGGGAGACCATCAACGCTGAATTGATGAAAATAGCACGGCCGCTGATCTATCTCTCGCTCATCGCCGTGATCGTCGCCGGCACTTTCCTGCTGTTGTGGTGGCTACGCCGCAGACCGTTGGCTGTTCAAGGGGTTCAGAAGTCAGGCACTTGGGATTGCGGCTATCTCGAGCCCGACAGCCGCATGCAGTACACCGCCTCTTCTTTTGTTCAGCCGGTGATCGACCAGACAAACTGGTTGTTGCACACTCACACGGTCCAAGAGACGCCGCAGGGCTATTTTCCAGAGACGGGAAAATATATCTCGCACACACCGGATCTGTTTATTGAAAAAGGGTATCGTCCGTTGTTCGCTGCCATCGCCTGGCTCTTTCACCAGCTGCAGTGGATGCAGCGCGGCCGTATTTCGCTGTACATCCTCTATATCGCTGTCGCACTGCTGGCGTTGCTCTTCTGGTTTGGAGGGCTGCGATGAAACTTCCCGCCTTGGTATTCTTTATCGCGTCTCTGCTGGCGGCGCCTCTGCTGACCGGATGGATCGTCCGTGTCAAAGCCCTGTTCGCCGGCCGCAAGGGCACTCCTGTCCTGCAGCCCTATCATGATCTGTTTCGCCTGTTGCGCAAGGGCGCGGTGTACAGCAAAAGCACCAGTCCGCTTTTTTATTTGGCGCCCATGGTGACCTTGTCCGCCCTCATCGCCGCGTTGTGTCTGTTGCCGTTGCCCGGATACGGCGCCCTGCTCTCCTTTCAGGCTGATCTCATCCTCTTCGCCTATCTGTTCGCTCTGGGCCGGTTTTTCACCATTCTGGCGGCGCTGGACACCGGATCGGCCTTTGAAGGCATGGGCGCCAGCCGCGAGGCCTTCTTTTCCATTTTTGCCGAGCTGATATTTTTCCTCTCTCTGGCCACGTTGGCGCGGTTTACCAATTCGCTGTCGCTGTCGTCCATATTCGAAAGCCATGCCGCCGGCATCAACTATGCCGACAGCCCTGCGCTGGCGTTATTGCTGGTGAGCCTGTTCGCCGCTCTGTTGACGGAAAACTGCCGCATTCCGGTGGACGATCCGACCACGCATCTGGAACTGACCATGATCCACGAAGTCATGGTGCTGGATCACAGCGGACCCGACCTGGCCTATATCCTTTACGGCGCTGCACTCAAGTTGTGGATCTGGTCCATGTTCATCACGCTGGTGATCATCTCCAGTTTTCCCTCGCCCCGCTGGCTGCAGCCGGTCATCGCCGCCGCCGTGCTCTTTTTGATCGCCACCGCCGTCGGCGTCATCGAATCCACCATGGCGCGCCTGCGTCTGACCGCCGTGCCGCGAATGCTGATGGCGGCCGGCGCGCTCGGCTTGCTCAGTTACATCA
>CAZKQR010000189.1:0-8113 GCA_964554965.1 uncultured Cytophagia bacterium | reverse complement strand
TTTATCCAATCATCGAAAGGGCACTTGCCATCTTCGGTGATATATTCGAGCAATTTTTTCAGTTTTGATTCCATACCCTAATGTAGCTTAAAAGCTACTAAAAGTCAACTGGTTTTTCATGAATGAGGTGGTTAACAAAAAGCGTAACCAGTGCAGCGGCGGTTGGGAATGGAGAGGGGGCTGCATCTGGTTAACGCTTGGGTTGGCAAGCTGTTAAAACCACGAGCGCACCAAGTTCTTGAAGATTTTACAAACCGAATCTTCTGATCCCTTCCTTTAAAAGATCGACATTAAAGTTAGTCAACAAGCCGACTGATCCCTTGGCCAATTTCATATAGGTTAAAATGTGTGCTTTATCAATCGGCAATAATTTATCTACTGATTTTATCTCAAGAATGAGCCTGTTCTCAACGAACAAATCCAGCCGGTATCCGCCATCCAATGGAATGCCTTTATATGATACAGGTATGTATTTTTAAATCTCAAAACTAACATCGGCCAAGGAGAATTCTCTGGCCAGACATTGCTCATAGGCGGATTCTAGTAGGCCGGGCCCTAAAAGTCGATGAACCTCAATGGCACAGCCTATGACTCGAATTGATAATTCGTCAAATTCCAGATTCTTCGTGTCGTCGTTGAATACTTGTTCGAAAAGTAAATAATTTTAGATTATTTTATCGCTCGATTCATCCCTCTGAATTTGCCAACCCGGTATGGACCGATGTCACAACGTCTGCCAATCGGGGTACAGCGGCAGATTTCTGTTAAAATGGGCTATCCATTCAGGCTCGCACAGGCGGCGATATTGGCCGGCGCGAAAGAGCTCAGCCGCCTCCTGACAAAAATAGCCCCACGAGGCCGCCTCGCGACCGGCCAGAATGGGATAAAACGCCACGCCATTTTCATCGGCAGCGGCCTTATCCGACGGGGCATCCCCGATCATCAGAACATGATCCGGCTGATAGCGGCCTTGCACCGCCAAACGCAGGATCTCCGTTTTGCCCCCGGACTCTTGACCGGCGATCAGGGCGACCTGTCGATCCAAGCCGTGTTCATGCCATTCCCTCACCAGCTGCTCCTGGTTGGCCACAGAGCAGACGATCACATCCGCCCAGGCGGAGACCAAAGACAGGCTTTCCGCCACCCCGGCGAACGGGGCGATGCCTGTCACCCTGTCACGCACCGAACGGTTGATCGCTTCGCTCCACGCCAGGGCCTGGCGCAGGTCAGCGGCATCATTGTTTTCGATCTCTCGGGCCAGCGCCGTACGGCTCCAGTCATTCGATTGCGCCACCCAGCGCCGTAAAGCCGGCGCAGCGGGAACGTATCGCTGCGCCGTTTGCAAATCCGGCCATTCCTGAAGCCAATCGAACAGCTTGATCAGAGCGGGAAACCGGTTCAAACCGCGAAAGGTCGAACGCAGGTTGATGAACTCGGCCAGCCGGCGGACATAACCGCTGATCGGCTGAAGCTGCCAGCAGCGGATGGTATTGGGGATCAAGCACTCCTGGTGCTTGATCTCCATAGTGTCAAAAGCGCACCCGTCCGAATCAACAGCGATCAGGTAATCGTGGCGCTGAATCATCATTTGAACGGATCGTTCTTCAGGCGATAGAGCATCTCGCCGGCTTTGGCCACATAGAGCACGCCCTCAGCCTCCCGGTCCATGAACCGACGGGGATCGATAGTGGCCGGGTCCCGGTAACCGAGGTTGATCTTGGCGCACAGAGACTCGGGGATCCCGGTGGCCAAGACGACCTGAATGCGCGGCTTTTCCACGCCTTGTTCAAACGTGCCGACGCCTTTCACATGCGTAGAGTGCGCCAGCACGCCGGCAGGAAAACCGCTGAAGCGATCCCACTGTTTGACAAAATAATCGCGTACGTGATAGCCGAACTTTTCAATGAGCGCACCGTGCGTGACCGACACCTCGGTGATGTGCGGCGCATAGATGATCAGCGTGCCTCCGTCGGCCACAACGGGTTCGAGTTTGTACATGCATTTGCCACCGGTCCACAGCTCGTCGTACATTTTCGGTGCACAGGAGAGAACGGTGTGATAGGGCCGGTCTTTATAGACGATGTGCAGTTGGTCGGAGAGGTCCGCTGCCGCGGACCAGGCCTGTTCCGGCGTGCCGAAATAGAGACCAGCCAGCTCTTCCCCTTTGACCACCAGACTAAAGCAGAGCCGTTCGATGGGCAGCAACGACGCCGCTTTGTCCACCACCCGGCGAACCGGCGTATTTTTTGTCCCAATAATGCGCGGGTTGGTGATCAGAGCGCCCAGCCAGTGAAACATATCGATGATCTCCTGGCCGGCGATTCCGGGAAAAAGATATTTATTGCCGCCGGAAAAGCCCACCACCTCATGTGGAAAAGTAGGCCCGACGATGACCAGCAGATCATACTCCAGCACCATCTTGTTGATCACCACATCCACCGCCTGATGCAGCCGATTTTCAGAAAGCGCCTCCACCTCTGCGGTGCCGATCGTGCCGACGCTGACCAACTGATCCGGATCTTTCCAGTGATGGTTGAAAAACCGGGCCTTGGGATATTTCTCCTGCCGGTCGACCGCGGTGATGCCGACGCGCTGGTTGATGGCGTCCGCACTCATGGGCGGGTGCGTGCCCAGGGCGACCAAAAAATCCACCGCAGGCAGGCGCGGCGCCAGCGTGCGATACAGGCACCGGAACATCACATCGATGGGCGCCGTGCGCGTGTGGTCCGGAATGATGAACAGTATTTTCCGGTTGTCGAACCGTGCATCGGCGAAGGCCTCGGCGACGATCTGTTGAACCTGTGGCTCCTGCAACTTTTCAATGGCACTGCCATAACCGGTCATGGGATGCCCCCTCTACGCGGTATACGTTGAAGAACTGGTGGCGCCGCCGCGACCGGTCCAATTGGTGTGAAACCATTTGCCGCGCGGTTGATCCACCCGTTCATACGTATGGGCGCCGAAATAGTCGCGCTGGGCCTGCAGCAGATTGGCCGGCAGCCGCTCGCTGCGATAGCCGTCGAAATAGGCCAGGGCGGAGGAAAAGGCCGGAACCGGAATGCCCATCTTGACCGCTTTAGCCACCACCGTGCGCCAGGCGGCTTGATTGCTTTCAATGATCTTTTTAAAATAGGGATCCATCAGCAGGTTCTGCAGAGCCGGATTGCGATCAAAGGCCTCTTTGATCTTGCCGAGGAATTGTGCGCGGATGATGCAGCCCTCTCGCCACATCAGCGCGATCTGGCCGTATTTGAGATCCCACTTGTACTCAGCCGCAGCGGCGCGTATGAGTTGGAAGCCCTGGGCATAGGAGCAGATCTTCGAGGCATACAGCGCCCGGCGTACCATTTCGATAAAAGCCTTTTTATCGCCGGTGAAGCGGATCTTGGGGCCGCTCAGCACTTGAGAGGCCTGCACGCGTTCCTCTTTGATGGCGCTCATGGCGCGGGCGAACACCGCCTCGGCCACGGTCTGGGCCGGAATGCCCAGATCCAGCGCCGCCATGCTGGTCCACTTGCCGGTGCCCTTTTGACCCGCCGTATCCAAGATCATGTCCACCATGTATTTTTTAGTGTCCTCATCCTTTTTCGCCATGATCTCAGCGGTGATTTGAATCAGATAGCTGTCCAATTCACCCTTGTTCCATTTCTCAAAAACCCGGGCCAGCTCTTTTTGGGTCAGCCCGATATTTTTCAGCAGCCAGTAGGCCTCGGAGATCATCTGCATGTCGCCGTATTCGATGCCGTTGTGCACCATCTTGACAAAATGGCCGGCGCCGTCATTGCCCACCCAGTCACAGCAGGGCGAACCATCCGCCACTTTAGCGGCAATGGCCTGAAAGATCGGCTTGACGTGAGGCCATGCTTGGGGGGAGCCGCCGGGCATGATCGACGGGCCCAGCAGGGCGCCTTCTTCACCGCCGGATACGCCGGTGCCGATGAAATTAAAGCCCTTGGACTCGAGATACTTAGTGCGGCGCATGGTGTCCGGATAATGGCTGTTGCCGCCGTCGATGAGGATATCGCCCGGATCAAGATGCGGCAGCAACAGTTCGATGAAATCATCCACCGCCTGTCCGGCCTTGACCATGAGCATGATTTTAGCCGGCTTTTTTAAATTCGCCACCAGCTCTTCGATGGTATGACAGCCGATAATGTTTTTGCCCACGGCGCGACCGTTGATGAATTGGTCGACTTTGCTTACCGTGCGGTTGTACACCGCCACGGAAAAACCATTGCGCTCCATGTTGAGGATGAGGTTTTCACCCATCACCGCCAGGCCGATCAGGCCGATATCGCATTTTTCCATAGATCTTCTCTCCTTTGCTTGGCGCGGCCGGCCGCGCCGGAATGTTAATACTCATGGGAATGAAAAGATGATTTCAATCGCTCATAGGACTCAGCCGCTCCCGGAAAAACGGGTTTAGATGGTCATGGCGGTAAAACCGCCATCCACCCGGATCACCGCGCCGGTGACAAAGGACGAGGCTCTGGGCGAAGCGAGCCATATGGCTGCACCCACCAGCTCCTCCGCCTCACCGAACCGGTTCATCGGCGTATGCTTCATGATATCCGCCACCCGCTCCGGAGTCAAAATCTTGCGATTCTGTTCCGCGGGAAAAAAGCCCGGGGCAATGGCATTGACCCGTACGCCCTGAGTGGCCCATTCGCGCGCCAGAAACAACGTCAGATTGTTGACCGCCGCTTTGGACAGACTGTAGGTGAACACCTTGGAGAGCGGCGGACCGGAGGAGGCTGAACTGATGTTGATGATGCTTCCGCCCTTGCCGCCGGCCACCATCATTTTGCCGAATATCTGGCAGGCCAGAAACATGCTTTTTAAATTCACCTTCATGATTCTGTCGAATTCCTCTTCCGGAATATCAAAGAACGGCGTGCTGGAATTGATGCCGGGCGCATTGATTAAAATGGTCGCTTCACCGAGTGCCTCACGCACAGCGGCTTGTGCCTTGCTCAACCCCTCCTTGGAGGTGGCGTCCAGCTGCAGCGCAAGGCTGCGCACTCCCAACGCTTCGGCGCGCTGAGCCGCGGCCTGAGCGTTTTCCAACGACAAATCCAGAATAGCGATATCCGCTCCGGCTCTGGCCAGGCCATCGGCCATGGCGCCGGCAAGAACCCCGCCGCCGCCGATGACCACGGCCACGCGGCCTTTGAGACTGAACATTTCTTCCAAGAAACTCACGTTGCGACCTCCTGCCATTGATGGTTGCCCTCTGTCTGTTTGATAGGGGATGGATCCACGGGACTGCTGTGAAAAGAACCGCGGCTGAGCGCTCCGCATGATTCGCGAACGACCAGGCGGGTGGCTAGATACATTTTTTGCGTGGTTCCCCCGTTCTCTTTGGCCGCGATGCGCTGCAGTAAAAGATCGGCGCTGCATCGTCCGATCTCCAGGGCGGGTTGCGCCACCGTCGTCAGTGCGGTTTGCAGATAGCCGCCCAGGCCGGCATCGTCGAATCCCACCACCGCCACATCATCGGGAACGCGAATGCCCTGTTCGGTTAGAGCGCGCATAAAGCCGATGGCCAGCGAATCGTTGTAACACAACACCGCGTCGGCGCGGGCGGCCGAAGACACGCCGAACTGCTGACCGGCCCGATACCCGTCCTGCAACCGCCAACCGCCGGGCCACACCAGCTCCGGCTTGGCCACCAGATCGTGAGCGGCCAGTGCGGTCTGATAGCCGCGGCAACGCCGGTCGCCGGCCAGAGCGGTATCCGGACCATTGAGATAGGCGATGTTTTTCCTGCCCAGATGGATAAGATGCTCAGTGGCGGTCCTTGCCCCCTGCTCATCGTCGGCGCGCACCACATCTGCGTCGATGCCCGGCACTTCGCCCAGCAGAATAAAAGGAAAGTGCGCCTGCTTCAGCTCATGGATATGGCCGAGGTCCACCCCCTTTTGCAAGGGCAGCAGAATGAGACCGTCCAGGCGCCGCTGTTTGAGCAGGGAGACGTAGCGCACTTCGCGCTGCCATTGTTTATGAGTATTGCCGATGATCACGGTGTACTGCTTTTGTTCGCACGCCTGCTCAACACCCAGAGCGATCCGGCTGTACAACGGATTCGAGATATCCTTGATCAAAAGACCGACGATGCCGGTCTGACGCAAGGCCAGTGCCCGTGCGAGGTGGTTGGGCTGGTAATTGTGCTCCTCGATGATCGCCAAAACCCGTTTAGTGGTCTTGGCGCTCACCAAAGGGCTGTTGTTGAGCACGCCGGAGACCGTGGCGGAAGACACACCGGCCAGCCGGGCGATATCCTGAATGGTCATGAGCTATTTGAACCGCTTTAGATTACTGGGGTCATTGGCGCCTGATGCCGGCCGACTAAAAAAGGCCTTAAAATTATTACTTAATTTATTTATAATTACATCAAACACGCGCAGGGAAAAACCGGTGGATCCAAAGAGCCGTACTGCTTTGTGGCGCATAGCTCTAACCGGTTTAAATATACCCAATTCAAAAAAAAATGTCAATGAAAATGAAATAAATAGCTTGCAAAAGATAAGGTTTGAGGTTAAATTGCGTCATTTATGAGCCGGAAGGCCCTGCGTCTGTCGTGAAAAACCGCCTAGTTTGCAACCCGGCGCAGGCCGACAGACTGTTATATGAACCCCGTTTGGGAAGGAACCACTACATGCCTCGCGAAACGCAGGAAAATTTCAACGGCACTTTGATGGAGAAAAAGCCCTTATTCAAGATCAAACATTTGCGCTGGTATATCTGTGCGCTGTTGTTCTTTGCCACCACCATCAACTATATCGATCGCCAGGTTCTCGGCATTCTGGCGCCGGACCTGGAGGTGGAGATCGGCTGGAGCGAACTGGCCTACGGCCGTATCGTCATCGCCTTCCAACTGGCTTATGCTGTAATGATGCTTTTTGCCGGCCGTATCATCGATCGCATCGGCACCAAACTGGGATTCACGATAGCGATCATCTGGTGGTCCATCGCCGCCATGGCCCATGCTTTGGCCAAGTCGGCGTTTGGTTTCGGCGTCGCCCGCTTTTTTCTCGGCATCGGCGAAGCGGCCAATTTCCCTGCCTCGATTAAAACCATTGCAGAGTGGTTTCCCAAAAGCGAGCGCGCTCTGGCCACCGGCATTTTCAACGGCGGCACCAACATCGGCGCCATCATCGCCCCCATGGTTGTGCCGTTGATCGCCGCCCACTGGGGATGGCAGGGCGCTTTCATCGTGACCGGCGCTTTGGGCTTTCTCTGGCTGTTCGGCTGGTGGTACTTGTATGATCAGCCGCAAAAGCACAAACGCCTGGAGGCCAAGGAGCTGGTCTATATTGAAGACGGTGCGGAAGAACCGTTGACTGAAAAAACGTCGTGGAAAAAATTGTTCGGTTATCGTCAACTCTGGGCCGTCGCTCTGGGCAAAATGATGACCGATCCCATATGGTGGTTTTACCTGTTCTGGTTGCCGAAATTTCTAGCTAAAAATCACAGCATCCGCGGTGTGGATTTAATCCCCTATCTGACCACGGTGTACATCATCTCTGACGTCGGCTCCATGCTGGGCGGCGGACTGTCCTCCTACTTTATCAAAATAGGCTGGAGCGTCAACAAAGCGCGCAAAACCGCCATGCTGATCTTCGCGTGCCTGGTGCCGTTGGTTATCATCGCCGGCTTGACCAAAAGCGCCTGGACCGCCGTGCTGCTGATCGGTTTGGCCGCCGCCTGCCATCAGGCCTGGTCCGCCAACATCTTTACCCTGGCTTCGGATATGTTTCCGCGCAAAGCGGTGGGCTCCGTGGTCGGCATCGCCGGCTGCGCCGGCGGCTTGGGCGGCATGGCCGTGGCCGAGTTCGCCGGACGGGTGTTGAACACCAATCCTCATTTTTATCTGCCCATGTTCATCGTAGCGGGGCTCGCCTATCTCAGCGCCCTGATGGTGATCCAAATTCTGGCCCCCAAGCTGGAGCCGGCTAAATTGGACTGATCTTGCCGAGCGCACCACTAAAAAAAAAAGCCTTGTTCCCATGAACAAGGCTTTTTTTTTACCCCTTTCGGTCAGAGTGGCCAGATGGTGATCTCCGCATCGGTCAGCTCCTGACCGGCGCTCACATATAGAGCTGAATAGCCC
>CAZKQR010000188.1:5288-8167 GCA_964554965.1 uncultured Cytophagia bacterium | reverse complement strand
GCGCTCCACAACGCGGTGTATTTGACGCCGATGGCCAAGCCGATGACCAGCCCGTTGAGCAGATAGAGGCTGGTCCTGGGCCCTTTTTGATAGAGCAGTATGGAACAGGCGATGGCCAGGAGCACGGCTGCGCTCATGGGCAGGTCCACGGTGATATAATACGAGTTGACGATGTGCAACGAGGAGAAGGTCAGAATCGCCGCAGCCAGGAGACCGAGCCAACGGTTCATCATCTTTTTCGCGATGTGAAACGTCAACAGCACGCTCAAGGTCGCAAGCAGTACGGTGAACAGACGGCCGACATAATAAAGCCGGGTGATCGGGCAGTCGCTGAAAGAGCGCACACCCTCTTGCCACTGGGTCAGCAGATAGCAGCCGTATTGGACCGCTGCCTGCGCATACAGATAGAGGGAGGGATAATTGAAAAAGTGCGGATCCGGATCGCCGGTTTCGATCATGCGATGGGCTGCGTCGAACACATAGAATTCGTCAGGATGGGTCAGCAACGGAAAACCGAAAGTGGCGCCGCCGGCGCGGACGAGAAAGGCGATGGCCAGCAACAGGCCGAGCAGAACCATCACTAAAAACGATTTTGCAGCAGCAACGCGCAGCATACACTCTCCCGACATCCTGTTAACGTTTCAACGCGATCAGTACACTGCCGATGAGGCCGTTGAGAATGAAAAAGATCAACCCCATCAGCAGTCCCACCACCATCATCTGCTCTGCCGCCACGCCAAACGGCGTAAAAAAGTAGATCAGTACAGCCTCGCGCGTCCCAAAGCCCGAGATGGAGATCGGCAGCAGGGACACCACGTTCACCACCGGTTGAAAGAGAGCCACTTCCCATATGGAAACCGGCACGCGCACTGCTTGAAAGACCAGTATGCTGCGCACCAGGATGACGATGGTCACCGCAATAGACAGCGCCAGATTGAGACCGTATCGCCGGTTCATTTGCACGAGCCGGGGCCGGCGCATAAACCGAACCGGCAGATTAGGGCAGTAAGCCAGGGCGATCGACAGCCCGGCCACTGCGAGGAGCAGCCACAACGGCAGGCGTAACGGCATCCGGCCGAGAAAAAACGCCGGCAGACAAAAAAGCCACAGCACCGACAGGTCATACACCCGATCGTTGAGGATGGTCCAAAACACCTGATCGCGTTTTGCCTCCGGCCGCAGACGCTGCACCTCATAGATCTTGACCAGTTCACCGATCTGCCCCGGCGTAACGGTCCCCAGGCTATATCCTTTGAAATAGATCAGCAGCGTTTGCGAAAGCGAAAGATCGATGCCGTAATCCTGGAGAAAGATGCGCCAGCGATAGGCTTTGCCCAGGGTCATGGGCGCCACCAGAAGCGCGGAAAGCAGCAACGGCCATATGCGTACCTGGCGCACATGATCCCAGAGCAGATGAAAATCGATGCGGGTCAACAGATAGACCAGAATCAACCCTCCCAGCAGACGATAGCTGGATCGGATGATTTGTTTGCTAGTCACGGTCATTCACCGTTCCCGCAGAGTTGGCCGGCGGGCTCGGCGGTTGCACGGACAGACGCTTCAGATAATAGAGCATCTCCTCCTGGTTCAGGCGCATACGGGCAAACATGTCCAGAATAAAGCCAAGGATCAGGCTGACGGCGGAGAGAAAGAAAAAAAATCCGGAAGCGAAGCCAGCCCATTTGTGCGGAGTGAACTCACCGGTTTGCAGATAGTGGATGAGCAGGAACAGCCCCAGGCCCACGGCGACGATGAACGAAAAAGCCGAGATCGGAGCGAAAAGACGAAAGGGGCGGTAATCGCGCAGTGTTTTGATGATGATTTTAAGCGTCTGATAGGTGTAGCGGAACAGATTGGAGGCGACGCGCGATTTGCCATGCTCGCGCCGGCCGCGCACCTGCACCGGCAGCTCGACGATGGGGATGTTTTTAAAGGCGAAATTAAGAAACGTCTCCTGGGTGTAGGTGAAATTGCCGAACAGGTTTAATTTGAGCAGCGACTCTCTCGAATAAGCGCGAAAGCCGCAGGAGACATCATAGAACTTTTGTCCGGTCATTCGGCTGATCAGGCTCGACATCACCTGATTGCCCCAGTATTTGATCTTGCTCATCTGCGGCCGGAAGGCGACATCCTTGAACCGTGAGGCGGTGACGAAATCAGCGGCGCCCTGGACAATGGGCTCGATCAAGGTCTTGATATCTGCAGGATTGAACTGGCCGTCCGCATCGATGTTCACCGCAATGTCATCGTTCAGCTCCAGGGCGATACGGCGCCCGGAGTTGAACGCAGCGCCGACGCCGCGGTTGAACGCGTGGCGAAAGACCACGGCGCCTTTCTCCCTGGCGATCTCGCCGGTGCGATCGCTGGAGCCGTCGTCGACGACCACCACATGGTCCACGAACCGCGGGATTCCATCGATCACCTGGCCGATTTTTTTCTCTTCATTCAACGCCGGAATGATGACCGTTATGCGTTTGCCGTTATACATCCTTTGCTCTCTGTCTGTTTGAATAAAACACTCAGGGCCGTGGCCCAAACAATAAAACCTGACATTTGCGCAAATCATATCGCTGGATCAGAGGGCGCTGCGCCTCGATCCGTTGGATCAAAACCTTCATCTCCTCCGAAGGCCATTTGTGACAGAACACCAGCCAGAGACGGCCCGGCACCGACTCGATCCGTTGGAATTGCGTTTCATTGCCGGCCAGATTGCCCAGATGCTCTTCGCCCCAGATCACCTGTAGCCTGCCGCCGGTACGGTTCTTGATCGGATACTCGGACTGATAGCCTACGGCATGATCGGTGCCGTAGACATAAAAGGGCAGAATGGCGCCCCAATGAATAAATGCGGTGTCGCGATCCCGGGCGTTGTCCATGAG
>CAZKQR010000188.1:0-5188 GCA_964554965.1 uncultured Cytophagia bacterium | reverse complement strand
ACGAACACGGAGCCAAAACTGATCCAAAAGGACAAGGCCGAAACCAAACCCAGCCAGAGCCAATCCCTGGTCTTCCCCTCACGCACGATGCGCCAGGCGATCCAATAGATCAGAGCGCAGAAAAAAACATCCGCGGTATAGTGTTTCATGGTTTTGGCGATGGTGAGCATGAGGCTGGAGGCAAAGCCTGCCATCAAGAGCGGCAGAAAGGCAAAGCGGCGACCCATTATGGATCGGTACATCCAATAAATCATCATCACGCCGGCTACGCCGAACAGCCAGGGAAAAAACCGAAGGGCCAGGTGTGTGGGGCCGATAGCCACGACCGCTGCGCGCATCAGCAAGCCCAGACCCGGAGGCATATGAACCGGCCAACTCTGAAAGTGCTCGCGCACCGCCTCTGCCGGCCATGCGACCTCGAACAGATCCCAGTCTTCGCCGATCAATGCGCGCGCACGAAACAGCTCATCGCTGGACAGAACAAGCCGATCCAGCCCATAAAACTGCATCCAGGCCAGCAACGCCAGCAGCACCAACAAAATGGCCCCCGCCGTTCTCTCCTTCACGCCTCCTCCTCCTCCTGATACGGGCTCGATGATCAAGCCCATGCCCTTTCCACGGTATCCCTCACCTCACTGCTGCTTCAGCTTGACGTTCTTTGGCGCCTGGGGCGGCGTCGTATCCGGATCGACATGATCCCCCATATATCTGAATCGCATGGCGTCGGCGATCACCGGGCCGTTGGTTGCGTTCGAAAGATGTACATAGGATTGGCTGCCGGCCGGCAGATAGACATACCCCAGCCGATTCCATTGCCCGGCCTGAATGCGCTGATTGATCAATCCGCGCAACTTGACCGCGCCGGTGACCACAATTTTAAAAGGCACGTTGGTGGCCTCGGCATATTGGCCGTCCGAGCCGCCGTACCAGCCGTGCCATTCGCTGACCTCGTAATAGCCGGCTACGCCGATGGTGGGCCGATAGCGCGCGGAATCAGCCCCGCTGCCGGCCACCACACCGTGATAACCGCCGGAGATCAAATAGTCGCTGTCGCCGGAGACCGCGCCGGTGATGCTCCAGTAGGGATTGTTTTTACTCAAATCGAGCGAGCCGGTGGATTGATAGATCTTCCAGTTGCCGAACACTTCAACCGGCTGGCTGCCGGGCGAGGTGTCGTTGTTGTAGGAGTTGTCGACAATGATGTCGCTCACCGCGGTGGTCGGGGCCTTGAACAGCAAAATGCCGTCGCCGCGCAGATCATCCGCGTTGTACAACTGGCCGTACAGGCTGATGGGGGCATCGACCAGCAGGCCGGTGTTGACCGCCGCATCCTGGCCCGCCTTTAGACGGTAATAGGGTCCGCCGCGCAGATCGCCGGGGTTGAGCGTCTGGGTGGCGCCGGTCGGATTGCAGGCGGCAGCGCCTTTGTCGAAATAGCGGATCACCACCCCATTGCTCAGCGTTTCCGCTGCGCCGACCGGATACCCTAAATCTGTTTCATACTCATCGTACCAATAGGGAAAGCGATAGTTGGCGCCGAAAACCAGTCCATAATAGCAATCGAACATCAGGGAGGTGGCCAGGCCAAAACGCATCTTGCTGAACCGGTCTTTGCCGTTGGCCGCCCATTTCTCCGGAATATAGTCCTCAATAAACATGAGGCTGGGCTTCTGGCCCTGAGCGCTCCATTTGTTCGCGTCGCCCTGGACGCTGGTCCACAAGGCCCAACGCAGAAACCCCTCGAAAAGGTGACCGTTCATTCTCTCGTAATACATATCCAGCACCCCGCCGGGGTTGACGGAAAACAGATTCAACGCCGTAGGGGCCAGCGACTGCATCATCGCTTTTTCATCATCGATCCAGGCCGCCAGACCATTCTGCCAGTAATTCAGCAACTGCGTCTTGCTCCATTCATCGCGGTCATTGACGCCGTTGTTGTTCATGTCCAGCGTGCCCTGATAATAAATGCGATAGTGGAAATAGTCATGGAACAATCCGTCAAAATCGCCCAAAGACCAATCGCACTCTGAAACCAGATTATCCCAGGCAAGATACTGCGATGCATTCCGGCCGCCCACCTGTGGACAGAACTCGCTATAGTTTGCCAGAACCCCGGCGCCTGAGAGGCGGATGGGACTTTTAACCACCGCCCCGGCCTCATGAACCGAGTTGATCGCATAGATCGAGCTCACATCCGTGGGAACGGAGATGGTGGTGTCGTTGGGCAGAGCGGTTACTTTGACGACGTCGTTGTCGATGACCGCATAGATGAGATCGATGTTCGTCTCGCACCCTGAATCGATGCCGCTGATGGAATCCACGTAAATTTTCGATTGTCCCGGTTCGATGCGTCTTCGCAGACGGCCCTGATAGCTGCGGTAGAGGTAAAACTCCGGCGGATCATTGAAATACACCCCGTTTCTGCCCATGCCGATGATCAGTTGATTCGGATTGTTTTTTCGCAGCTCGCGCGCCAGCTGCGGTCCGTTGATGTCATTGGATAGTCCAATCAGGACCATATCAAAGGGCTTTAACCGCAGCAGCCGTGTGCCGATGGAATAGTTGGGCCATCCTCCAGCCTGGTTGGTCGTGTACACCGCAATGCGGGGATAAGGAGGGTTGGTGCGCTCATAGCCGTTCGCGGCGGTAAAGCCCCACAAACCAGCCAGCAGCACAGTGAAACATTCCAGCCGCATCCTCTTTCGCATGTCTATTCTCCTGTCTTCTCACTGCCGGAGAGCCTCAGGACAGCCCTGGGTTCCCTGCGCAGGGACTATAATTGAAGCATAAAAATAACAAAGAATTGCAAAAAATACAATCACTATTACATGCCCGGCTTCAGGCCGGAAGATTTTGCCCATCCCGTCGCTGCGGCGGGTACGCCGGCTTTTTTCATCACACGGATGCGTTCAGCGAGCAGACGTTTGTTCTGCAGCAGACGCCTCTCGTTGTGAAAAGCGATATAGAGACCGATTGGCAGCGCCAGGACCCGCCACTGCTGCAGCAGCACCGGCAGCAGCCGGTAGTCGGGCGCACCCATGTTATACATGGCCAGGGCCAGCAATCCGGTTAGGCTTCCGGCTGCCAGATGATAGTAAAACGGATCCCGCACCTGCAACAGCTGGTAACCAAAAAGAAACGCCAGGCCGAGCAGAATCAGATACAGCACAACCGCCAACACACCCTGCTCCGCGGTGATGAGCAGATAGGCGTTGTGAACGATCCGGGTGCCGGCAATCTGTTCATCCGAATAGTGGCGATAGTTGTTAAGACCCACGCCAAACATCTCGCGGCCCGAAATCACCCTCAGAGCATCCTTGGCCAGGTTCACCCGGCTTTGCTTTTCGTTCCCAGAGATGGACCGTTCTGCACCGCTGAAGCGATGCGTGATCACGTCGCCATATTTCATGTTGATGGCGACGATGCCGATCAGGGCTACGGCGATGAAAAGAGCGGTCTGTTTGGAGGTCAAAACTTTTTTCTTAAAGTCGATCAGAGCAAACAGACTCATCGCGACTCCGAACGATACCCAGGAGCCCCGGCTGAAGGAGGCCAATAAGGCGCCGGCTGAAATCACGGTGAGCGCCCACCAGGCAGGCTTGAACTTGACGCGGATGAACATGCTCATACGAAACGCCAGCGGCAGGAGTGAAATGATGAACGCCCCAAAGGCATTGGCGGTTCCGATGGTGCCTTCCGCCCGCCAATAGTTGCTGATTTGAAAGAAGGGCAGAATCACCGGACCGATCTGCCATTGCCAGAATCCGATCAACGCCTGGAATCCCAGCCCCATCATCAATCCAACCGAAAAGGAACGGCACTCTTTGCGGGTGGCCAGGCGCGTCACCAAGCAATAGTACAACAGCACCGCACGAATCAGATGAACGTAGGCAAAACGAAAATCGCCCTTGTCTACCGCAATGAAATCACCGACCAGGGTAAAAAGTAAAAAAACGAAAGCAAGGATTCGGGCCAGATGGATGGATCCGCCCAGTTTTTTCGGCAGCGGCGCAGGGCGCTTGAGCAGGAGCAGCAGGTAGAGCGGTATATCCATGGGCATGAAAACATCCGAGCCGCGCGGCACGCCCTTTTCGGAAACATACAGAACCAGCGTGACTCCCTGGTTGATGGCCATCAGGAAGCCCAGTGCGATGAACAATGCCGGATAATATCTTTTCATGATGCCTGTCCGTAACCGTGGCGCCTTTTCATCCATCAACCCCTTCACGGCCATGGGATCGCCCGGCAGTCTTAAAAGCCGAAAGACGGGACGTGCAGGCGGCGATGGCCAGGCCGGCCAGCAACAGCAAAAATCCGTCCACCGGTATGCGATAACGCGTCTGGGTGAAGAACAGCGAGTAGCCCATACTGAGGGTGACCAGGGGGATCAGGATCAGGCCGGCCAGGGCGGTTTGCTTGCGCACCCGCCACAGCCCGATCAGCGACAGCAGCAGGATCGGGGAGAGCGTGATCAACGAAATCCCTTGCAGCGTTCGCGATGGTTTCCGCATCTCGTTCTCCACACCGGAAATGAGCGGCGACCAAAAATTAGCAAACTCGGGCAAAAAATGGCGGGTTAAAAAAATTACCGGATTTTCCAGGATGGTTCGATAGATGTTGAAATGTTTTTGATAGGGAATATCCCGGTAATACAGACGGCACTCTTTCGGACTGGCCGGCCGCCCGTTGCGCACCTGCCAGAGATCAGCTATTTTCCACGGCGGCAGCCAGATCATCAAGCCGTTGGCATTCGGCGAACCTTTGTCCAACTGGATGAGCAGAGCGATGTGCCGGACCTGCTCCGGTTTGGCGCCTTTAACGTAATTCAAACGAAACACATCCGCGTCGACCGCCTGGCTGAAAACCGCGGCATACGCCCATCTCTTCTCCGCGCCGTTTAAATAGATGACGCTGTCGCTGAGTTGAATGGCCGGACTGCCTTGCCACTGTGGCGAGCTGCCGGTATCGAGCTGCCAGTGGATCGAGGTATCCGCGGCGGTGATGATCTGATGGCCGAATTGGGCGCTGCGCAGCTGAAACCGCTCTCCGCCATAGGCGATCAGGCCGACATGGCGGGCGTCCGCATCCCAGGGGATCGGTTCAATGGGCGCCAGCGTGTGCAGATACTCCCCATCCAAATAGCAGTCAAACGCCGTCTGCCCGCCCTGATTCCGTTTGACCGCGGTAA
>CAZKQR010000187.1:2922-8213 GCA_964554965.1 uncultured Cytophagia bacterium | reverse complement strand
CGGCATCTCGGTGAGATATTCAAAAACCCGCACCCGCCGGGGATCAGCCGTAGCCGCTTTGGTCGCCTCAGAGAAGTCCCATCTGCCGGTGGCCCATAAAATCTGCATGGACGACTGCTCCAGCAGCATCGGCAACGCTTTGATCATCACGGTGTTGATCACATGCGCGCCCTGGCTGCCGCCGAAAACCAGCAGGGTCAGCCGTTCCGGGTCCAATTGAAAAAGAGCGCGCGCTTGCTGCGGCGAGGCAGCCACCTGCAAGTTGCGTACCGGATTGCCGGTCAACTGCACCCGCTCCGGATGACGGAAATATTTGATCGCATCGGCAAAGGCGACATGCACCTGATCCACGCACCGGGCCAGCAGCCGTGTGGTGACGCCCGGATAGCTGTTCTGCTCCTGGATCAGGGTGGCGGCGCCGAAGAGATGAGCCACCAGGACCATGGGACCGCTGACATAGCCGCCGGTGCCGACGGCAACCGATGGACGGTATTGCTTGACCAGACGAGCGCATTGCACCAGACTGAGCAGCAGTCGAAACGGCGCCAGGAGATTGGCCCAGAGACGCTTGCGGGCGAACCCGCGCACGCTGATCAGGTGCAACGGGAATCCCTGCTCCGGCACCACACGGGCTTCGATGCCCCGGGAGGTGCCGATAAAGTGAATGTCGCAACCCGGTTGTTTTTCCAGCAGACGATGCGCCACCGCCAATGCAGGATAGAGATGGCCGCCTGTGCCGCCACCGGCAAAAAAGAAAACATCCTGCGGTTTTATCCGGGTCACAACCCACGCTCCCTAGTGTATGGTCCGGTCCAGCCGCTGCGACAGATAGCTGCCGGCTTGAAATGCCGAACGGCTCAGCCGCGCCTGGTAGGTCTTCCATCCCACGGACTTGGCATAGGCCGGGTCCGCCTGAGAGGAGACGTTGAGCAATAATCCGACTCCGATCAGATGGGCCACAATGGCCGTGCCGCCGTAGCTTAAAAACGGCATCGGAATGCCGGTGGTCGGCAGCAGCCCGGTCACCACCGCCGCATTGATAAACGCATAACTGCCGATACAGGCGGTCACGCCGCCGGCGAGCAAGCGGCCGTATCCATCCGGCGCATGCCGGGCGATACGAATACCGCGCTGCATGATGATCACAAACAGAGTCAAAACTCCGATCGTTCCGATAAGGCCGTATTCCTCGCCGATCATGGAAAAAATAAAATCATTATGCGCCATGGGCAAAAAGTTGTACTTGGCGTGGCCGCCGCCTGCACCCTGCCCCCAGAAACCGCCGTGGGCCAGCGCCACCAGGCTCTGCTTGAGCTGATAGTTCAGCCCCTCCTGATGGTTGAACGCCGCTCCAATGAACATGACCAGCCGCTTGCGCATATAAGGGTTGATCATGATAAAGCCCACAGCGCCGGTGCCCATGGTCATAACCGTTGCCGTCAGCACACTGACCGGCACCTCGGCGAAATAGAAGATCAGCAGAGCCACCAGCATGGTGAGAGCGGCGCCGCCCATGTCATGCTCCAGGACGATCAGGCCCACCATGGCCAGAGCAAAAGCGAAAATCATCAGAAAGCCGTGAATCAGATTGTCGAGCTTGTCGCGATATTTGACCAGCATCCGCGCCAGCATTAAAATCAGAGCATAACGGGCAAAGTCAGAAGGCTGAAACAGTACGGGACCGATCTTTAACCAGCTGGAGGCGCCGTATTGAGTGACGACAAAAGGTCCATGTGTCAGCAGATAGGCCAGCACCAGCATGGAGACGCCATAGAAACAATAGGACCAACGCAGCCAGGTGCGGTAATCCGTTCCGGCCACCACCACCAGCAGCACCAGACCGATCATGACGCGCAGCAGCTGATCCCATAAATACTTGGAACTGTCACCAAAGATCTGATCCGCGCGATAGGAGGTGGCTGACCAGATCGTCGCCAAGCCAAGAACCACGAGAAACAGCACACAGATCAACAGCGTGTAATCCGCATGCGCCAGATCGATTTTACGAGTCTTACCCATTCCTCACCTGATTTTAAACGTCGCCAGAGTCAACAGCGCAAGCAGAATGCCGATGATGTAGAAACGAACCACCACTTTGGGCTCCGCCCATCCTGCCAGCTCAAAGTGATGATGCAGCGGCGCCATGCGAAAAAGCCGTTTGCCGGTCCGTTTGAAATGGAACACCTGAAGGATCACCGAAAGACTCTCCACCAAAAAGATCCCGCAGATAAGGATGAGCAGCAGCTCCTTCTTGACCAGCACCGCCACCGTGGCGATGGCGCCGCCCAGGGCCAGCGCGCCGGTGTCGCCCATAAAGACCTGCGCCGGATACGCGTTGAACCAGAGAAATCCCAGCGACGCGCCGAGCAGGGCTGCGCAATAGACCGTCAACTCGCCGACCTGCGGAATGTAGATGATATTGAGATAGTCGCTGAAATCCACGCGGCCGGTCACATAGGCGATGGCGCCGAAGGCGAGCGCCGCAATGGCGCTGAGACCGATCAGCAGGCCGTCCAGACCGTCGGTCAGGTTGCTGCCGTTCGAGGTCGCGGTGATGACAAAGATGACAAACGGAATATATAAAAGCCCCAGCTCCAGCTCATAGTTTTTGAAAAAGGGAACCGTGGTGGAAGACCGCGCCGATTCCACGGCCGGGAAATAATAGACGATGATGCCGACAAACAGGCCCAACAGAATCTGTCCGGCCAGCTTGTAGCGGCCGATCAATCCCTTGGGCATTTTCTTGACGATTTTGAGCCAATCATCCAGCAGCCCCAATCCCGTCAGCCACAGCGTCGACACCAGCACCAGCCAGATGCAGGTGTCGCCCACGCGGGCGAAGAGCAGCGTAGGCGCCAGCACGCTGATCAGAATGATGATGCCGCCCATGCTCGGTGTGCCGCGTTTGCTGAGGTGGCTCTGCGGCCCGTCGCTGCGGATCTCCTCTCCGATCTGCAGCTCGCGCAGCCGCCGAATGATATAGGGCCCGATCAGCAGGCTGATCAGCAGGGCCAACACGGCGCTGCAGGCGGCGCGAAAAGTGATGTAGCGAAAAAGGTTGAATAAAATAAAGTCGTCTTTTAAGGGAGATAGAAGATAATAGAGCATACGCCTCTCCAGCCTGTGGTTATGGGCCTGTCTCTTGCATCAACGCGCCGACAATGGTCTCCATGTGCATGCCGCGCGATCCCTTGATCAGCACCACGTCCCCTTTATGCAGCAGGGGGCGAAGCGATTGGGCCAGTGCCGCTTTATCCTCGAAATGGACCGCCTCGATACCGCCTATTTCCCGCGCCCGTTCCAGCGTATGGAGCGTGTGGGCGCCGTACAGACACAGCAGATGCACACCGACGGCGGCACAACGGTCCGCCAGCCGGCGATGCTCGGCTTCGGTATAGCCGCCCAGTTCCAACATATCGCCCAACACCGCAATCAATCGGTTGCCCTGTTGGGCGAAATCGCGACAGGTGTCCAACGCCGCAGCGCAACTGCTGGGGTTGGCGTTATAGGCGTCATTGATCAGTGTGACGCCGGCGGCCGAAAGCACCTGCATGCGCTGATCCACGGCAGTAAACGACTCCAGACCGGCCTGGATCTCGTCGGGCATCATGCGAAAGTGCAGCGCCACCGCCGCCGCGGCCAGCGCATTGGAAACATTGTGCCGACCAGGGACGTGCAACTGAACCAGCCGATCCAGCACGCTGAAACGATAACACGCCTGATGATCACACCCCAACACCGTCGCTTGCAGGTCCGCCGGTTGCTCCAGGCCGTAGGTGAAACAGTCGCCGACCGGCACGGTCGCATTCGCCAGCAGGGCATCATCCGCATTGAGGATGGCCTTGGCCCCTGGGCGGCAGTGGTTGAACACTTCGAACTTGGCGCGGCGCACGCCCTCCAGATCGCCGAAAAACTCGAGATGCGCATAACCGATGTTGGTGATCACTGCGATCGCCGGCTCTACCAAATAGCTGAGACGGTCCAGTTCGCCGAAATGGTTGGCGCCCAGCTCCGTCAATATCATCTCATGCTCAGGCGTCAGCTCGAACAGCGTTGTCGGCACGCCCACATGGTTGTTGAACGATTTTCTGTTGCGCAGCACCCGGAACCGGCGGCTCAGCACCGAATAAATCATCTCTTTGCTGGTGGTCTTGCCGGCGCTGCCGGTGACGGCGATTGTCTGCAAATCAAAACGGCGGCGATAGGCTGCTGCGGATTCCTGAAAAGCATGCAGGACATCGTCCACCACCAGAACATGTTCCACACTCCGGTTCTGATCATACCAGCTGCGGCTGACCACAGCCGCCAGCGCGCCCTTTTTCATCACCTCGTCCACAAACAGGTGGCCGTCAAAGGTGTCGCCCTGCAGGGCGAAGAACAGGTCCCCGGATTGAATGGAACGGGAGTCCGTGGAGACCCGGCGCACCGGCCGCGTCAGCGCCTGTGCGTCGCCGCGCCATTCGCCGTTGGCATCCTGAAGAATATTGAGTACTGTCAGCTGCACTAAAATGGATCCTTTGCTTACCAGCACCTGTTACAGCAGCAGCAGTTTGCGCAAATCCACCGAAGATTCGCACTGCAACAGAATCTGCTCCGTGGCGCGAAGCTGTTTGCCGGCAGAGGGCTGTTGCCGCACCACCCTGCCGGATCCGTTCACCACAGCGTGAATCCCCTTCTCGCCTAAAACATTGAGCGCGCTGCGAATGGGAAGACCGATGAGGTTGGGGATCGTTCGCATGGCCATAGCCTCCTCAGACATTTCAGAACAGTGCAGACGGATCAAGGCGCCGTTGTCGACGTAACTCCCTGCTTTGGGAGCCTGCGCCGTCACCAGATCCCCTTTTTCCGCAAACGTTAATTGAATGTCCGCAACCCGGGCCAAATCCTTGGCGCCGTCTCGGTCATAGCCGACAAAGTTGGGAACCCGCCGCCGGGGCTGCTTGGCCAGAAGCGCCTGCACGGCCTGGTCATCATCCGCTTCCACCTCAACCCCTTTATAATACATAATCTCACTGGCAATTCTGCGAAAACACGGCGCGGCGGTCTCGCCACCCAGATAAGAGCCGCGCGGGTTATCGATCATGATATACATCGCATATTGCGGCCGCTCCTTGGGGAAAAAGCCGCCGAAATTGGCCACATACTGGTTGGCGATATAGCCGCCGCCGTTCATCCGTACTTTTCTCGCCGTACCGGTCTTGCCGCACACCGCTACGCCCGGCACGGCCGCTTTCTTGCCCGTACCATGCTCCACCACATCCGCCATCATCTCCCGCAGGGTATCCGCCGTA
>CAZKQR010000187.1:0-2912 GCA_964554965.1 uncultured Cytophagia bacterium | reverse complement strand
CTCAGAGATCACCCGGCGGAGAATTTTTCCGTTCGACATAAAAACCACGTTCTGGTCCGGATCGCGAATCTCTTTGATGATATACGGCTGCATCACCCGCCCGCCGTTGGCGATGGTGGAGAACATATTGCACATCTGCAGCGGCGTAACGCCGACTTCATGTCCCTAAGACATGGCAAGGGGCGTAAACCCGGACCAGCGTTCCAGCGGATTGAGGATGCCGTCTTCCTCGCCGCGCAGCTCGATGCCGGTGCGGCTGCCAAAGCCGAAATCGCGCGCATAGCGGTAGATGATGCGCCTGTCAATGCCCCGCGCGGTCTTGGCCATGCCGATGTTGCTCGACTTGATCAGCACGTCGCGCAGACTGAGCGTGCCGTAGGGATGCACATCGTGGATGGTCTCACGCATGACGCGATAAGCGCCGTTCTCGCAAAAAACCTGGTCCGTGGGCTTGCGCAGCTTTTCGTTCAACACCGCCGCCATGGTGACCAGTTTAAATGTGCTGCCGGGCTCAAAAAGATCGGTGATGGCCCGCAGCCGCCAGGAGGACGGCGCGTACTTGGCCGGAGCGTTGGGATCAAAGGACGGCTCCACCGCCATGGCGACCACTTCGCCGCTGTTCGGATTCATGATGATCACCGCCCCGGTATCGGCGCTGCACTCCTGCAGCGTTCGTCGCAGTTCTCGCTGGGCGATGCTCTGGATGGCGTAATCGATGGTCAGAACGACATGATTCCCATTTTCCGCCTGCTGCTCCGGATAATCCGCATGGCGGAACTTTTTGCGGCCGTCCGCCGTCTGCTGCAGAATCACCTTGCCCGGCACTCCCTGCAGCACATTGTCATAAGCCAGCTCGACACCGCTGAGGCCCTTGCCGTCAATATCGGTGTATCCGACCAGATGACAACCGACCATGCCTTTGGGG
Organism: uncultured Cytophagia bacterium; assembly: GCA_964554965.1. Lineage (GTDB taxonomy): Bacteria > Zhuqueibacterota > Zhuqueibacteria > Residuimicrobiales > Residuimicrobiaceae > Anaerohabitans. The sequence continues at coordinate 1,987 of CAZKQR010000187.1, read as the reverse complement.
TATTGCCGGGACATCTCCAGACGGCATTCGATGCCCGGCAGACTCAGCGTTTTAATCGTCAGCCCGGTGAGCCGCGAGGCCCGGCGGGTGATGTAGACAAAAGAACCTTTGCCGCGCAACTGGGCGGCAATCTGGCCGGCGCTGAGGTTCAGGTGCTTGGCCAGCACCGCGGCGGTTTGCCCGACATCCTTGATCCGTTTGGGATTGGCAATGATGGTATAGGTGGGAACGTTCATGGCAATGGGACGCAACCGGCGATCAAAAATGCCGCCGCGTTCCGGCGCCAGCGCCAACTCGTACTTGAATTGTCTTTCGGCGATCACTGCGTATTTCTCCCGGAGAAAAATTTGCAACTGAATCAGCCGCAAGGCCACCACCACCGCGATGCAGAGCACAATGCGATAAAACAAAAGCGGGCGCTGCAGATCCAACCGTTTGCTCTTCCCGGCAACCTGTCTGTTTTTCATCGACGGCAGCATGCTAAATCACCTTCCGGAACCGCTGCCGACGTCATTGGAAAATCGATCGGTCAGTCGTTCAAACGCATTCTTGTTCTGTAATTTGATCTTGGGCACTTCGACCATTTTGTACTGTTCCCGGGCGATTTGCGAGATCCGCTCCAGAGAGCGCAGCTCTTCGATTTTCGCCTCCAGCAACAAATTTTCATAGCGAAGGAGCTTGAGCTCATCGGCCCACACCCCATTGCGCCGGTTCATGTGATCGATGAACGTCTTTTGCCAGACCTTGAGAAAGATCACCGCCGCAAACGCCAGCAGCCAGAGCACATGGGCCCGGCGAAACTGCAGGCGCAACACTCTCGGCCGCCGCGGGCGCTTTACGCCGCGGGAAAAAGCTCGGCCGGCAAATTGGTTCGGTTTCATCGGTTCACACCTTTTCCATCACCCGCATGCGGGCGGATCGACTGCTCTTGTTCAGCGCCTGCTCCTCGGCCGAAACGGCAAGCGACCGGCCGATGATTCGAATGTCCGCCCGGCGGTGACAGACGCAAACCGGCAAATCCGGGGGACAGATACAGGGACGACTGTGAGCGCTCATGAACAATTTGATCTCTCTGTCTTCCAACGAATGATAAGAAACAAATACCGCACGCCCCCCGAGAGCCAGCAGATCCAGGGTCTGAGGCAACAGAGCGCGCAGATTGTCAATCTCTGAATTCGTCATAATGCGAAACGCCTGGAATACCCGGGCTAATGATTTGACCACATGAGGGCCATGCACCGTCTGACGCACCACCTGCGCCACGGTCTCGGTGTCGCGGATGCGGCCCTTTTCCCGCTGCCGCACCAGGGCGGCGGCGATCCGGCGGCTGTGGCGCTCCTCGCCGTATTTCCATATGATGTCCGCCAGCGTGTTTTCGTCATACTCGTTGATCACTTGCTCCGCGGACAGAGATTGATCCATGTCCATTTTCATCGATAGTGGACCGTTGCTGGAAAACATGAACCCCTTGGCCGGGTCGCTGATCTGCCGCCGGGACACACCCAGATCCGCCACCAACCCATCCAGCCGCTCCAGCCCCTTTGACTCCAGGATCTGTTTGATCTCCCTGAAATTTCCCTGCAACGGCAGAAACCGCTCACCAAAAGAAGCGAGCCGCTGCTGCGCCCGTTCAACCGCCTCCCGGTCCAGGTCCAGACCCACCACCCGGCCGCCGGGTTGCATGTTTTCCAGGATGGCCAGGCTGTAGCCGCCATCCCCAAGCGTCACATCCGCCACCAGTGAAGCGGTCTCCAGCCGTAAGGCCGCCACCACCTCGTCCACCAGCACGGGAATGTGATAAGAGCCGTCCGGCTCGTTGTGTGAATGATTATTCAATCTGGGTCGCCAGATCAAGATTCAAGCTGCGCAACCGCGTCTGTACGGTCTGCAGACTGGACTGGGCCTGCTGCGCGTGCGCCGCCGGATTCCAGATTTCCAAATGGTTCATCACACCGAGCACCAACACCTCGGAACCGTGCTGCAATTC
>CAZKQR010000186.1:0-8273 GCA_964554965.1 uncultured Cytophagia bacterium | reverse complement strand
AGATGCAGTTCGATGTTGTCCTTGAGAACAATGGGACCGGTCAACCAGATTCCAGCCGGCACGATCACACGTCCTCCTCCATCGGCATGACAGGCCTCGATGGCGCTGGTAAACGCCGTGGTGTTCATGGTGCGGCCATCGCCCTGAGCGCCGAAAGCGGTTATGTTCACCTGGCGATTGGGGATGTGCGGCAGAGCAATTTCAGGCATGGCAAAAGGCAGGTCCGCAAAGAAAAGAACGGTGTCTAGCGCAGCTTGGCTCCAAGCTGCCGCTTTTTCTCCGAATACGGTTAAAGCCAGCAGAATGAACAAAGTACGGCAACGGTGGTTGAGCATGGCCTTCCTCGTACAAATAGAAAATGTGAACCGCCAAGTTAAAGCAAGCATCCGTTTGCTCACAACACCCCGGTTAACCCTCTTGCTGAGCAAAGGCCGCCAGTGGCAATGTGACGAATGATAAATCTTGCCGCAGGGATCACGGCGCCGCCCTCACCCACGCCTCGTTGAAAACCACATGTCGAATGGTTTTTTCGGCTCCAGCGGCATAGGAAAAAGTGACCTGAATCAGACCCTCTGCGCTCTGAATGACCGATGGATAGGCGTAGCTCTTTTCATTTACTGCAGAGCGGGCGATCGGCCGGCGCCATTTCCAGCTTTTTCCCTCATCATCCGACAGCCCGGCCGTGAGGCTGTGCCGGCCGTCCTCTGTGTCGTTGTAAATCATCAGCCAGCAGCCGTTCTTTAAGCGCAGGACTTCCAAGCTGGAGCCGGGATTAGGAATATCCGTATCCCGAGCTGCTGACCAGGAAAGGCCCTGATCCACTGAAGTACTGAACTGAACCCGTTTGGGCGGATCGCCGTCATCGCGCAGATAGGCGATCAGAGAACCGTCCCGGCGCAGGACCAGAGTGGGTTGACTGGAGCCAAAGCCGACGATGGGCGCACTGGGACGCCAGTGCTCGCCGTCGTCGTCGCTGATCGCGATCAGGCCGAAATTGAATCCATCCGAATACAGGGGCAAGAGGATGCGGCCGTTCGGCAGCGTCAGCGGATGGATCCGGGACATCCAGCCGAGCAAACGCTTGAAAGAGTCCCGGCTCGCCTCACGGAGCAGTTTTTCATAGGTCGGCGCATATTCCGCCCACTGCGGCTCTTCTTGGTCCAGCGCATCAAACGCACTGTCGGCAACCACCGCAAATTCGTTGCCGGGTTTAATCAGCAGCACATCCTGCCATTGCCAACGAGGCGGGCCGTCATTCTGAAAGTCGCTGGTCAGACGATATTTCAACAGAGAGCGATGCCACTGGTTGTCCAACACCGTGACCCACACCAGCCACAGCCGCTGCCGGCCATCGATGAACAGCACCGGATTGCAGTCCGGAAATCCCGGCGTATCCGCCATGAGAAACACCGGACTCCACGCTTTTTGACCGCGACGCAGCCGGGCGCCCTGCACCTGCACGTCGTTGGCCGTGCGTTCGCCGGATCCATGAAACCAGCAGGCGAGCAGATCACCATTCGGGCACTGGACGACACTGCTGGCATGCACATGCTTGTCCTGTACGGGAAAGATGTTCTGTTCAAGAAAAAAAGGCTGTTCGGCCTGCAAAGCCCAAATCGGCCACAACAGAAGCAAAAAGTACTTCATGGGTTGCACTCCTGCTTGACATTATAAAAAGCCATAATACCTTCCCATCCAATACGGCAACAGCCAAAAGACGCCGTCGCTCTCGGTCGCGCCGTCGTCGCCGTCCGCCGGATACCAGGGATTATCATCCCATCTGAAAAAACTGCGTTCACTGATGGGCAACAGCCGGTTCAGCTGCACCTGCTCCATCTCCGGGAAATAGCAGAGTGCAACATCAGCACGCCAACCGTTGTCGATCCTCCAGCGGCGCAAATCCCACGATGTTTCTTGCAAAAAGAACAGTGAGGATTCGAGGCGTGGGTCACCGCCGCTCAACGCCGCGTAGGTAAAATTGAAAAACGGACTCTGGTCCCTTTCAGCTGATTCGTACCACTGTTCAAGGCTTTTAAGGTAGATCGCTCTTAAACTCCGGTCTTTTTCGTGCAGCAGCAGACAGGGAAAGGCCAACGCGAGCAACTCATCGTCGATATGTGTGGTCCAGGCGGGATTGGTCGTTTTAGCGGCAAGCACGTTTTGCGCGTAATGATGGGTATGCAGCAGGTCCAGGTAAATCTGCTGATAGCGTGATTTACCGCTCAGGTGGTAAGCCAATTTGAGATAAGAGAGCATCTCCAGCGAATTAATGCCTCGTTCGGTCGCCCAATCCGGATCCTCATTCAGCCGCTCCGGCGCCCACACGCCCCACGTGGTGTGGCGCCCATCGATGTCCGTGAGGACAAAACCATGGTCCATGATATAGTCCACGATGCGGCAGACATGATCGCTGACCCGCCGTTTTTCCTTTGCATCGGCAACCAGGTCATGGTAATAGAGATACCCATACATATGGCCGGTGATCTCATCACTGCTGGTGTCGCCCTTCCACAGCCAGCGTCGGTCTTGAGAGAGGCGCCACAAATTTTCCCTGCGCTTTTCTCTGGGATTGCTGACCAATCGCTCGGCCCACTCTTGATCGTCGATGCTGCGGTTGGGATCCGCCATGTTGGTCCAATCCGGCGGAATCACCGTGCGGGCGACAAAGCCGTTGCTGCCGGTCACGGTCTGCAAAAAGTGCAGCGCATTGAAAGCCCTGGTTGCATTTTCTCGCGCCGTCGCCTCTCCGGTCACCGCATAGCGGAAGGACTCCATGGCCAGATACATAGCGGTGTATTGGCCATCGTTATCGTTATCCAGCGGCCCCCAAGTGAGGGTATCGCCCGGAACTGCAAGCCGGCATTTTTCCACCAAATAGGGCGGCCGCACGTGGCGCGCCTGCAGAATCCGGTAAAAATGATCCGCTTTCGCTGACAGGCTCATGGGCCTAACCGACAGAATGCTGACGCCGGCGTTGGTGGCGATCCAGGCTGAACCGTTTTGATCAAAAACGATATCTCGAACATCGTCGCCGCACAACCACCGCTTGGAGTGGCGCAGCGACCACGCACCCTGGTAATGACGGATAACGCCATGGCGGGTACCGATCCACATCGCGCCGTTGGGCGCCGGCTTGAGGCAGTTCACATAGATGGAAGCCAGTCCCTCTGCCGGGGTGAACTGGCCGACGCGCTGATCGCCATCATAGAGGGTGATGCCGCCCATGCCGCCGATCCACAGCCTGCCATCCACAGCATGCTCAACGTCGGTGACCAGCGCGCTCAACAGCTCGGTTTCCTTCTGCAGCACGTGCATGCCGGAACTCTGTTGATGGAACAGTCCCCGGCTGGTGGCGATATAGTATCCGCCGCGGTCATCGGCTTTAAGGGAATGAATGGTGCGGCTGACGGGCAGTTGGATCCTTTCCGCTGTAAAGGCGGACGCCTGCCAAAAGTCCGTTGGCCCAAGGGCAAGAACCCGGTCTTTCAGGGGCAAAATCGCGGACACCGTGCTGTGAACAACAGGGTGTTTCTCATAGGCCTCTCCGTTCCAGCGATACAAACCGTCCCAGGCGCCGGCCCATAGAACACCGAGAGAATCTTTGCACAGGGCAAACGCCGGACCTTTGGTTTTGCGAACCCAGATGCGGCTGGAGGGGTTGTAATGATACAGGCCTGCGCCAGTGGCTGCGCAGACCGTGTGGTCCGCAAGGAGTGCCAGCGCCTGAACATCATTGGCTTTTGCCGATTCTCCGATCAGCAGAGGCGTGTGGTGCTCTTGAGTGAAGAGGGCGTCCGCCTTTGAATGGGGGGCGGCGAACAGCCGAAGGGCGAAGAGCAGGAAAAGATAAAAAGCTCGTTTCATAGGGGCGCCTTGTGTAGTTCGATGGACACTAATATACAAAAATCGGCGTACTAATGCAATTATGTTCGAGTTGCGATAAATAATCCTTGACATCTTTTAGCAAAATTAGTATAATGACAACGAATCCCATTCAGTAGGGATAAACGGGAAGATTTATTTGTCCTTATAAACCATGTGACACCCCATACGATTTCCACGTGTATGCCTGATCCTCTGTGAGCGGAAAGAATGCGAACCGAATCTCGATGCAGGAGGCAGATTTGTGGAGCTCCAACCAATGCCCTCGATTCCCGGCTCTGCCTGGACAGGGCGCTGTCTTCCCCCTTCATCTATCCATCACACGCGTCAGCGCATCCATGCTTTCAAGGTTCTAAAAAAGTTGATCCATTTCCCATGATGTAAACCAAGAGCACACCCAATCGAGAGTGAGGGATATGAGCAAAAAGTACAGCGCTCTTTTGACTGCGGTCCTATGGTTCGCTTTCAACAGCGCATCCTGGGCCGGCATCACCGGAAAAATCACCGGCAAGGTGACGGACAAACAGACCGGGGCGCCGTTGCTGGGCGCGAACATCCTGCTGGAGGGAACGTCCCTGGGGGCGGTCTCCGACGTCTCCGGGCTCTATGTCATCACCAACGTGATGCCCGGCACCTACTCGGTTAAATTTCGCATGATGGGTTACTCCCCCACCACGGTTACAGAGGTCATCGTGTATTCGGATCGCATCGCCAAATTGGACTGCGGATTAAAGAGCACGGTGATCCAGGGTGAGGAGGTGGTGATCACCGCCACACGCGAGCCCATCGAGTTTGACCGCACCAGCAGCGCGTCGTATGTTCGTCAGGAGGAGATCGAGGCGTTGCCGGTTCAATCCCTGAGCGAGATCATTCAGCTGCAGGCGGGCGTGGTTACGGATGCCGGCGGCGGCCTGCACTTCCGCGGCGGCCGCAGTCGCGAGGTGGCGTACATGATCGACGGCGTCACTGTGACCAACACCTTCAGCCAGGGCGGCGGTTCCAACGTTTCGGTGGAAAACAATTTCATTAAAGAGCTGCAGGTCATCACCGGCACCTTTAATGCCGAATACGGCCAGGCTCAATCCGGCGTGATCAACGTCGTCACCAAAGTGCCGGAGGATAAATACAAAGGCTCTGTCGAAGCGCTGAGCGGAGGCTATTACGCGCCCAATCAGCCGATGTACATCGGTCTGGACAGCTTTGATCCGATCAGCGAGCAAGAGGTAAAATTCTCTCTCTCCGGTCCCCTGCCGTTCCCAAAATCTTTGGGCAAATTGGGGTTCTTTGTCAACGGTCGTCTGGTCGACAGCGATGGCTATCTCAATGGTCAGCGGCGCTACAGGCCTGAAGACGGCTGGGAGATCGAGGTGTTTCGAGAATGGTATGAAGCGTCCTTCGATCCTCCGGATCCGCTGGTGATCCCTTTGCCGGATTCTCTGCACACCGGCAATGGAGCGATCATGCCCATCGATTGGGAAAAAAAATACAACATCAACACCAAACTCGTTTACCAGCCCGGTTTCGGCCTCACCCTGTCCTACAACCTCTTTTTAAGCAAATCAAAAGGAAAATCCTACTCCCACAGCTGGAGATTTTGTCCGGATGGATTGCCCTACTGGTTCGACGATGCGGCCACGCATATGGCGGTGCTCACCCATGCCCCCAAGCCGAATCTGTTTTACAATCTGCGTTACTCCTACCAGGCCAATCACAGCAAGAGCTACACCTTTGAAGACGCCAAGGACCCCCGCTATCAAATCGCTGCGGTGAACGCCTGGGATCCGGGCAAGATCACCGGTTTTGATTACGGCGGCATCAACAGCTGGGATCGCCGATACCAAGACCGCTCCATGCATTTGATCAACGGCGACATCACCTGGCAGATCAACAAAGTCATCGAGGTCAAATCCGGATTTGAGGCGAAAAAATACGATCTGCATTATAAAAACGCACCGTTACGGGAAGTGACCGGCCACGAGATTGTGCAATATCCTTACACCAGCAACGAGATCCGCGGTTGGGAGATCCCCTACGATATTTTCCTCAAGGCCACCAAGAATTACCCCTTTGGCCACATCCAGTTGCGCGAAACCAGTCCGGACAGCATCACCGATCATCTGTTCTATGTGGATTATAACCGCTATCCCGAAGAGGGCTCCGGCTATGTGCAGACCAAATTAAATCTCAACGAGATCATCCTCAACGCCGGTCTGCGGCTGGATGTGTTTCGTCCCAAGGACCGCTATTGTCCGGACTATTCCAAAGTGTACCCTGAATTCGTCGGCGCCGACTGGTATTACACCAGGGCCAAGATGAAACGCCAGGTGAGCCCGCGGTTCGGTCTCTCTTTCCCGATCTCGGACAGAGGGGCGATGCGTCTGTCCTATGGCCATTTCTTTCAGGCGCCGAGCTTTGAGAAAATGTATCAGAATCCCGTTCTGCCCCATTACAACCAATTCAGCATCATGAACACCAGCATCGGCAATCCAAATCTGAAACCGGAAAAAACCGTGCAGTACGAGGTGGGCTTGCAGCAGGAGCTGGCGGATGGATTGGGACTGGAGCTCTCGGTCTTTTACAAAGACATCCGCGATCTGCTGGGGCTGGAGATCCTGACGCTGAGCAACGCCACCACTTTTTATCGCTACATCAACAAAGAGTACGGCAATGCCATGGGCGTGACCGTGGCCTTTAATCAAAACAGTTTCCAGGGCAAACTGAACACCAGCGTCGACTATACCTACATGGTGGCCAAAGGCACGGCCTCCAGCGCCGAAGCGGTCCGCGACGTGGCCATCCTCTCCGGTTCCGGCCGCGGCGCCTACACGCTGGCCACGAGAAGAATTGATTTCCTCGGCTGGGATCAGACCCATTCGTTAAACGCCGCGCTGAGCCTGCGGCCGCAGAAAAGCCTTTATGTCAGTCTGATCGGACAACTCGGCGCCGGACTGCCCTACACCCCATCGACGCTGGACCCGAATATCGAGATCCCCGGCGGTTGGTGGGACAATTCAGGCAGAAAGCCGCTGCAATGGAACATCGATATGAAGGTGTTCAAATCTTTCAAAGTGTTGGGCTACACCGTGGGCGGCTTTGTGAACGTCTACAATGTGTTGAACCATTTGAATGAGAACGGCGTGCGCAGCATCACCGGCCGGGCGGGCCCGGACGCCTACCTGCCCGAGATCGCCAGAAAAAGATATTACCGTTTGGATCAGGTCGGCGAGTTCACCCGCGATGAAGCGGACTACGACCCGACCGATTATTCCCGGCCGCGCCTAATTCAATTTGGCTTGTCTTTCGAATTCTAATGAGGACCCCGACATTGAATGACACGATGAGCAAAGCCTGTCGTTCGGTTATAACCATGGCTGCGGCCATGACGATTCTGGCTGCCGCGAGCGGCCACTCGCAGGTCAATCCGGCGGATCTGCAATACGACACCCAGGTAAGCCGTCGCGGCACCTCCGCCGGCGCTGTGCTGGAGATCGGCGTGGGCGCGCGCGCCGAGGCCTTGGGTGGCGCGTTCGTCGCCGTGGCAGACGATCCCTCGGCGCTCTATTGGAACCCCGCCGGCATCTCGAGAATCCAATCCCTGTCCCTGCAGGTCTCCAAGACCGAGTGGCTGATCGAAACCCAATTCCATACCGTGGACCTGATCCTGCCGCTGCGGATGATGAGCTCATCGCTGGGATTTCATCTTGCGATGATGGACTATGGTTCCAATCCCGTGCGCACCGTCTTTCGCCCCGAGGGCACCGGCGAAACCTACACCGCCTCGGATCTGGTCGCCGGCCTGTACTGGGCGCTCAACATCACCGACCGCGTCTCCGTCGGCCTGGGCGGCAAATACTTTCAGGAAAGCATCTGGCATGTGAAAGGATCCACCTTCGCCGCCGATCTGTCCATTCTCTTTGACACGCCGCTCAAAGGGTTGCGGCTCGGCGGAGCCATCAGCAACCTGGGTCCCGAATTCGGTCTGAGTGGAAGGGACCTGACGCGTGTGGCGGATATCGATGGCCGGAAAAATGAGTACTATAACAACGACAACGTGGCGATCCAGCTGGCGACCGAGACCTATCCGCTGCCCATGCTCTTCCGCTTCGGCCTGGGCTACACCCTCGATCTCGGGCCGCGCAATGCCATGCTGTTCGCCGCCAGCGTCAATCATCCCAGCAATGACGTGGAGACCATGGATGTGGGCATGGAAGCCAAGCTGCTCAACCTGTTCTATCTCAGAGCCGGCTATCACTCTCTGTTCGCCGACTATAGCGCCGACGGATTGACCTTGGGCGCCGGCCTGTCCTATCGCCTGATCAACTCCACAACGCTGACCGTGGATTACGCGTGGTCGGACTGGACCGTGCTCGCTTCGGTCAATCGGTTCACTT
>CAZKQR010000185.1:0-8349 GCA_964554965.1 uncultured Cytophagia bacterium | reverse complement strand
TTTCATCGTTTAGTGAAAGAGCCAGGAATCGATTGTGCGACAGTGGGAGAGCGGCCCTCCGTCCTGCGGCGGCTCAGGCCGATGCGTCGCCGCAAGGGCTAATTTACTGAATATTTTTACGAATTGCACTATGAATTCTCGGCCCAAATCTCTGATGACCCGGGCCGCAGCACACGGGCCGATCTTGCGGCGTGGCCGCCGACGGCGGGATCACAGACGGCTTCGTTTCTGCCATTTCTTGAACCGGCTCAACGGCATGCAGTTGATCACATCCTCTTTTCGCACCCACCCCCGGCGTGCGGTGGCAATGCCGAAATGAACCATGGCCAGATGCTCCGGCGAATGCGCGTCGGTGTTGATCGAGAGCTTGACGCCCGCCTGCACCGCGGCGCGGGCGTTGACATCCCCCAAATCCAACCGGTCCCAATAAGAGTTGATCTCCAGAGCCGTACCGGTTTCCGCTGCCGCCGGCAGAACCCTGTTCAGATCGATGGCAAAGCCCTCCCGGCGGGAGATCAAACGTCCGGTGGGATGGCCGATAACGTCCACATAGGGATTGCGCATGGCCTGGATGGTTCGCTCGGTGGGATCGGTTTTAAAAGCGCTGTGAATGGAGGCGACGACAAAATCCAGTTCTGCCAAAACCTGATCCGGATAATCCAGAGAGCCGTCCGCGCGAATGTCCACCTCCGCCCCGCACAAAATTTTTAAGGGCGCCATTTTTTTGTTCAATTGACGGATGGCATCCATCTGTTGCTGCAGGCGAGGTATTTCCATGCCATTGGCATAACGGGCGGATTGAGAATGGTCGCAGAAAGACATATAGGCGTAGCCCATATCCGCAACCTGTCGAGCCATCTCCTCCAGGGTGAGCTGTCCGTCGCTGTAGACGGAATGGACATGCAACTCCGCCTTCATATCCTCAAAGGTGATCAGTTCAGGCAATCCGCCCTGCAAAGCTGATTCAATCTCGCCGCGGTCTTCGCGCAACTCGGGCGGGATCCAGCGCTTGCCCAGCGCCTCATAGATCTCCTCCTCCCTGCGGCCGCCGACGTTCTGTTCCGCTTTAAAAATGCCATACTCGTTGATTTTATAGCCTGCGGCCCGGGCGATCTCGCGCAGGCGCACATTGTGCTCCTTGGAGCCGGTGAAATACTGCAGCGCCGCGCCATAGCTGGCCGGAGGAACCGCCCGCAGATCGATTTGCATGCGATCATTAAACAGGACTGTACCCTTGGTATCGCCGGCGCCGAGAATGCGCGTGACCCCGGGCATGCTCACAAACCGTTGAATGAGATTCGCACCGTTTTCTGTTTCCGCCACCAGATCGATATCATGCACACTCTCCTTGCCTCGCCGCAACGAACCAGCCGGAGAGATACGGCCCAGTTGGCTTCCAGACTGTTCGCGCAGATAATCTATAATAGTCTGGCACAACGGCACCGCCACACCGATGGAGACGCGCTCGCCGGCGTTCTGCAACGTCTGCAAACCCTTGCGAATGTTTTCGACTCTCTTTTCACCCATGCCCGGCAGTTTGGCCAGACGGCCATCATCGATAACCTGTTGCAGATCCGCCAAACTCTGCACACCCAACTCACGGAACGCAATGGCCGCCGTTTTCGGCCCGAAATTCTGCACCGCCAACAGATCAAACAGCTCCCTGGGCGACTGCTCCTGCAGTTCCTGGCGCTGCCGAATGTCCCCGGTCCTGAAAAATTCATCGATATGGGCCTGCAGCCCTTTGCCGACTCCCGGGATCTCGGCCAGCCGTCCCTCTTTCCAAACCTGCTCCAGGTCCTCGGTCATCTCAGAGATCACCCGACTGGCCTTACGATAGGCGTTGATCTTGAAAACAACATGACCGTGAAACTCGAGCAGATCCGCAATCTGATCAAACATCTCCGCCACTTTTTTATTTTTCATAAAACGTGTCCTGTTCGAGAAAACGGTTCAGGCGGTAAGATGGCTGAGGAGGATTCGCAAACCCTCCTGATAACTGTTCACGCCTTTGCCCGAGACCTGGGCCAAACACACCTCCTGAATGACGCTGATGCGTCGAAACGGCTCCCGCTGGTGGATGTCGGACAGATGCACCTCTACCGCCGGCAGATGGACGGCCGCCAGCGCATCCCGCAAGGCGTAGCTGTAATGCGTCAGTGCGCCGGGATTGATCACCACACCGTGCGCCCAATGGCGCTGGTCATGGATGAAATCGATCAGCACGCCTTCATGATTGGATTGAAAGCAGAGGACCTTCGCCTGCCATGCGTGCGCCCATTCGGCGATGCGCTGATCGAGTTGGGCGAGGGTTATCCGGCCGTATACCTCCGGCTCACGCTCGCCCAGCAGATTGAGATTAGGGCCATGAATTACCAGAATATGAAACACGCGGCAGTCTCTCCCAAATGAATTCAGCGATCCAGCAGCCGGCGCAGGGCGGCCGAGGTTTCTTCCAGGGTTACTTGGCGCGTCAAACAGGCTTGACCGATGGCAGAGAGCAGCACCCACTGCTGGCCGCTGCGGGTGCGCTTTTTATCATGCCGCATCAAAGAGAGCAGCCTCTCCACGGTCACCGAATCAGGAATAGGCGGCGGCGCGAGTTGTTCGCAGAGCGCGCCTACCCGCAAAAAATCATGGTGCGGCAGCAGGCCTTTGTGCAGAGACAGCCAGGCAGCGGCCCGCATGCCATGCGCCACAGCTTCGCCGTGTAAAAAAGTCGCAAAGCCGGTCGCCGCTTCCAGCGCATGACCGATGGTGTGACCGAAATTGAGGATCGCCCGGCCCCCTCTCTCTTTTTCATCGTTCCCAACCACCCGGGCTTTAATGGAGCAGCAGGTCATCAACAGATGCTCGATCTGTTGTGGATCTTTCAGGCGCGCGATATCGGCCCATCCGTCGTTGAGCCGGTTGAACAGCTCCTGATCCGAGATGCAGCCGTATTTGATCACCTCCGCCAGACCCGCGGCCACCTGCCGTGGCTCCAAAGTGGACAGCAGCAGCGGATCCAACAGCACAAAGAGCGGATGATGAAAAGCGCCGATCAAATTTTTGCCCAGGCGGTGGTTGATGCCCACTTTGCCGCCGACCGAGCTGTCCACCTGAGCCAGGAGCGTGGTGGGGATCTGGATCAGGCGCATGCCGCGCATAAACGTTGCGGCGACAAATCCGGCCAAATCGCCCACCACGCCGCCGCCCAGGGCCAGAATGACGGAACTGCGATCGGCTCGATTCTGGATGAGCCAGGTGTAGAGCTCCTCCGCGATCGTCAGGGTTTTCGCGCTCTCTCCCACCGGGGTGTGATAAAAAAACAGCGGAAGGCCGGTGGGCTGCAATATAGCGGACAGCCGCTTTTCATAAAGGTCTGCGACCTGTTGATCAGTGATGATGTACAACGGTTCGTGCACCTGATGACGATGCACCAGTTCCGGCAAACGCTCCAGCGCAGAAGGGGCGCAATAGATGGGGTAGGTCAGATGCGGCAGGGTGACGCGGATCTCTTTCATAAAGACGCCGTAATTGCGCGGTAAATGGTGTCCGTGAGCGCATGCGGGCTCACCTCTTCGCGGCTTTCAAAAAAAAAGTCCGCTCTTTGATAATAGGGCAACCGTTCATCGAGCAGCGCCTGGATTTTCTTCTCCAGCTCTTCCCGGGTCTGGCCGCGCAACAAAGGACGGTTGTCCTTGCGCTGCACCCGTTGAACGATAGTATCCACACTGGCCGTCAGACAGATGGTGAGGCCGGACTCTTGAATCACCCGCCGATTTTCCGGCCGCATGATCGCGCCGCCGCCCAGCGAGACCACCTGATGGGCCCGGCCGGCCACCTGCCGGATCGTGGCGCTCTCCATCTCACGAAAGGCCGCTTCGCCCTGAAGATGAAAGATCTCGCTGATGGAGTGGCCGGCGAACTGCTCGATGCAGTGATCGGTGTCGATGTAAGACCACTGCAACCGCTGCGCCAGCAATCGTCCGATCCGGCTCTTGCCTGTGGCCATAAAACCGAGCAGATAGATATTCTTACCAGTCAAGCGGTTCACGGGCAAGTCCTGCGAAATGGCGCTGCAGCTCATCCATTGAATCGCCGCCCAATTTTTCGTACAAAGCATCGGCCAGAACCAGACAGAGCATCGCCTCGCCCACCACCACAGCAGCGGGAACGGCGCAGACGTCGGAGCGCTCGCTGTGGGCCATGCGGGCTTCGTGGGTTTCAACATCGACGGAATGCAGCGAGCTGACCAGCGTGGGCAACGGTTTCATGGCGGCGCGCACGATGATGGCCTCGCCGTTGCTCATGCCGCCCTCGATGCCGCCGGCGTTGTTGCTGCTGCGATAATAGCCGATCTCCGGTTGATGGTAGAGCTGATCATGCACCTCGCTGCCATAACCGAAGGCATTTTCATATCCCGCGCCGATGGAGACGGCCTTGATGGCATTGATGCTCATCAGTGCATGGGCGATGGCGGCATCGAGTTTGCGATCGTAATGCACGTGGCTGCCCAGGCCCACCGGTACGTGAATCGCAACGAGCTCCAGCACGCCGCCAAGGGTATCGCCCTTGGCTTTTGCCTTGTCGATCAGCGCCATCATGCCGGCCGCAGCCTGTGCATCCGCACACGCCACCGGGGATGCTTCCACACGCGTCATAGCCTCCCGCCAGCCCTGCAGGGTGGCGGGATCGTGATAAGATGGGCCGCTGAGGCCTACCAGTCCGTTGTACAGCGAGCGTTCGGCGCCGATCTGCAGCACATGGCCGAACACCTCCACCCCAAAGTTGGCGAGAAAGGTGCGGGCAATAGCGCCGACCGCCACGCGCATAGTGGTCTCGCGTGCGGAGGAACGCTCGAGGATGTTGCGCAGATCATCCTGGCGGTATTTCACCATGCCGGCAAAGTCTGCATGGCCGGGCCGCGGCATGTGCAGTTTGGCCACCGGTTGCTCCGGCATCTCTAGCGCCATCTTGTTCTGCCAATTGGGCCAATCGCGGTTTGCGATCGACAGGCTGATGGGAGAACCGAGGGTTTTGCCGTAGCGAATGCCGGAGGTGATGGCCACCTGATCCTTTTCGATCTGCATCCGTTCGCCGCGGCCATACCCCCTTTGCCTGCGCAACAGATCTCGATTGATGTCCTGTTCACTGAGCGACAGGCCGGCCGGCATGCCCTCGAGAATAGCCGTCAACGCTTGGCCATGCGATTCGCCGCCGGTTAGAAACCGCAGTCGGTTCATGATTGCAGCTCCGTGCTCAATTGGATGCGCAGCGCATTCAGTTCGTTCCGGGCGATCGTATAGGTTTCATTCATCCAGATCTGCAGCGATTCCAGCCCTTGGTAGATGAGCATATCCAGACCGTTTTGCACCTTGGCCCCTTTCTTTTTGGCTTCGCGCAGAAAGATGGTCCAAACAGGATTGTAGACGAGATCATAGACGAAATGGTTTTGGCTGACGGCGCTGAAATCCTGCAACGGCGTATAGTCCACATAAGGCGCCATGCCGATGGAGGTGGCGTTCACCAATGCTTGCGCCCCCAGGATGTGATCGTTCAGTGCCGGATCGCGCATGCCGAGGATGGATACTTTGCGAAAGCCGAGCTGCTCTGTACAAAAACGGCTCACGTGCAGAGCGCGATCGTAGGTGCGGTTGACGATGGTCAACTCCCTGGCTCCCATTTTCGAAAGCGCGTAGGCGACGGAACGTGCGGACCCGCCGGCGCCGAACAGCACCACCCGGCTTTCGCTAAAATGCGTCTGCAGGGGCTGAACCGAGGCCATGAAACCCGCTGGATCGGTGACAAAGGCGGCCACGCCCTCCTCCCGCATCGACAGCGTGTTGGCCACGCCCAGCAAGTTGACCTCCGGCGAGCGGAATTTGACCAACTCGACCACTTTTTCCTTGTGAGGCAGCGTCACATTCAGGCCCGCCAAACCCATGGCCCAGGCCCCTTGAACGCAGGCCCCCAGGTTCGCCGGCACCACGCGGAACGCAAAATAAAAGGCGTTCAGCTTGTACTTTTTGAGAAAGTAATTATGCAGCACCGGCGAGAGGCTGTGGCCGACGGGATCGCCGATCACGCCGAACAGTTTGGTCCTTGCATTAGGCAACGCAGACTTTCTCCAAGGAGCTAAAAAATCCGGGGAAAGAAATCGTTACGCATTCGCTGCCTTTGATGACGGTTTCGCCTGCAGCCAGCAATCCGGCGATGGTAAAAGACATGGCGATGCGATGATCGCCAAAACTGTCGATCTCGGCGCCGTGCAAAGGCGTCGGTCCGGTGATAACCAAGCCGTCCCGCGTCTCCTTGATCTGTGCGCCCATGGCCAGCAGATTCTGCGCCACGGCGGCGAGCCGGTCGGATTCTTTGACGCGCAATTCGCCGGCGTCACGGATGATCGTGTTGCCGTGAGCCTGGGTGGCGGCGATGGCCAGAATGGGTATCTCGTCGATAATGGCCGGAATCATGGAGCCGCCGAAATTCGCAGCGGTCAGTTTACTGTGCACCGCTGTCAAGGTACAGCGCGGTTCATTGTTCACATTGGAGAGCTCGGTCCGCTCCACTCGTCCACCCATGGCGGTGAGCGCGTCCAGAATGCCGATGCGGGACGGATTGATCCCCACGTTTTCGATGGTGATGCCCGAGTCCGGCAACAGGCAGGCGGCCACCAGAAAAAACGCAGCGGCGGAAAGATCGCCGGGCACATCGATGTCGGTCGGCGCCAATTCCGCCGGACCCTGCACGCAGACTACATTCTGCGCGCCGCCGATTTTTGCGCCAAACACCTCGAGCATGCGTTCTGTGTGGTCTCGGGTGGGAGCCGGTTCGCTGACCCGGGTGCTGCCCTTGGCGTACAGGCCGGCCAGCAGCACACAGGACTTGACCTGAGCGCTGGCGACGGTAGACGCATAGTCGATCGCGTGCAGCGGTCCGCCGAAAATCTTTAACGGCGCCTTGTACCCGGCGCTCTCGATGTGTGCGCCCATGGATTCCAGCGGCTCGATGATGCGCCGCATGGGCCGATTGCGCAGCGACTCATCGCCGTCGATTTCGCAGACAAAAGGCTGAGCAGCCAGGACGCCGCTCAGCAGCCGGATGGTGGTGCCGGAGTTGGACGCGTTGAGCGCTTTCTTGGGCTTTTTGTAGCCATACTTGCCCTTGCCCTTGACCACAATCGCACCGCTCCGCTTGGTGATGGAGATGCCAAGGCCCTTCAAGCACTCCATCGTGCTGAGCACATCTCCAGCGCCGGAGAGCCCGCGAAGGGTGCACGATCCGTTGGCCAGGCTGGCCAGAATCAGAGCCCGGTGGGAAATGGATTTGTCCCCGGGCACCTGCACGGTTCCCTGGATCGATCTGACCGGTGTAATGGATTTCTGTTCCACACTAATCTCTCTTTCTGCATTCTAGGCCTTTGTCGCGCAACAGGGACAGCGAAAGATCGCGTTCACTCTGCGTGGCAAAGGCGAGCCGCATGGTGCCGCCCTCGTCCTCTCGAATTTTCAGGATTTCAATATCTTTGATGTTAATGTTCTTTTCCAGCAACGTGTTGGCGATCAAAGCCAGCATACCGGGCCGGTCTTCCACTGAAACCGAGATATCGTAGTGCGGCCGCAAGAAACCGCGTGTGTCCCGGGGAATGGAAAGACGGCTCTCGTTGGCCGCGGTAAAAATTTTTCTCAGCGCTTCGCTGTTCAAGTGATCGCGCAGGGAGCTCAATTCCTCGATATAGGCATCGATGTATTGCGCGATCATGTCGGCGTTGGTCTGACGGATGTGCTCCCAGATGCCATACGGGCTGGAAGCGATCCGCGTCATGTCGCGGAACCCTCCGGCCGCCATCTTGAGAAAATACGGGCTTTCGCTTTGCCGCTTGGCGGCCAGCGTCATCATGGCGATGGCCGCCATCTGCGGCAGATGGCTCACCGCCGCGGCGATCTCGTCATGCAACACCGGCGACAACAGCAGCACCTTGGCGCCGATCAGTTCGATCAACTCACCCAACGCTTTTCTGGTCTGTTCATTCACCGAGCGCACCGGCGTCAACACATAGGTGATGTTCTCAAACAAAAAAGGATCCGCCCCTTCAACGCCCTTGGCTTCAGAACCGGCCATCGGATGTCCGCCGATAAAATCGACGCCCACGGGCAGATAGATGCTGGCGGTCTCCACGATCGTGCGCTTGGTGCTGCCGACATCGGTGATCAGGGCGCCGGCCTTGACCGCAGGCCCGATCTCGGGGATCAAACGCAGAATGTCCAGTATCGGAGTGCAGAGAAAAACAATGTCCGCATCGGTTGCCGCTTCAAGCAAGCGATCGCGCGTGTAGGATTCATCAAGCATTCGGCGAGGCTCTGC
>CAZKQR010000184.1:0-8363 GCA_964554965.1 uncultured Cytophagia bacterium | reverse complement strand
CGTCGGCGCTAAAATTTCTCCACTTTATTCCTGACATCGATCGCGCCGCGGTCACCGTGCACGGCCAGCTGCTGGAACCAGCCCCGCGCCCTCTGACTCTGACGCTGTCCTGGGAGGAAGCGGTGAACGGCCGCTCGCAAACGGTAATAAAAATCAAAAAGGGCCAATCCGAGTTTTCTTTTACCGTTTCGCTGGCCCAGCCGCACCTGTGGAGTCTGGATGATCCCTATCTCTATGAGGTGACCGCCACACTGGCCGGCAACCAGGCCGCGGATACGGTCCGGACCTATTTCGGCATGCGTAAAATCAGCATCACCCAACTGCCCGGGACTTTTCATCCCTACATAGCCCTCAACAACAAACCCATCTACCTGCAGCTGGCCTTGGATCAGGCCTATCATGAACAGGGCTATTACACCTATGAGAGCGATGCGTTCATGCGCGATGAAATACTGCGCAGCAAACGCATCGGACTCAACGGCCTGCGCGAGCATGTTAAAATCGAGCTGCCGCGCAAACTCTACTGGGCCGACCGGCTGGGTCTGTTGATCATGGCCGATGTGCCCAACAGCTGGGGATCTCCGGATGCGGAGATGAAACAGGAAACCGAATACGCGCTCACCCAGATGCTGCAGCGGGATTTCAATCATCCCTCCATCTTCAGCTGGGTGCTGTTCAACGAGACCTGGGGATTAACAGACCATAAACAGTATACCCCGGAGACGCAAAAGTGGGTGGCGGATTTATTTGCCCGCGCCAAGAAACTGGATCCCTCCCGCCTGGTCGAGGACAACTCGGCCTGCAATTACGACCATGTGGTAACCGACATCAACTCCTGGCATGCCTACCTGCCGGGCTATCGCTGGGCCGAGACGGTGCACTCTTTTGTGGACAGCACCTTTGCCGGATCGGGATGGAACTTTGCACCGGGATACTATCAGAAGAATGAACCGCTGCTCAACAGCGAATGCGGCAACGTCTGGGGATATGAGGGTTCCACCGGCGACGTGGACTGGAGCTGGGATTATCACATCATGCTCAACGTGTTTCGCAGCCAACCCAAGGTGTGCGGCTGGCTGTATACAGAGCTGCACGATGTCATCAACGAGTGGAACGGGTATTATCGCTTTGATCGTTCCGAAAAAACAACCGGGTTGGACGAACTGGTTCCCGGCATGTCGCTGGACGATCTGCATGCGCCGCTGTATATCGTGCCGCTGATCGAACTGTGCGTTGATCGACAGCCCGGTGACATCGTCTCCGTGCCGCTGCAGGCCAGCTTTTTGAGCGAGTCCCTGGAACCCGGCGCCCCGCTGTCCCTGGAGTGGCGTCTCGTCGGCTGGGATGAGCTGGGCCGCCGGCAGCAATGGGGCCAGGGCAGCCGGAGCATCCGCTTTCAGCCGTGGTACACCGGCGCCCTGGAGCCGCTTTCCATCGTCCTACCGTCGCAGCGCTCTCTGTCGATCCTGCAACTGATGCTGTCGAGTGCATCCGGGCACATCCTGCAGCGCAATTTCACCTGCTTTGTGGTCAAGGAAAAAGAACCCCGGCGGGATAAAACCGTGATAACCGATGCGGGTAAAATGCGGCTGCTGACCATTCCGCCCAAAGAGTTCACTGCCGCTCGTTTTTCCTACAAGCAGTGGTCGGTGCTCGACGGACTGAAAGAAAACGGCTGCGGCCACGGCTTTTTTGAGTACCACATTCCATGGCCGGAAGAGGTACCGCCAGATCAGATCAGCGAGGCCGCGTTCATCGTAGAGGCTTCGGCTAAACAGCTGTTCGGCAAAGACAAAGTCGACGTCGGCAAAATGGATGGCGATTACATGCGCGGCAAAGGCAGCCACGACCCGTCGCTCAACCGCAACGCCTATCCCATGACCGACGAATCGACTTTTCCCTCGCGGGTGCGTGTGCGCGTCAACGGCGAGAGCGTCGGCGTGTTTGATCTGCCCGATGATCCCGCAGACCATCGCGGCATCCTGTCGTGGCACAGCCAACCGCAGGATCGTTTCCTGCGCGAAGCCGGCTCCTACGGCTATCTGATTCGGGCGCAGATTCCGGCGCCGGTTCTGGCCAAAGCCCGATTGGCGCAAAAGCTGATCATCCGGCTGGAAGTGGACGATTCGCTGCCCGGCGGTCTGGCGATCTATGGTCGGGATTTCGGCCGCTATCCGCTGGATCCCACCGTGGTGCTGATGCTGAAATAAACGGTCGTTAAACAAAAAAAATAAGGGATGGACGAACCATCCCTTATTTTTTTATCACTAACCTTGTACAGCTCTGTAGAACAGTCTCTGTGCTGCCGATCCGCCTATTTTTTAATCCATTTGGAGATCAGCCGGTCCAGACCCAGATACTTGCCGGTGCCGGTCACGGCAACCACCAGCAATCCCGCTGCTTCCACCAGGTTTTTATTTACGATCAAATAGCTGCCCTCCATGGGGATGGAATAAAACAGCCCGGCAAACGGCGGGTTGCAAAAGTAGTAAAGTAGAATCAGCAAGATGCCGGCGTAACTGGCGATGCGGGTAAAACAGCCCATGATCAGGCCCAGACCGATCAGAATCAACCCATAGATGTTCATCTGGTTGACGATGTTCAGCACCGTCGGGTTGGCGGCGATCCATTTAAAGAGACCGGAAAAGATCCATTTGGACTGAGATAAAAAGCCCACCGCCGACCAGTCGCTTTTCATCAACTTGGCAATGCCCTCATAGAGAAAATGCCAGCCGATCAGCACGCGCAGCAGCACGATGGCGTTCCATTGACAGTTGGTATATTTTTTTTCATCGATCATGATCGAGTCCTGTCCATTAGGGTTAAAGGATGAATTCTTTTGGATCAAAGGTCAACTTGCGGCCGGCCTCGATGGCCTCGTTCACTTTGAGCACCGCCACCGCAGTTTCATAGCCGATCTCCGCCGGGCAGTTGAGTTTCGCATTGCCGCGCACGGCGTTGAAGAAATTTTCCAAATGCGGTTTGTGGTAAGGGTCGTACAGTTCGACGGGGATCTTGTGTTCATCCGCCGGCACGGTCTCGCGCACGTCGAGAGCGACGCTGCCGGCCGCCGGGCTTTCCAACACCTTGGGCGCCGCAATGTAGCCTTTCTGCACCCATTCGTCCCACGCCGGAGCCGACTTTTCGCGATAGGCGCTGCCGCGGCCGCCGGCCTCAGAGATCACCAGAGTGCCCTGGTCGCCCATAAAGCATTCAAAGTACCCATTGGCGCTGTTGGTGGTCTGGGTTTGATAGAACGCCCGCGCTCGACCTTGCGGCGTATCGTATTCATAGACCACCATGGCGGTATCATACCACTCGTGGGTTTTCGGCTCATAATAATCCGTGCCGCCGCTGGCCATGACCGAGATCGGATTGCTGCCCAGATACCAGGAATAGATATCGATCTGATGCGAGCCGAGATCCACAATGGGGCCGCCGCCCAGTCCCTTGTACCAGCGCCAGTTGCGGAATTGATGCATATTTTGAAACCCGAATTTTTTCAACCGATCCGTCGGCATCGCGTATTTTTCCGGCCAGCCGATGTCCGGCTGCACCGCCCGGTTCCACTGACCGCTGACCGTGGCGATGCGTCCCAGCATTTTCGTCTCTTGAATGACTTTCTCATAGCAGTGAAGGTATTTGGGATGGCTGCGGCGCTGATGGCCGATCTGCAGCAGTTTGCCGGTTTCGTTGCGCGCCTGCACCATTTTCCGCGCCCCCTCCAGCGTATTGGACATCTCCTTTTCGCAATAGACATGCAAGCCGGCCTTCAGGCAATCGATGGTGTGCTGGGCATGCCAGAAATCCGGCGTGGCGATGACCACGGCGTCCAGTCCTTTTTCCTTATCCAGCATCTCGCGGTAGTCTTCATAGGCGTTCACCGTGTGCTTGTACTTTCCCAATAGATTGACCGCTTTTTTCAAAGTGAAATCGGTCCAGATATCGCAGACCGCACGGAATTTCAAACCCGGGATCTTGAGCATGGCGTTGAGCAGCACATCCCCCTGGGCGCCGACGCCCAGCAAGGCCACATTGATATCGGACAAACCGGAAGGGACCGGTTTGCTGTTGAGCAGAGCGGCCTTTTGCGCATTTTCATAGCTCTGCTGCTTATAAAGCGCATAGCCGAATAGACCCAGCACCGGCGCCGTGGCCGCGCCCTGCAAAAAGTCGCGACGGTTTATTTTTTTCTTCTCTTCGCCTGCAGAGGGATCCTTGGGCGTTTTGTTTTGATCGCTCATCGAGTGAACTCCTTGTTGGTTATGATCACGCTTGCTGAAAGTTGTTCATTTTAACCAGTGGGGTGACGGTAGCGAACGGTATGATAATCATTGCAGAAATGAATGTCAAGGGATTTCCTTTTGCTCAGCCGATCTGCCGCAGTTTTTGGAGGATGGGGGTCAAACCGCGCACATCCTGTTCGTCGAAAGCGTTCAACCTCTCACTGTCGATGTCGAGCACCGCAAAGAGAGCACCCTGGCGGTTCACCACCGGCATGACGATCTCGGATTGGGAGCGCTGGTCGCAGGCCACATGTCCGGGGAATTGCTTCACGTCCGCAACCACCACCGGTTGGCCGCTGGTCGCACAGCGGGCGCAGACGCCGTGGTCCAGCGACAGCCGCACGCAGGCCGGAGGGCCTTGAAACGGGCCCAGCAGCAGATGATCGGCCTTGACGAAATAAAAACCGACCCAGAAAAAATCGGGAAAATATTCCTTGAGGATGGCGGCGGTGTTGGCCAGAGTGGCGATCAGATCTTGATGGCGCTCCACCTGGGCGGCCACCCGCTTGGCAGCCCATTTATAGGCTTCCGCCTTGTTCACCGGTCCAGACCCAGGACTTTGCGTGTGTGCGGGATCAGGCCCCCGTCGTTGAAAATGCCGATCACGGCATCCGGCAACGGCGGAAACTCGAACCGGCCGGCGCGGCAGGTCAGATACCCTTCGGCCAGATGGATTTCAATGACGCCGCCGGCTTCAAACAGATCCGGCGATCCCGGCAGGGTGATGGCCGGCAATCCGGCGTTGATGCAGTTGCGGAAATAGAGACGCGAAAACGAACGGGCCACCACGGCGCCGACACCGGCGTATTTCAAACAGAACGCCGCCTGTTCCCGGGAGCTGCCGCAGCCAAAATTTTTGCCCGCAACCACCACGTCCCCGGTCTGAACGTTCGCGCTAAAGCTCGGATCCAGATCCTCCATGGCAATACGAGCCATCTCTTTGGGATCGGTGACGGTGTAGGTATACTTGCCGGGAAAGATAACGTCGGTGTTGACGTCATCGCCGTATTTCCAGATTCTGCCGGTGATCCGTGACATGAAAACTCCTTGTACTAACATACTCCCGAACAGACGCAATCCGTCGGGAATAAACTAGGGACTCTGCTATTCACGCTTGGTCCGGTTTTGAAAAATTAGGCCAAAAACAGGAAAACGATATCTAAAATAAGATTTAGCCCGAATATTCGCAAGAACAATTACCAGAGGCCATTCGGCGGTTTTATCTTGACTTTTTCTGAAGCTGACGATATATTTATTTGTACTTTTATGACTTATAGTGGAGGGCGGACGGGGTTCTTTCCCTATTCGGATCTTTTCATGAATGCAGACGAATCATTCAATCCCCACATCCATCACCGCCACACCATTCGGTTGGCGGGATACGATTATTCCCGCGCCGGTGCGTATTTTTTGACCCTTTGCGCGCATCATCATAAAAACATATTTGGAACCATCGTCGATGACAGAATAGAATTAAACGCGTGCGGCCGTATCGTGTACGATGAATGGTTGAAATCGGTGGAAATACGTCGGGAAATCGAATTGGACGAATTTATCATCATGCCCGATCATTTGCACGGCATCGTAATCATTCATGATATCGATCGTAGGGGCGACCGGCCGGTCGCCCCTACATTACCGGTTATCCCAACATTGCCGGTTACCCCGACATTGCCGGTCATCCCAACATTACCGGTTACCCCGACATTGCCGGTCATCCCAGCATTACCGGTCGCCCCTACCAATCCGGATGTCGTTGAAAATCCCATGGGCCCCAAACCCAAATCCATCGCCTCGTTCGTGGCCGGGTTCAAATCGGCCACCACCAAACGCATTTATGAAATCCGGCACACACCGGGAACGCCGGCGTGGCAACGCAATTATTACGAACGCATCATCCGCAATGAATTCGAATTGTATCGAATTCGCGAATATATCAAACGCAATCCGGTTGCGCGAAACAACACCGAAATCATGAAATCGACGTGTGGGATGGAACGAAATAAACCCGGGGAATCAGCGACGCACCGATCGTAGACCGGCCGGTCGCCCCTACCACATGATGGCGGATGATTTATGCCCGGTAATCCCGGCACGGCCGCATGCCCAAACGCAACGACACACCGAATATGCATACATGATCGGTCACCCGCCTATTTCCGAAAATCCGTAATCGTTCCAGTCACCGCACTCACCGCAGCGGTTAACGGACTGCACAGGTACACCTCCGCGTCCTTGCAGCCGAATCGGCCTTTGAAATTGCGATTGGAGGTGCTGAGCACGCGCTCCCCAGCCGCAGGTACGCCTTCATGATTGCCCATGCACGGACCGCAACCGCTGTTGACGATCACGGCGCCGGCCTCAGCCAGGGTCTGAATATACCCTTTTTCCAAAGCCCGAAGAAAAACCTGCTGCGAAGCCGGAATGACGATCATGCGGATGGAGGGATGCACCCTCCGGCCTTTTAACACACCGGCCACGATTTCGAAATCCTCCAGCCGGCCGTTGGTGCAGGAGCCGAAAAACACCTGATCGATCTTGGCGCCCGCCATTGCGGACACCGGCTTGACATTATCCACCGTGTGCGGACAGGCCACCTGCGGCTCTAATGAGTCTACATTCATTTCAATGACCTGATCGATGCCGGCATCCGCATCGGAGCGGACAACCTGAAAAGGCCGGCGGCTGCGGTTTTGCAGAAACGCCAGCGTCTTTTCATCCGGTTCCATATAGCCGTTCTTGGCGCCGAACTCTACCGCCATGTTGGTGAGCACCATGCGGCCGGCGATGGACAAACCATCGATCACCGGCCCGGTGAACCACACTGATTTGTACAATCCACCGTCCACGCTGTAATCGCCGATGAGTTTCAGCATCATATCTTTGGAGGTGATGCCTTTTGGCAACACGCCATTCACCACCACCTTCATGGTCTCCGGCACCCGCAGCCAGATTTTGCCGGTGGCGAAAATGACCGCCATCTCACTGCGGCCGATGCCCGTGGCCAGACTGCCGAACGCCCCATAGGTGGTGGTGTGGGAATCCGCGCCCACGATGAGCGTGCCGGGCAAGGCAAACCCCTCCTCCGGCAACACCTGATGGCAGATGCCGCGCTCGATATCAAAGAAATGGTTGATGCCCTGCTCCTGAACAAAAGCGCGGATATCTTTGTGGTTCTGGGCGAATTTCTCGTTGGCCGCAGGCACGCAGTGATCGAGGATAATCACATGCCGCTGCGGATCATGAAGACGGGTGACGCCGATCTCTTTAAATGTCTTGGCAATGGCCGCTGTGTTGTCGTGGCTCATGGCGATGTCGGGGTATACCTCGACGATCTCACCCGACGCAACGCGCTTGCCGGCTCTGGCGCCCAGTATCTTTTCCGCAAAGGTCTGGCCCATACGGATTTTCTCCTTTTTAGCAAGTTAGTAAGAAAAATCCGTTTTTTCAAGAAATAGTAAAAGTAGGAAAAAACGCAGGACGGAGGATGCAAAGTCTTCAAGATCGCCCGGGTGTATCCTATCCCCGATTGATCAGTTTTATCTATTCTGCTTCAACGCAGAGGCGCAGAAGCCGCAGAGAAAAAATATTCATTTCTGTTTCAGTCCTCAAACATCGGCACGAAAACCAGAACAGCGAAATGCTTTTTTAGGGACGCGGACGTCCACGTCCGCGATCAAGCCCTGCCGGAAATTCCAGATTAAATAAAAGCAATCAGCAACTTGCCTATTTTGAAACAGCGCCTAGTTCGGCACGAAGAATTAGCAAGTCGGTCCGCCCATTGACACTAGATGAATGGGCGATCAAGAATTTTGCGCAGTCTACGAAAAATAACCACCCTTTCCGCCTCCTTGCCGGATTGACGCGCTTGGAAATCTATCATTCGCTCGTACTTGCAGATTTTTCGCGGACGTGGACGTCCGCGCTCCATAAAAAAACTTTGCTGTTCATGCAGAAAATTAAAGGTGGGCGCCTCGCGCCGGAGGCAGCTTTTTATATTCCGGCCGCGATTCAATGATCTCTTTAATCAGCGCGGTCAGTTCAATCAACGGCGCACTATAGGCAGAATGACTATCG
>CAZKQR010000183.1:0-8395 GCA_964554965.1 uncultured Cytophagia bacterium | reverse complement strand
GTGTTGAGCTGTTTTTCCAAAATC
Source organism: uncultured Cytophagia bacterium (assembly GCA_964554965.1). Lineage (GTDB taxonomy): Bacteria > Zhuqueibacterota > Zhuqueibacteria > Residuimicrobiales > Residuimicrobiaceae > Anaerohabitans. The sequence continues at coordinate 8,371 of CAZKQR010000183.1, read as the reverse complement.
TCGATCGCCTTGAGCGTACTGCCCTCGGTCAGTGTCAACAACCGGGTGACTTCATTCTCCGGCATAGTGGGCTCTGTGTTTGATGGTGAAAAGCGTCACACGTGATGGAACGATGAAACGGACATCCGGTAATTATTTTAGCAAATTTTTTCGCTTAAAGCAATGGCATTGTAAAGGTCCACCGGCCTTGGTTGCGGAATGCATGAAGCGAATGGGATCGGCCAACGAGAATTCTCTTGCGAGAAATTGCTCATTGACTGATTCTAATAGGCCGGGTCCCAAATTCCGACGAACTTGCATCGCACAGTCGATGATTTTATTTGATCATTCGTCAAATTTCAAATCCTTCGTGTCCTCGTGAACTTGTGGTTGAATGCTTGATCGAAAAGTAAATAATTTTAGATTATTTTAACGCTCGATTCATCCCTCTGAATGTGCCATCCAGGGCCCGGAGCAGGCTTTTACTGATTGTCCCTGCGCGTTGATACTGGTGAGCCATGATTTAATCTTTTTGCGGCGGTTGACGCACAGCGCCTGGCCGTTGACGCCGGACCATGCGAGGAGAGCGTTTGAGCCAAAGATGGTGAGTTCATCTTAATTGTACTAAAAATAGACAATTACCGCTTTGTTCGCCCATGGCAAAAAAAGGGTGCGATCAAGAGGGCTCAGTCGGAACGGCGTCCGTTGATAATTGCTGTTGAAAATAAATATATTTATCTATATCATTAGATACAGGCCTCAGCTGCGCAGCCGGAAAGGCAGACTTGAAAGAGATGTTTTCGTCATGTCCTTATTAAAAAGAACGACGAGTCAGGCATTTCAGTACGCCGGTTTTATCGCCATAAACCTGGTCGTCTCTTTTATCGCTTTTCCGATCATGACAAGAATTTTCACCGTGGAGGAATACGGCCAGCTGGCCCTGTTCAATGCCGTACTGGCTCTTTTGATCCCATTCGCCAAATGCGGAATGACGACCGCGGTCATCAAAGAATATGCGCAAGTCGCCAATGCGGAAGAAAAGTCTGTTCTCTACACCAGCTCCCTGAGCGGAGTCGTTCTCTGTTCCTTCTGTTCGTTTATCGCCTACTATTTGATCACCCTTTTTGCTAAAGAGTATGTTGCTCTCAGTGTTGATTATTTCCTGCTGATCGTTGCGGTCCTTCTCCTTTCGCGCACGCTGCTGAACCTGTTCGCCTCTTTTTTCAGGGCGGAAGAAAAGGTGTTTCTGTTAGGGGTGATCAGTATAGCCTCTCGATCCGGCGCCATGATCGTCAGCATTGCCGCCTGTGTGTTGCTGAAGAAGGGATTGTACGGCTATCTGCTGGGTCTCTTTGTATTTGAAGCGATCATCGCCCTCGAACTTGCTCTATTTTTCCAGCGGAAAGGCGCGTTAAATGTTCAAAGAATCTCTCCGCAACAGCTGAAAAAGCTTTTCATGTATGGTTTTCCGCTGATTTTTTTCGAGGTATCCTCATTATTGAATGATTATGCCGACCGGTTTTTTATTCAATATTTTCTTGATTCTGCCCGGCTGGGCATCTATTCGGTCGGCTATAATATCTCTACCTACATTCAGGGCTTTATCACCGGTCCGCTGTGGATGACCATTTTTCCCATCTATACCAAGTTGTGGGAGTCGGAAGGACGGGAGAAAACGGCAGAGTATCTGCAGGTGCTGCTAAAGTATTATCTGTGTCTGGCGGTGTTGATCATTTGCGGGGTTTTGTCGGTGAGCAGGGAATTCATCGTGGTGTTTGCGACGGAAAAATATCTGTTGGCCGCGCAAATTGTGCCGATGGTGACGGCCAGCATTCTGATTTACGGGACCTACCACATAACCGGCGCGGGCTTTTTTCTGCTCAGGAAAACAAAGATCATTGCCGGTTATACCATGTTCTGCGCTCTCCTGCATGTGGTCTTGAATGTCTATCTCATTCCGAAATATCAAATACAGGGCGCGGTCATCTCAGCCATGATCTCCTATACGGTGCTGACTGCGTTGATCACGCTGCACTCCAATCGCATTCTGCGATTGAAATGGCCGGTCAAGGATCTGGCCGTGTACCTTTTCTTTGCTCTTGTCATCGGCCTTTTAGTGCACCGCCTGGAAACCGGCAGCGCGTTATCCATGCTGGTGATCAGATCGCTGCTGATCACCGTGCTTTATTCCGCCGCCCTTTTTGTCTATGATGCCAGGCTGAAACACACGGTGGCCGCATGGGTGCGGGATAGACTGCTGCCGCGCAAAAAAGGCGATTTGGATTAATGGAGTGAGCGAAGGGCGTTTCTGTGCGGTGCTTTTGACAAAGCCCGTCGCCTGGAATATTCGCTTGTTTTTTAGGTTGCGCATGGTTATTTTGCCGTGAGTGATTCGCGCAGGGGGAAGAAGGGATGACAATGCCGGGGAGGATTGAGGACGTTTTTAAGCTCCCACATTCCGGCTTTTCATCTCACTACCTTCCAGCCCAGTTGCATTCCTTTCATCGAAAGGCAAGTATGACGAGGAAGGCATTGATCTGGACGCCCGCCTATCAGGCCAATGGAAAAGGGCTGCGGCTTTACGGCCGTTTCAGCATTCCAGCAGGTGCTTTTTCATTCCGTTATTATACCCACCAAGGCGCCGAACATTTTATGCTCGCCATAGACTGCTCCATCGCAAAAGGGATCGTCAGAATGAAGCGCGCCCAGAGGTTCATCGACGGCTGGCGCCGGGCGCCTGCCATGGTCAGAAACGCGGAGCAACATCCGTCTGGCCTGGGGGTGACCGCTCTGATCCAATACCGGGAGACGATGCGACGCCGGCAGGGAAGCTTCGCGGCAGCGCCCTCAAAGGTGGGAAACGCTTTTGTTGGGAATCCGGTCGGACCTGTGGGCGGAAAGGTGGGAATTTCATGAGCGCGCTGCCCCTGGTTTCAGTGGTTATTCCAACCTATAACCGCGCGGATCTGCTGCCGACGGCCATCGACAGCGTTTTGGGTCAGACCTATGAGCGGTTGGAGATCCTTGTCGTCGATGACGGATCTACCGACCACACCAAGGAGGTGGTGCGACCGTATGCCGATCGTGTCCACTATATCGTCGGTGAACATCGCGGGCCATCCGCCGCGCGAAATCTGGGCATGCGGGCGGCCACCGGCGAGTACATCTGTTTTCTGGATTCCGACGACGCCTATTATCCCTACAAAGTGCAGGCTCAAGTAGAGCAGATGATAGCGCACCCATGGATCGATATGATCTCTACGGAAATAGCGGCTGTATCTGATCGTGGAGAGGTGATAGAGTATTTTCTAAAAAAGTATTTTAAAAATTATGACTGGGATCGTTGGCGCTATGAGGATATTTACCGTTACAAGCAGGAGGTGTTTGTAAAGAGCTGCGGGAAAAACGCCGACTTTTATGCCGGCTCTGTATTTGATCATGTCCTATTGGGACCTATGATCGTGACGACTACAGTGCTGTTCAAACGCCGGATTCTGAGTGTGATCGGGTATCAGAATGAAGCGTATCGGTTCGCCGAGGAATATGAGTTTATTCTCAGAATGTGCAAGCACAGTCAGGTTGGATTTCTTGATCTACCGACCTATCAAGTGCGTTTTCATGAGGGACAGATGAGCCGTTTTTTGACAAAACAGCGCAAAGATCAGGAGAAAGAGGATCTGCTGTTGATCATCGAAGGCGTTGACGTGATGTTGCAGGCGGTCAAGAATTGGGCGTATGATGATGCCGCTTATTTTCAAACCCACCGTCGTTGGGTCGAGCGCCGGATGGCGGAACTCTATAAATGCATCGGTGGGCTATGGTTGCATTATGGAGATCGAGGCAAGGCGGTGGAAAATTTTCGCATGACCTGTCGATTCGAAGGAAGAAAGCTTGGCGGTCTGAGAAGCTGGGTCATGCTCTATTATTATCGAACCCAGGCGAAGGTGAGAGGGCTCATCAAACGGATTCGCCGAAAACCATAGGCGAGCACTTTTGATCCGGGCATTCTCTGAAAGGCCACACACTGGTTCTGCTGCATGTCTGGTGTCAGCTGTCAGCTGACGATTCATTCCTACTTCTCAACGGAGGTGTTAGAATGAGCCTCAGAACCAATCTTAAGCTGATGGCCGGAAGACTAACAGGACCGGCCTTAATGCTGTATCGGAAAATCCCTCCTTCCTTTCGGTTTCCCTCCAAACTCATCGATTTTTTTTGCTGGTTGAAGGGACTGGTCCGGTTGAACCTATGGATCATCACAGGGAGTGAGCCGGGCAGCGACCGGAACCTGGTCATCGGCTATGCCGGTATGGGAAAAAACAAAAACTATCTGGCCGATCAGTTGTTTAGCGGCGCCTTTACGGAACAGTATGCCGGAAAAATCTGGTTCTGGAACGGTTCAGACGTGCTTAAAAAAAGAGGCTACACCTGTTCCCTGATGGTCACCGAATTGATGCGGGTATTTTTCAGGCGGTTGAAAGGGCGCAAGGCCGTCTTTGTACCTGATTGGGTGGACGGCAACGTCGATATTTCCGATGAAAGAACGCTCTACCACAAACATAAGAGTCTGGAGTCCGATTTGCGCCGGATTCGAAAATTTGAACTGGACTATGAAATCACCAAGGATCCCCAGCTGGTGGATGAATTCTATTATCACATGTATCAACCCTATATACTCAAAATTCACCGGGACAGGGCTTTTCTTCTCACGCACGACTGCTATTTGGAGAAAATGAAAAAGGGGGAATTGCTGCTGATAAAAAAAGGCGAAGAGAGAATAGCCGGTACGGTCCTGTTCTACGCCAAAAAAGTCGCCTATCTATGGATCCTGGGCGCCAAAGAGGGCGATACGGACTATGTCAAGGAAGGCGCTTTCGGCGCTCTGTTCTATTATTCCATTCACCATGTAAAAGGAAAAGGCTTTAGCGAGGTCAATTTCGGCAGGACGCGGGCTTTTCTCAACAACGGCATCATTCAGTTCAAAGCAAAACGCGGGATACACATTCTTGAGAGCTCCAGAATGGGCTTCATCCTTGAACCATTGACGGAACTATCCCACCTGTCGGACTTTTTCATCCGCAATCCATTTATCTTTGAAGACAAAACAGGATTGAACGGCGCTCTGTTTTTTGCCGAGGACCATGTGTTCTCGGAAAAGGACCTCGAGTGGCTGGCGAAAAACTATTTTTTCGCCGGGCTGTCAAAGCTGTTCCTCTATCAATTCGGCAGGGTGGATGATGCCTTTCAGGCGATGATTCCTGCAGACTATGCAGACAAAATGTTCATCTGTTCTGCTGATGCCCTGCTGCATCCTCATTCCGGTTAAGCGGAAGACTTGAGCGGTTCAAGCGGTGGCTCGATGCCGGAAAATTCCGCGTGGGTAAGCTTTCTGCCATCACCATCAAGAATCCCGACGATCACTGAGCAACAGCCGGCGAACCGGCCGCTGAAGGCCGGTTCGGCTGCGCCGGCAGGGAGCCTGTTACTTGATTTCTTTGCTTCAGGATCGCGGGATTTTTTTATTTTTTTGGAATTCCTAAACGCGCGTTTTGCCGGTTAACTCTTTTTGTTCCTCGCCTTGCAGGCCGGCAGCCGCCACCACGGCACAGTGGGCTGCTGATGGTGCTCGAGATGATAGCCGAAATGGTAACAGGTCAACAGAGAGAGCCACACCGGATAGTCGGAACTGACGGCGCGGTGGGGAGGCTGATACCCTGCTTGGGGCAGGCGGTGCGGCAGATAGGTCCCGAAATAAAAAAGCTGCCAGGTGCTCAACAGGGCCGGCGCCACCCAGAGGATCAGCAGATTTTCCAGCGCCACGCCTGCGACGTGTTGCAGCAGATTAAAGAGCACCGCCATGCCGATCAGCTGTGGAACCGTGAGATAGTGCAGCATAAAATGTACGTACCAGCGCGAAGGCCTGGCGTGAACGCCGTCGTGGAAATCCGGGTCCCGGTCGCCGGCGGGAAAGCTGTGATGCAGGCCGTGCCGCCGCAAAAGTTTGTCAAAAGAAAACAGCGCATAGCTCAGGACCGCAATGCGTCCAATCCACAGGTTGATCCTTCGGCGACCCGGAGCGACCGCCTGATGCATGGCGTCGTGGGCGGTGATAAAGAGACCGACATACAGCCAGGTCTGCACGAGCAAGGCCAGGACGATCCAGGGCCAAGGCAGGGATCGTAGATCAGCCGCCAGCCAGTAGACCAGGTGGCTGAGCCAGGCCGAGTAGATCAGCGCAGCGATGATGAGACCTTGTGCTGCGTTGGTGTGCGCTTTCGCCATAAAGAACTCCAGAGTGTTCACCGTAAACGGACCAGTAAAAAATAGATGATCTGGGCCATCCAGACATGGCGGGCCAAAGCCGGCCAGCCGTTTTTGAGCAGTCCGAGCCGCAGGGCAGCGACTGCATAGAGAAGTGAAAAAACGAACCAGGCGGAATAATTCTGCAGCGGTATCTCCTCCTCCAGCCAGCGCCAATAATCCAGTCTGACGGCCGCAGGTTCCATGACCCAATCGAAAAACACCATGAGCAGGGCGATGAGAATCACTTGCACGCCGGCGGAGCGGAACAGTGGGGGACCAGTCCGGTCAAGCCGGCAGACGATCCACTGCATGACGCCGGCGGACGATAGGATCATGGTCAGCCAGGCAAAGCCGATGACCACCGGCACACCCAACAGTTGCGGTTGCAGCACTTTTCCGTAGGCGTACGGACCAAAAACCTTGCCGCTGTGCACACCGAACCATTCGAGAAAAAAAGCCGAGACGATCACGCCGATCGAAAACAAAGCCCAACGGCTCGAGTCGGCCACACCTTTGCGCTGCGCGCAGGCGAGGAACAGCAGCAAAGCCAGACTGAAGAGCATGGGGGCGGCCAGTGCGCGCATGAGCGGCTGAAACCAGCCCAGCACATGCCAGAGCCCGCCGGCACAGAGAAGGAGATATAGAATAACGAGGGTCGTTTTTTTCGCCTGCCGGGTGTGCACTGGTTTTTCAACCGGATCAACCATCATATCGGCTTCCGCCGGATTTGCCGTTTTGAAAAGGAACCGGTCGTCCTTTCCAGGCGATGTGTCCGATCCAGTAATAATAGAACGAGGTGAGACCGACGAGAATGGTCGCGAAAATGCTGATGGGGTGGAGCACGATGCTGTAAAAGAGCGGTTGTTTGAATTTAACCGCCACCATGAAACGGATCAGGAGGTTGATCCCCACCGCCGGCAGCGCATAGGGCCACAACAGGGGGTACAACAGCAGCAGATACGGGATGATAAAGATGAAAAAGAGAAATCCCATAAACAGAAAATAGGGCAGAGCCTGAAAATTCATCAGGCCGAACGCGTTTTTGGCAAAGCCGAACCATACTTCCTTGGCTCCGGTGTACATGCGGCCGAACACCGCATCGCGGCCTGAGGCGGTGAGGGTTCTGAACCCCAGCTGTTTGGCCCGGCGGCTGAGCGCCGTGTCTTCGACGATGTGACCCCGCACCGAAGCGTGACCGCCCATCTGGTCATATGCCCGTTGGGTAAAGGCGATCCACTGTCCGTTGGCAGCGGAGAGAGAGGCAAACCGGCTGTAATAGGTCAGCCACAGCGGCAGCAGGCTGTAGACAAACAGATCAAACACCGGCACAATCAGTTTCTCCGCCCAGGTTTGGGTGATCTGCTGGGGAAAGGCTGAAAAGAGATCCAGGTTGAGCTTTTCCATCCAGCCCACGGTGCGTGAGACCGCGTAAGGAGCATAAAAGTTGTCCGCATCGGTAAAGATCAGGATGGCGCCCTGCGCTTCGTGGCGCAGCTGATGGCAGGCCCAGTTTTTGCCGGTCCAGGCTTCAGGCAAGCTTTTGCCCTGGATCAGGCGGATGCGTTTATCGATCTCTGCATAGCCGGCCACCAGCTGGGCGGTTTTATCCTGAGAGTGATCGTCGAGCACGATGATTTCGAGATACGGGTAATCCTGGCTGCACAGAGCGGCGAGACAGGTTTGGATCGTGCGTTCTTCGTTGCGCGCCGGGACCAGCACCGACACTTTGGGCGTGCGGACCGGTTTCGGGCCGTTTTTCACCATGGGCGCTGTGAGCGCGTTGAACAGAGTTACGAGAAAAATCATCGCCAGCAGCAGATAGAGGGCGATTAAAATATGGATCATATCTTCTCCCTTGTGAACAGACGGCGCCAGCGCAGCCAGCGGGTGTCCACCGAGCTCGATCCCTGCAACAGAATGCGCCCCTGCTCTTTTTGCAGAATGCGCCGGCTCATTCTTTCGAGAAGCTCCTGGTGACGCTCTTCCCAGGAGGGCAGGGCCGGCGCCTCGCTCGACCGGGTCAGGGGATCGGAGAATTCGAAAAAGACCTGCGGTTTCTGCTGCAGCAAAAATTCCAGCCTGATGCCCAACT
>CAZKQR010000182.1:0-8458 GCA_964554965.1 uncultured Cytophagia bacterium | reverse complement strand
AAATTGCTGGAATGGCACCCGGGCCGGCTGACCGATTCCTGGGACCTGGGATATTGCCTTCTGTTCCGCAGCAGCTTTTTGCAGGGGATCGGCTTTTGCGATGAGCGCTACCGGTACAACCCCCTGTACGATCTTCGCCTGAAGGCGTTTGAACGCGGCCATCTGGTGCACATCTCCAACCGTTTCAACGGCGCGCCCTATCGCGTGCACGCGGCGGAACAGGGTCTGGATGTGTTCGCCTATCTGAAAACCGGTAAAGAGGTGCAACGGGAGCTGGAGGCCATCGTGACCGAGCACCTGCGCCGCATCGGCGCTTACCTCGCCGCCGGACAGAACTACCATTCGGTTCACTACACCGCGGAGGAGGAAGCGGCGTTCCGCTCCTGCATCGCCAGCGTGGTCATCCCGGTTTTCAATCGACCCGAGTTCATCGGCCCGGCCATTGAATCGGTTCAGGCCCAGACCGTGCAGAACATCGAGTGCGTCGTCGTCTGCAACGGCGGCGACGAGGACCCCACCGTGGCGCAGGTTCAACGCTATCTGCCCGGCGGCAACCGCTATGATCCGCACAAACCGGCCGTGCGGCTGCTGGTGCATGATCTCAATGTGCTGGGCTTGTGCTTCAACGACGCCCTAAAGGGCTCGAAAGCCAAATTCTATGTTCAACTGGATTCGGACGATCTGCTGTTTCCACAGGCGGTGGAAAAAATTCTTCACGCCTATGACCAAGACGATCGCATCGGCATGGTGATCGGCTCCTACCAGGTGTTTGAAAAAACGGCCGACGGCGCCATCCGGCCGGTGCGGATCGACGGCAAACCGTTTGTGGTAACCCATGACGAATGGAGCGAAGAAAACGGGCGTAACAACCTACTGCGCATCGGCGGCGCCGGAGCGCCGCGCTCCATCAAAATCCGGGTGCTGGAAGATTTGGGCTGGTTCGGAATGAATGATAGTCCATTCTCGCGCAATTACGGCGAAGATTATGAACTGGTGAACAAATGCGCTGAACGGTATCGCATCGGCCGCGTGTGGGAGCCGATCTACAAGGTGGTTCGGCACAGCGGCGGCACGGATCACATGATCGATCAAGCCACCATCGACATCAACGACAACGCCAAAGACCATATGCGGTTGGAGGCGCTGGCACGAAGAAAAAAAATAAACCGGGTGTAATATCCTCATGCAAGAAAAAACGGAAAAAATGATGAACGCCGTCTACAACGAACTGACCGGCGGGCCGGCCCAGCCCAACTCTCTGGCCGGGCTCATCGACCATACGCTGCTCAAGCCGGAGGCGAACGAAACACAGATCCTCCAGCTGTGCCGGGAGGCGATGCAGTACGGCTTTTACTCTGTCTGCGTGAATCCCTGCTGGGTGAAAACCTGCAGCCAGCAGCTCGCCGGCAGCGGGGTGAAGGTCTGTTCGGTGATCGGCTTTCCCCTCGGCGCCCATTGCACATGCCTCAAGGTCGCGGAAACCGAACGGGCGGTGCAGGACGGCGCGGCGGAGGTGGACATGGTGCTCAATGTGGGCCGCCTGAAATCCGGCGACATTCCTTTCGTACGCGACGACATTCAACGCGTGGTTCGAGCCGCTCACCCCCGCTTGGTCAAAGTGATTCTGGAGACCTGTCTGTTGACCGACGAAGAAAAGATCACCGCCTGCGTGCTGGCCAAAGAAGCCGGCGCCCATTTCGTCAAAACCTCCACCGGCTTTAACGTGGCCGGCGCCAAGACAGAGGACGTCGCGCTGATGCGGCGCGTGGTCGGCGAGGCGCTCGGCGTCAAGGCCTCCGGCGGCATTCGCGACCGGCAAACCGCCCTGGCCATGATCGCCGCCGGCGCCAACCGGCTGGGCGTCAGCGCCGGCATCGCCATCGTCACCGACACGGCCGCTGCGCCGGCCCCATGACCCTCGGCGCCCAGCAAACGGACAGGCTATGAGAAAACTCTGGTCGTGGTCCTATGGTTTTTCCGGCTCTCCGGTTCCAACCGATTTGCGGTCCGGAGTGAAAATCCCTTTCAGCAAAACGGTATGGCCCTATTTCGTATGGATCGCACTGGTGCTGCTGGAAACGGCGGCGACGGTTAAACTGAATGAAGGAACATTCACTTACTCGCTGGACGACGCTTACATCCATCTGGCCCTGGGTCGGCAGATCAGCCAGGGCCATTACGGCATCAACGCCGGCGAATTTTCCGCCCCCAGCAGCAGCATCCTCTGGCCCCTGCTGCTGAGTCCGTTCGCTTCGCTGACCGGCTACGCCCTGGTTCCCTTTCTCATCAATCTGGCGGCCGCTGTCCTCATCCTTTTGGTTTGCGGTCGCTTCTTCAGCCGCCTGTTCCGCGCGGACGTGCATCGCCCATGGGGCCCGATCCTCACCCTGTTGATGATTCCGGCGTTCAACCTCATCGGCCTCGTCTTTACCGGCATGGAGCACACTCTGCAACTCCTCCTCGCCCTGCTCATCGCCGAAGGCCTGGTGCGTGGCCAGGAGGGCGATCCGCCGGGATGGGGCTTTTACGCAGCTCTGGTGCTCGGCCCCCTGATCCGTTATGAAAACACGGTTCTGTCCCTTATCGGTCTGTTCTGGCTCTTTCAGCACCATCAACGCACCGCCGCGTGGACGCTCAGCCTGATCGTCGCCGGCCTGATGGCGGGCTTTTCCCTCTTTTTGCATGCCCATGCGCTCGGCTGGTTGCCCGCGTCGATCCACGCCAAGTCCATCACCCTGTTCGGCGGACACAGCTCCCTGTGGAGCAACGTCCTGACCAACCTTGGCCAGCGGCAGGCCCTGGTCCTGCTCCTCAGTCTCATCCCGCTGCTCGCGGCCATGATCACACGACCGTCCAGCCGGCTGCTGACCGCGTTGTCCGTGTGCGCAGTGGTCGCACATTTGCTTCTGGGCCGCTTTGGTTGGGCGGACCGCTACGAGATATACATCCTCGGCTTCGTTCTTTTCATCCTGGCGTATCTTTATGGCCCCACAGTGATGAAAAAACCGCTCTGGATTCCCGGCGGCGTCTATGTTATTCTGGTGCTGCCCTTTGCGCTAAACTGGCTGTACACGCCGCTGGGCTGCAACAACATCTATCAACAACAGCAGCAGATGGCCCGGTTCAGCAGGGATTATGTACAGGCGCCGGTGGCGGTGAACGATCTCGGTTGTGTGGCCTTTCACGCCGACCACTATGTTTTGGATGTGTGGGGGCTGGCCTCGCCGGAGGCGCTGACATTAAAACGCCGTCAATCCTCCGCAGTGTGGATGGACAGCCTGGCGCAACGCCATGGGGTCAAACTGGCCATGATCTACGATCACTACTATCCGTTGCTGCCGAAGCAGTGGGTCTGCATCGGCAAGCTGTTCCTCGGCCGCCGCAAAGTGACGACGGACCAGACGGTGGTCTCTTTTTATGCCGTCAAGCCCGAGATCGCCGCACAGCTGCACGCCCAATTGCGCCTGTTCTCCGCCACCCTGCCCAGCGGGGTTGTGCTGGAAACCAAACAGTATACCCCGTAACCCTTTCACCCGTTGGTACACGACTTATGAAAAACACCGGCATTCTCGACACCATCAACACCCTGATCATCGAAACGGAAGTCAAGCTGATCAGTTCTTTCATTCTGGTTCTGCTTATCTGGCTGTTGCGCAGCATCGTCCTGCGGCTGTTGTCGCAGCGCATCAAAGACGAGCGCACGCGCGATCTGTCGCGCCAGATCGTCGGCTATACCGCCTTTCTGCTCGGCCTGGTGCTGATCGGCCGGTTATGGTTGGAGGGATTTCAATCCCTGCTTATCGTACTGACCCTGCTGCTCGCCGCCATGATCCTTTCCTTAAAAGAGCTCATTCTGAACATCGCCTCCTGGAGCGTCATCGCGTGGCGGCAGTTGTTCAAGATCGGCGATCACATCAGAATCGGCGAGCATTACGGCGAAGTGGTGGAGATGAACATGATCTACATCACGCTGGTCGAACTGGACGAAAGACTTCCCTCCGAACCCGCCGGACATCGCGTCATCAAGATTCCCAACAACTTGGTGCTGACGCAGCCGATCGTGAACGACACCGAGGGCGCGCATGCGCTCTGGTATGAGATCCAAGTGGCTTTACGGCTGGACAGCAATTGGCAGGACGCCCGGGAGACGCTGGAGCAAATCCTGCAGCAGCGCATGGCCGCCGCCGAGGATGAAACCCTGGAGGACGCACCGCCGGTTCAAGTGTCTGTCCGAGTGCACGCCGGCGCCATCCTTCTTACCGGCCGCTATTTTTGCGGCTCGGATCAGCAGCCGGAGATCGAAGAGGAGCTCTGGCAACGTATCCTGTCCTCCTTTCAACCGCACGGCCGAATACACCTCGTCTGATCCCACGCCTCTTGCGCCAAATGCGTACCAAGCCACGGCCGAGATTTTACTGGCTTTTTACCTATTTTATGCTTAAATTATTGTCTTTGTTTTTCAACCTTTTAACCAATATCTGAGAAACCTATGGCCATTGACTTGACCAAAATGCGCAACATCGGCATCAGCGCGCACATCGACTCGGGCAAGACCACGCTGACCGAGAGAATCCTCTATTACACTCAAAAGATCCACGCCATCCACGAAGTCCGCGGCAGGGACGGCCATGGCGCAACCATGGATTCCATGGCTTTGGAACGCGAACGCGGGATCACCATTCAGTCCGCTTCCACCAACGTGACCTGGAAGAATTACGACATCAACATCATCGATACGCCGGGCCATGTGGATTTCACCATCGAGGTGGAGCGTTCGCTGCGTGTGCTCGACGGCGCCATCCTGGTGCTCTGCGCCGTGGGCGGCGTTCAGTCGCAGACCATCACGGTGGACCGCCAGATGACGCGCTACAAGGTTCCCCGCATCGCCTTTGTGAACAAGTGCGATCGCATGGGCGCCAATCCGCTGCGGGTGGCCGATCAGTTGCATGATAAACTCAACCATACCTCCGCGTTGATGCAATGGCCCATTGGGCTGGAGAGCCAGTTCGAGGGCCTCATTGATCTGGTTACGATGAAAGCTTTTTATTTTGACGGCGCCAATGGTGAAAACATCCGCGAAGGAAGCATTCCGGCCGAGCTGCTGCCCATCGCTCTGGAAAAACGGGACCTGCTGATTGATCGCGTTTCGCTGTTCGACGATGAGCTGGCTGAAGCGTACCTGGAAGACCGAGTCACTGAAGATTTGATCAACCGCGCCGTGCGCACGGGCACCCTGGGCCTGAATTTCATTCCGGTGTTTATCGGCTCTGCTTTTAAAAACAAGGGCGTGCAAGCGCTGTTGGATGCGGTCATCAAATACCTGCCGTCGCCGAAAGAGATCGAGAACAAAGCCTTTGATCTGGACAACGACAACACCGAGGTCGCGCTGCAATCAGACCCCACCCTACCGACCGTACTCCTGGCCTTTAAACTGGACGACACCCGTTTCGGTCAGCTCACCTACGTACGGCTGTATCAGGGCACCCTGCGCAAGGGAGACGAGATCTATAACCGCCGCTGCCAGAAAAAAGTGCGGGTCGGCCGGCTCATCCGCATGCATGCCGACGAGATGGAGGACATCTCTGAAGCCGAAGCCGGCGACATCGTCGCTCTGTTCGGCATCGACTGCGCGTCCGGGGATACCTTTACCGACAACACGGTGAACTATTCTCTGTCCTCGATGTTTGTGCCTGCGCCGGTCATTTCGCTTTCCATTAAACCGGCCGACAACAAATCCGGCGAGAACATGGCCAAAGCCCTGAACCGGTTTGTCAAAGAAGATCCGACTTTCCAGACGTTTGTCGATCCGGAAACTAACGACACCATCATCAAAGGCATGGGGGAGTTGCACCTGGAGGTCTATGTGGAACGGATGCGCCGCGAGTATAACGTCCTCCTGGAGACCGGCGCTCCGCAGGTGGCCTATCGCGAGAGCATTTCGCAAAAAACGAATTTCGATTACACGCATAAAAAGCAAACCGGCGGCGCCGGTCAGTACGGCCGGGTCTGCGGCATCATCGAGCCGTTTCATCAGGGTGATTTTGAATTCATCGACGAGCTCAAGGGCGGCGTCATCCCCACCGAATATGTCCCGGCCTGTGAAAAAGGATTCATCCAGGCGTTGCACAAAGGACCGCTGGTGGGTTTTCCCATCGTCGGCGTCCGCGTGACGCTCAACGACGGCAACTACCACCCGGTGGACTCGTCGGACATGGCGTTCCAGCAGGCGGCGTTCGGCGCTTTTCGGGAAACGTACCTCCGCTGCAAACCCATCATCCTCGAGCCCATCATGCGCGTTGGAGTGGAAACCCCTCCCGAATACCAGGGACAGGTGTTGGCCACCATCAACCAGCGCCGCGGCATGATCCTCAGCGCTACGGAGGATAAAGTGCTGACCGCCATCGAATCGGAAGTGCCATTGAGCGAGATGTTCGGTTATTCCACCGTGCTGCGCTCAGCCACTCAAGGCAAGGCCGAATTCACCATGGAGTTCTCCCGCTATGCCAAGGTGCCTGAATCGATCGCAGAAAATCTGAAAAAAGCCTTTCAGGAAAAACAAAAGCTGCAAAAGTAACCTTGCATTGTAACAGGACATTTTTGTATATTGCCCTCGGCGATGGAAGAAACCTGAGGAACCACACATGATCAAAGAAGAACTTATTAAACGCAGCCCCATCCGCATTCTCGAGCAGACCCTTCACGGTGGTTTGGGGCCAGGCCATCTGGGAGTGTTTGTATCCAGAAAGGGCGTGGGCAAAACCGCCTGCCTGGTTCACTTCGCCACCGACCACCTGCTCCGCGGCCAAAAAGTCGTGCACATCTCCTTTTCCGATGATCCCCATCACATCGCCAATTGGTACAAACAGGTGTATGAAGAGGTGGCGGCCGCCTATCAGCTGGAAAGCGCTTATCTGATTTTTGATGAGCTCTTGCGTGACCGGTTGATTTTGCATTTTAAAGACAACGGCTCGAATCTGCTGGCGGTACAAAAAAGCCTGGACATCTATGCGAAACAGGGCGGATTCACGCCAAAGATGATCATTGTCGACGGGACCCATTTCGTCGAAAAGGACCAGGCAGCCCTGCAGGAATGGCAAAACCTGGCTAAAGCCTTTGACACTCAGATCTGGTTTTCCGCAACCCTGCCTGCGAACGCCGGCTCTGCCGCTGAATTTATCAAACCCTTCATCCAGTATTTCTCAGTGATCATCGAACTGAACGCTCAACAGGACCATATCCAGCTGCGCCTGCTCAAAGATCAGGATGCCGCCTCCTGCGAAAAATTACGGCTCCGCCTGGACCCCAAATCTCTGCTCATCTCAAACCGCCGGGTGTAACTCCCAATCATTCAATTGATTACAGACTTATCCACACCACTGTTTACTCTAAGCCACAGGGCCTCACCGCTTGTGTTGAAATAAAAAAAGCCTGCAGTGTGCAGGCTTGGCGCGCCCGGAGGGGCTCGAACCCCCAACCTTCTGATCCGAAGTCAGAAGCTCTATCCAATTGAGCTACGGGCGCGGTGAGGATCTAATTTACAATATTGCGCGAAGGAATGCAAGCCCTGATTTTGCCAACTTGCATCCCCGGGCAAATAAAAATGGCAGGACGTTAGTAAATGAGCGTCTTAGGGGGGTCGACGCCCATAGAAGGAAACTAACGCCTGCCAATAGTATAAACGATTTTTCTCGCCCTTTTGTTCCACCCCGCCCCTATTTCATTGCTTCTCCGCCAGATAGTTCTCCTCTGACTGAAGCCGGATGGAGCTCAACTGAAGAACATTGAATGTAAGCTCCGTTTTTATTTGTAGATAACCATCTCGCCGCGTCAAGCTTGCGCTGGCCGGATTCTGCAAACAGTATTTGTACTGCACCTGTAAGCCGAGATTCCATTGCTGCGCCAGGGACAGGTTCACACCGCCGCCGGCCAAAAGGGTTCCGCTGGCTAACGACGGGCCATTCTGCATTTTGGTGCTGAGCATGCCCAGACCAAAAGAGAGATTGGGCTGTACTCGTTGATGCACAAACAGGCCATAGCGGCCGATCAGATCAGCCGATATCTGCAGGGATCGCCGCCCACTAGGCCAGAGCAGCGGGGTTGCGCCCCCTGCGATCTGAAGCTGGGTTTGATGAGTTGATTGATAACGGTAATGCATCTCAGCGAAAACCGGAATCCTGACTTTTTCAGCCATATTGGGCTGCGCTGTGCCGATGGCCAGGCCGATGCCATGTCTGGCCGGACGGATTTGCTGGATTGGCCGCAGGCCGGGCGCTGTTTTTGTTGTTGGTGCATGACTGGCCAGAACGATCGCTGGTTCTGGGCCTGCCGCCGGCTCCGACGACTCCAGGGCCATTTTGCTTCTGATCAGATTTAAAATATCCTCATAGACCTGTTCCTCGTCCACATCAGCGCTGTTCTGGCTAACGATCAGGGATTTTGGCTTTTTATCTCCGGCATT
>CAZKQR010000181.1:2517-8459 GCA_964554965.1 uncultured Cytophagia bacterium | reverse complement strand
GCATCGTGCGCTTGGACTATCGCTATGAGCACAAGCCGGATATCTTTTTCTTGCTCATCGCCAACATGGCGTTCGAGATCCATGATCCGGCATCTCCCATCTATTTTCGCAAAAACAGTCTCCAGGGCGCCGGCCTCGGCATTCGGTTACTGTCGCCGGTGGGGCCCCTCGAGGCCGTGGTCGGCCGGGGAGACCGTGGACTGTCCACCCCGGGGCGCATGCAAACACGGGTTTACGTGACGCTGGGATATCGATTTTAAATCGGCGGCGCCCTTCTGGGCGACGATGAACGGGTGATGGAGCTGTGCTATTCCTTCCACCATTTTGGCCGCATTCGAGGCCAGCACATGCCGACGGATAAAGGCGCCTCGCCCATTCTCGGCACCAAGTGCTGTGCGTCGGCATGCATCAAGGTTTTCTGCTGGGCAGCCGAGCGGACATGGACGATTTTCACCGGGCAATGGAAAAAATCTATGAAAACAGAAAGGCGCTCGCCAAGGTTGCCCACTGAAGCTGGGCAGCCGACCTGGAGCCAAGGCCTGCTTTTTGTCCATTCTGATCGTGCTTAAAAATGTTGGAATCATTTAAAAATTTTGCTATATTTATATTCATCTTTTTTTGCAAGAGCCCTTATCAGCCATTGAAAGGAGTTATACTATGTATCACTATAAAGACCTTGGTCTCTGCAACACCAAGGAGATGTTTCGCAAAGCCGTCAACGGAAATTATGCGATTCCTGCCTACAATTTTAACAATATGGAACAACTGCAGGCGATCATCGCCGCTTGTATCGAAACCAAATCCCCGGTCATTCTCCAGGTTTCCTCCGGTGCGCGCAAATACGCCAATCAGATTTTGTTGCGTTACATGGCGATGGGCGCCATGGAGATGATCAAGACGGCCGGGCTCTCACTGCCGGTGGCCCTGCATCTGGATCACGGCGACACCTATGAATTGTGTGTCTCCTGCATCGAATCCGGTTTTTCTTCCGTGATGATCGATGGATCGGCTCACTCGTTCGAGAAGAACATCGAGCTGACCAAAAAAGTGGTCGAGTACGCCCACCACTATGATGTCTCGGTGGAAGGCGAATTGGGGGTTCTGGCGGGCATCGAGGATGAGGTGAGCCATGCGGCGAGCCATTACACCAATCCCGATGATGTGGAAGAGTTTGTCGCCAAGACCGGCGTGGACAGCTTGGCGATCTCGATCGGCACTTCGCACGGCGCTTACAAGTTCAAGCTGAAGCCGGGCGAATCGGTACCGCCGTTGCGTTTTGACATTCTCGAAGAGGTGGAGCGCCGGATTCCCGGTTTTCCGATTGTGCTGCACGGCGCCAGCTCGGTGATGCCGGAATACGTGAACATGATCAACGAGTACGGCGGTAAAATGGAAAACGCCGCGGGCATTCCTGAGGATCAGCTGCGCCGCGCCGCGGCCTCCGCCGTCTGCAAAATCAACATCGACAGCGACGGCCGGTTGGCCATGACCGCCAAGATCCGCCAGGTGCTGGCCACCAAGCCGGGGGAGTTCGATCCGCGCAAGTATCTCGGCCCGGCCCGCGAGGAGCTGCTGGCCATGTACAAACATAAAAATGAACATGTGCTCGGCAGCGCCGGAAAGGCGTGAGCACGGGGTGGTAGAGCATGTCGGACCTGGGTAGGTCCGGCATTTTTATTTTAGGCAGGGCCCATTCCATCGTTTTGTCGTGTTGCGCCAACGCGGCCATTGCCTGCGTTCTGGAAGCCGCGTTGTGCTCCGGCTTGTGTCGTGGTCAACGCGGCGGTTTTTTAGTTACACAGATCCTGCTTTCGTAAACTCTCGCAAACACCGGTCTACTCTGGGATAGAAACTACCATGCGTTTCAAATTGATCTCCTGTGAAGTTTTTTTTCGCGAAATAAGTCTGTGCGCCGCTCAATCGCCGCATGTTATTGACGTGGAATTCACCGACAAGGGCGCCCATGACCGCAGCGATTTTCTGCGCGACCTGCTGCAAGGCAAAATCGATGAGGCGGATGCGGCAAAGAAATACGACGCCATTCTGCTGGGCTTTGGCCTGTGCGGCAACTCGGTGCTGCATCTGCAGGCGCGCTCCATTCCCCTGGTTCTGCCGCGCGCGCACGACTGCTGCACTCTGTTCTTGGGCTCCCGCCGGCGCTTTCAGCACTATTTCAGCGAAAATCCCAGCATGCCCTTCAGCGCGGCCGGCTATATGGAACGCGGCGACACCTATGTGCATGAAGACCACTTTGCACGGATGTTGTCCGCCGACCGCTCTTTGGCCGAGATCATGGAAAAATACGGCGAAGAAAACGGCCGTTTTATCTGGGAAACGCTGCATCCGGAATCAAAGGTGTATGACCAGAACAAAATGGTCTACATCGAGGTTCCGGAAACCAGCCGTCTGGGACATGCAGAGCGTTGTCGCCAAGCCGCGCTGGCCGAAGGAAAAGAGTTCATTCTCCTGAGCGGAGACCTGCGCCTGCTGAATCAGCTGGTGCAGGCGGAATGGCCGGAGGACGAATTTCTCGTTGTTCCTCCCGGGGAACGGATCGCCGCGGTCTATGATTGGGACCGGATTGTCCGGACTGAGCCCGGCAGCGACGGCGGGCGGTCGTAACGGTCGTTAGTGCATCTGTCGCCGTGAAAAGAATTCAGCGAGAGGAATCATGAGGTACGCACTCATCGGCTTTGGAACCATCCGCCATGCGCATGTGCGCGCCATCAACGAAATCTGTCATGGTGAGATCGTCGCGGTCTGCGCCACCCGGTTGGAACGCAAAATGCTGGAATCGGTGCCGGACGCGAAACCCTACCAGGACTATCGGCAACTGCTGCAACGGGAAACGGTGGACGCGGTCGTGGTGCTGACGCCCCACCTGCTTCATCCCGAGATCAGCGCCGCCGCTCTGCAGGCCGGTTGTCATGTGCTTTGCGAAAAGCCCGTCGCCGTGCACAAGCTCCATGCCGAGCCCCTCGCCGCGGCCATAGCCCAAAGCGACCGCGTGTTTGCCGTCAACTATATGAACCGGTTTCGTCCGGATGTACAGGCGGTTAAAGCCATTCTCGATGAGAACCGGTTGGGCGAAATCCAGACCGTGCATTTTGTCAACAACAACTGGCTTCGCTCCAGCGCCTATTTCCGTTCCAGCGACTGGCGCGGCACCTGGACTAACGAGGGCGGTGGCGTGTTGACCAATCAATCCCCCCATGATCTCGACCGCATTATCTATCTCTTTGGCCTGCCTGTGGAAGTCACGGCGCAGGCCGGCACGTCGGAATTTCACAATGACCTGCTGGTCGAGGATCATGTCGACGCTCTACTCGCCTTCCGCAACGGCATGCGGCTGTATTTTTCCACCGCCACTCATCTTCATCCCGGAGTGGATCGCATGGAGATCTGGGGCGATCGCGGTTATCTCAGAATGGAGGGCGGCGTGTTGACCCTGGCGCTGATGGACGAGCCTCTGGCGGAATGGAACGAGCGGAATGAGGAGATGTTCGGCGCGCCGCAGCCCACCTGGAGTGAGCGCAAAATCGCGCCCCTTTCCTTTGATGATCTGCACGCCGCCGGCCATCTCAATTTCGCCCGCGCGGTCGCCGGTCAAGAACCGGTGAGAACCTCGTTTGCCCAGGCGCTGCAGTCTGTGGAATTGGCCAACGCTATGGTGCTGGCGGGCTATAGCAAAAAATGGGTGACGCTGCCGCTGGACGCGCAGACCTATGACGAATTTTTTCAGGAGATGATCCGGCGCGAACAGCGGATCGAGATGCATGGCGAGAAACACCGAGATAAAAGCGCGGATCGACAGCGTTGAAGCGCTGCTGCCGGCCGTGGCTGCACTGGCTGATCAAGGCCCTGTGGAGATCGATCAGGAGGACGTGTTTTTCGTCTGTCCTTACGGACGCCTCAAACTTCGCTTTTTATCTGCCGATGAGGGTGAACTGATCTTTTATCAGCGTGCGGATCAGCCGGGACCGAAAGAGTCCCTTTACCACATCGCACGTACTTGTACCCCGGCCGCGCTGCACAGGATTCTGGCGCAGCTAACGACTGAGACGGGCCGGGTCCGCAAGCACCGGACTCTTTTTCTTCGCGACGCCACCCGCATTCATCTCGATCGCGTAGAGGGGCTGGGTGATTTCCTCGAGCTGGAGGTGGTGTTGAGGGAGGATCAGTCCGCTGAACAGGGCGCGGCCATCGCGGAGGAGCTGATGGAACTGCTCGGCATCGATTCCGGCCGGCTGATCGATCGCGCCTATCTTGATCTGCAGCAAACCCCTCACGTACAAGAAAACCGCTGAGCCCGCCGGATCCCCCCGCCGTTTCTGCAAAGATTTCTCTTGATTAAACCGCATAAAAAAATTAAATTCGATTAGCAACTACGCCGGGTCTTATTTATGATGAATGATGATCAGAACTCCCATTGAACATTCGATTCGGCAGAGCATTCTTCCTCGTCTGATCGAATCGCCCTTTTTTATTCCTGCACAGCCTCCGGGCATCCGATCCGGTTCTTGGGCTGGCTTCATCGAGCCAATCCTGAACAGCCGGGCCGGCCTGAGGCTTTTTTTTTAACCCAATCAAGGAGGGCGCATCATGCTTAAATCGTTATTATGGCTGTTGATCGTCATCGCTGATCTTTGGGCCATCTATCAGGTCCTGAAAAGCACGGCGTCTACGGTGGAAAAACTGTTGTGGATTCTGCTCATCGTGATATTGCCCATCCTGGGTCTATTGATTTGGTACTTTGCCGGACCCGGCAATAAAAAGATTTAACCAAGGTTGACCCCGGTCTTGCTTTCTAGACCGGGGTCTTTTGCAAGCATCTGTTCCAGCGAAGAAAATCCTCCTTCCGCCTGCTGATGGCTCTTTCAGCCGGATGATTGGGTCATCCGTGGCCGCCATGGTTTTGTTGATCTCCGGTGATCGATCTACGGTTTCTTTTTCGCGGCGCCCACCCTGCATTCCTTATCAAGGGAGTTAACGATGATGCGTATTTTTAAAACCGGGAAACGATGTATCCTGTTCTGTGGCTTGCTGTTTCTCTTTCTCCTCTCTTCCGGTTGGGCCCTTACTGGTCCAAAAAAGCCTGCCCAGTCTTCCATGGAGCAACTTAATCTATTGGCCTTCGGCGGCGTTGGCCGGCTTAAATATCAAATGGGTGGAGAGCCGGGCGGCGAAGCCGTGTCGGTCGATGATTCTGCATGGCCCTGCACCTTTCCGGGATTTAAATGGCCCAACCCGAACACCAATGTCTGGCTTCGCAGCACGATGACCATTCCGGGAAAAATCGGCGGCTTTTCTCTGGTCGGCCGTAGAATGACGCTGCGCCTGTATATCGACAACGGCGGTGACGTTTTCGTCAACGGCGCATTGCTGGGCAGCTTTGAATGGGGTCCGGCCGAGTTTGTCCTTTCTGAACGCCTTCAGGCCGGCGACCGGATCGTTTTGGCGGTGCGCGCCATCAATCGGCCGGGATGGGGCAAGGTCAGCGAATTCAGCGTGACCTTTAGTGGGATGGAAGAGTTCCAGGCCCGTCTGCAGGACAAGGTCTGGGGCTTGCTCATCGCCCAAAGGGTGGCACAAAAGCTATCCGACCGGCCGGAGCACTGGCTTGCAGAGATCGATAAAACCGCTGAACGGCTGACGGCGTGCAAAGAGCTGCAGAGCGGCGATGAACAAGGCTTTCTCGCTGCCTTTGATCGGGAGAGCGCAGGCTTGAACGCGCTGCAGCAGGAGGTGGAGAAAAAATATCAGCTGTACTGCGCCGGCTATTCCCACATGGACCTGGCCTGGATGTGGCCCTGGGAAGAATCCGTTGAAATGGTGCGCAATACCACGCAATCGGTTTTCAACATTATGGAGCGGTTTCCTGATTTCAAGTACAGCATGGGCCAGGCCCACGCCTATGAGTGGCTCGAACAGCAGGATCCCAA
>CAZKQR010000181.1:0-2507 GCA_964554965.1 uncultured Cytophagia bacterium | reverse complement strand
GAAAATCAAGCAGGGCAAATGGGAAATCGTCGGCGGACAGTGGGTCGAACCGGATGGCAATCTGCCCTCCGGTGAAAGCTTTGTTCGGCAGTCTCTGTACGGCAAGCGCTATTTCCGCAAAAAATTCGGCGTGGAGGTCAAGATCGGCTGGTTGCCCGATTCCTTTGGGTTTAATTGGAACCTGCCGCAGATCCTCAGCCGTTCCGGTTACACCGGGATGGTCGTCACCCGGGTCGATCTCAACGACAGCCGCGATTTCCCCCACCGCCTGTTTTGGTGGCAGGGGCCGGACGGCAGCAAGTTGGCCACCTATGTGATGCGGGACGGTTATATGCACGATCTCACCGGTGAACAGTTGGTCGATTTCATCGCTGCGGAGAAAAAAGAGCTGAACATCGGCAAAGAGCTGGTGCTGTACGGAGTCGGCAATCACGGCGGCGGCCCCACCATGGCCATGCTGGAACGGGCTCTGCGCGCTCAGACCGCGCCGGCCTTTCCGGAGATGAACCTCTCTTTTGCAGAAGATTTTTTCAACGCCCTGTCCACACAGGACCGGGAGAAATGGCCCACCTGGAGTTCCGAACTCTATCTGGAGAGCATGCGCGGCTGCTATACCTCCCAGGCAAAAACCAAAAAGCACAATCGGCAGGGCGAGGTGCTGATTCAGACGGCGGAAAAAGCCTCGGCGCTGGCGAGCCTGTTTGACTATGTCTATCCGCAGGAGAACCTCTTTTCCGTGTGGCGGACCGTTTTATTCAACCAGTTTCATGATATCCTTCCCGGCACTTCCATCAACAGCGTATATCAGCGCAATGAACAAGAATACGCGCAGAGCGAACAGTTATCCCGGTTGCTGACGCAGCGGGCGCTGGAATCCCTTGCGCAGCACATCGACACCCGCGGTCCTGGTGAAGCGCTGGTCATTTTCAATCCGCTCTCCTGGTCGCGCACCAGTCCGGCTGTGGTGGAGCTGAATGACCTGGAAAAAGACAAAACATGGTCGGTTCTGGACGAACAGGGCAATACGGTGGCCACTCAGGTGATCGACCGAACTCCCCTGGGCGCAAAACTGCTGTTCCTCGCCCGCGCGGTCCCGTCCCTTGGCTACAAAACCTACCGGCTGGTGGCAAAACAGTCTCAGCCTTCTCCATCGCAGCTGGCGTTCACTCGGACCGACATGGAGAACCGATTTCTGCGGATCACCCTCGATCCTGCGACCGGTCTGCTCTCTGAGGTTTTCGACCGTAGCCTGCAGCGAGCGGTGTTGAGCGAGCCGAAAGGAAACCTGCTGCAGGTTCTGACCGACGACGCGCACGATGCCTGGAATATGAATGTCAGCCAACCCCCGGTGGATCTGAACCGCCCCCGCGAAATCAGTCTGGTGGAATATGGACCGGTGCGGGCTACGCTGAAAGTCGTGCAGGCCTATCAGGGCAAAAAACGAGAGGAGCCCACGCCGGATTTTCCCACCTCTTTTTTCACCCAATACATCTCGCTGTATGATGGATTGCCCTATGTGGAGGTGCGCAACCAGGCGAGCTGGTGGGAGGAACATAAAGTGTTGAAAGTGGGATTTCCGCTTAATGTGCAGGCCCCGCAGGCGCGCTATGAGATCCCTTATGGCAGCATCACCAGGCCCACCGGTTCAACGACGCGGTTCGAGAAGGCGCGCTTTGAAGTGCCGGCGCAGCGATGGGCCGACCTCTCGGCCGACGGCTACGGCGTCAGCCTGATCAACGATTGCAAATACGGCTATGACGTCCAAGGCCATGTGATGCGACTGACCCTGCTGCGCTCCTCGACCTATCCGGATCCTTCGGCGGACAAGGGATTTCATGAGTACAGCTATATTCTCTATCCCCATGCGGGTGATTTTTATCAGGCCGGAGTGGTGCAAAAGAGCTACGAGTACAACGAACCCCTCCAAGTGCTGCGCACACCGGCGCACAAGGGGGAGCTGAACCGCAGCCATTCGTTTATCACGGTGGAATCTGATCATGTCATTTTAAATGTCGTTAAAATGGCGGAAGAGGGGGAAGGGTGGGTTTTACGGTTTTATGAGACAGCGGGAAAGGAGGGGGCGGCAACGGTGCGTTTTGATCGCTCGATCAAACGGGTGGAGGAGGTGAATCTGATCGAGGATCCGCTGCAGCCGATTCCCTCAACCAGAGATGCGTTCGTCTACCAGATCAAGCCCAACGAGATCCGCACCTTCCGGGTGGAATGGCGTTAGCCTGTTTTAAAACCGGCTGCAGTGATAGAGAAAAATCCCTGCTGCCACCGCCACGTTCAGCGAGTCGGTGCGTTGGCCCATGGGCAGTGTGAGGCGTTCGTCGCACAGGGAGAGCCACTCGGATCCCAGGCCTTGGCTCTCTGAACCGAACAACAGACCGCAGCGCCTGGGCGGCGTGTAGTCCGGTAACGAGGCGGTGGCATCGTGCAGCACGGTGGCAACGAGCGACAGACTGTGGTCGTTGCGCAAGTGTTGTAAATCCCTGGCAAGATCC
>CAZKQR010000180.1:0-8503 GCA_964554965.1 uncultured Cytophagia bacterium | reverse complement strand
AAGCTTCGCTCTTACGCTGGCGTTCGCTGCAGGTGGATCAGCAGACCCGCCGAGAATACTCGGAGGCGCTGGTGTTGCAGGAGATCAACGTCACTCTGCAATCTGATGGAACGGATCCGGCACTGGACTATTTCGATCCGCTCACAGGCGCCGGCCACGCGCAAAATGCAGACAAGGGTCAGCGGGGGAAAAAAACTCGCACGGAAATTTCTCTCCTCATCGAATATCTCGATGGCCAAACCGGCGCTGGTTTGGGATTCGGCAGAGTCAGAGGCGTGAGCCGCGGCGGCTCGCCGCACAAGTCAAAAATCAAGGCTCTGAAAACGCTCTACGAACAACTGACCCTGGAGCTGGAAAGAATCTACGGTATCGCCGCGGATGTGGCTTTTAATGCGGACAACAAATGGACCGTCGCTCTGGGAAAGAATGAGTGGGTTGAACAGAACGATCTGCTGATCCTCATTGCACCAGAACAGCCGGCTGACCGCACAACACTGCGGACGTGGCAGCCGGCCCGTCCAGCGGGCTTTGCCAAGGTGACGGGCGCGGGAGACAGTTTGTCTTTAATCAAAATGATAAGACAGTGGCGACCGCTGCCGGCCGGAAGCTTTGCCCTGCCCTACAGTAAACCGCTCTTCTCCCTTTGCCTGCAGGCGCAACCGCCGCTTTTCACTCCTTACGCTCAGTATGGACTTGATCTCCGTGGCAGTCCTCTGGCGGATCTGGACCTTGGCGTTGGCGCTCACCTTCTGCATATGAAGGATTCCGACGACCAGCGGGATTGGGGCATTGGCTTCAGCCTTCGCGGCCGCGGCCGGCTATGGGAAACCCGGCGTATGGACACCGGCCTGCAGATCGGCGTTGGTTTGGATCTACCCATGCGCAAAGATGATCAGGGCGCCACGGTGAGCACCATGCTGTTCTCCGTTCAGACGCTGATGACCACAGAGATCGTGCTCTCCTACAGGATGAATCTGATCATCGGCGCAGGGTACCACTGGTCCACCCGGTCCACGCACTGGACCTACTCTGAAGGCGAGGAAGGTTTTGCGGCCTACTGGGAGCAGGAGGCGCCTGAAGCCGGCCGCAAGGGATACGTCATAACATGTGGATTCAGATACTGTCTTTTTTAAGCGAAGAAGGCCATGTTCAATAATCCGAGTCGTCCGAAAATAATCAGCTTCTGGATCATCCCAACCCTTTTTCTGGCGCTCGTGGACCAGCTGGCCAAAGCGTACATCCGTTCTACACAGCCGCTGGGCTGCCGCACACCCATCGTCGACGACCTGCTCTTCATCACCTTTGTCCCAAACTATCGCGGCTTTTCATGGTTTGTTCCGGACCTGCCGCAGTGGGTGGGGATCTTTTTTTTCTTCCTGCGAATCCTTCTGCTGTTGCTGGCCTTTCCGCTGTTCTCTTTTTATCGCGCGCAAGGATCTGCCGGCTGCTGGTCCAAGATCGCGCTGCTCAGCCTCTCCGGGGGCATCCTGGGCAATCTGCTGGATGGGCTCTTTACCCCCTACACTACCGATTTTATCCAGATCGGTCGCGGTCCCAGCGCCAACCTTGCCGATCTGTTTGCGTTCATCGGTCTGCTCGCCCTGGCAGCAGAGGCATTTGACCGTTGGCGGCGCAGCGGATTCAGCCGGCTCGGGCCGGCCGCGCTGTGGAGGCAATCCTGCGAACGCAAACGCGCGTTTTGGGCGTTTTTAAAAGGATATCTGATCCGGGACCGAGGTAGGCAGGAGTAACAAGCAGACAAAAAGCATGCAAGAGTAAACGAAAAGACCGCGGGGCGCAGCAGGAAAACTCTGGTTATTTTTCGATCCGCCACACTGTGTGCAAGCTCCAGTGAGGAAAAAGCCTGGTCACCGGTTTGGCGAACAGACGGAACACGCGGATGGCCACCTGCTCAAGAATCGGGGGACACTTGGGGTGCCACAACCACGGCGCCAGGCCATAGACCAGCTCTGCAGCAAGGCCGGTAAACGAAAAGTGTTTAAACCCGGCTTGGCTGAACACAGTGCGGATATGGTCCGGGGTGATAAAAAACTCGTATTCCTCCGGTTTCCAATAATCGAACGGCGCCCAGGTATTGGGCGCGTACTTGCCGCTGGCTTCCATTCTTTTTTTCACCCATCCGGCGACATTTGAATAGGTTGGGACAGAGAGAAAAATCTGACCGTCCGCACGCAACACCCGGTACATCTCCCCGGCCGCCGCGCGGTGGTCCGGATAGTGTTCAAAACTATCCACACAAGCCAACAGGCCGATGCTCTCGTCGCGCATCGGCAAGGACAGCGAACTGCCCTGAGCGAAGTGAATGGATCCGCCCTGCAGAGCGTGGAACAGGGCGTGCCGGTTCAGATCCAGGCCGATATAGATTCCCGGTTTTCTTCCGGCAAAAGTCGAGAGCAGGCCGGTTCCGCATCCCAGGTCGAGAAACGGCCGCGAATCCCAGCGCAGCCCGATTGCCCGGCCGACGGATTCCAGCAGATCGCTGTTCACTCGCCCCTCGCGAGTGATGAAAGGAGAACTCACCAGCGCCGCGTGGGTCTGATAAAACTTTTGCAGGTTGCTCTCTATGTGCGACAGGGCATTCATAGCTGATGGCCAATATACTGTTTGATCTGGTTAAGGTCGAGCGCTCGAGTGACGAACAACAACAAAAAATAGATGAACACCGCGCCGGCCACAGACGCCAACAGCGGCCATGCGCTCATAACATACAATCCCGCGCACATACCGGCCGTGGCGGCCAGGAACTTGAAGAAAAAAAACAGACCGCTGATCGGAGCGATGTGACGCACCGCCCAGCTCAGTGCCAGCACCAGCACCAGGCTCTCTGTGGCGACGGTGGATAAAGCCGCGCCGTGGTAAGAATACTTTGGGATCAGTAAAAGATTGACGATGATTTTAAAGATTAAAGCGATGATCTCGATCTGGACAATTTTGCCCTGATGATTGGTGGCGCCGTACAAGCTGGCGAGAAAAAGATTGATGAACAGGATGCCGGCGGCAAAGGACAGAATGCGCAGCACAGCGGCCGAATCGCCAAAGGCGCTGCCGAAGACCAGGGCCGTCAGTTGATCAGAGATCATATAGAGGCCCGCCACCAAAGGGATCGCCAGCATCAACAGATGCTTGACCGCGATGGAGAAAATACGCGACAGCTCAGCCTTATTACTCACGAAGCGGGCCATCTGCGGAAAAAAGGCGGTGGCGAAAATCGTCGGGATCAGATTGGTAAAGCTGAGCAGCTTGCTGGGGGCGCTGTACAGACCCACCGTGTCCATGTCTTTCATCCACGACAGCATCAGCACATCCAGCTTTTCATACGAAGAGGCGATGAATAGAGCCAGGCCAAAGTTGGCCGAAAGCGTGAGCATGTGGCGATAGTGGGCTGCGTCAAAGCGGAGGCCCAACGGCGTAAAGTGCTTTCTGATCAGGGATAAGGACACGATCAGACCCGCCACAGTGGAAAGGACAAACATGGCGGAAAAGGCCAATAATCCCCAGCCCAGCACCAGCGCCAGGATGGCCAAGCCGGTCAACAGGGTTTTAGCCATGACCGCCACGATCGTCTCCAGCTCCATGCGCTCGCGGCTGCGAAAAACCGCATAGCCCATCTGAGTGAACGAATCCACCACGCCAAACACGGCAAAGATCCAGATGGCCTGATAAGTCTGCTGATCATAATCGGTCAACAGGTAATAGATGAGCAGTAAAGCGGCACAGGGAAGAATCATGAAAAGCTTGAGGCCGAACGCATGGGCCAGGGTGATTCGAGTCTTGTCCCGTTCCCGCGCCAGTTCGCGCGTGATCCAGGTGTTGAGCCCGAAATCGTTGAGCAGGAAAACATAAAACATGATGACCGTGGCAGTGTTATATTTGCCGAAACCCTCGACGCCCAAATAGCGCGAAGCAAAGGGCATCATGGTCAGCGCCATGATCATCTGCCATAGTTGAGAAAGGGTGACAAAAAAGGTATTTCTGAATAAACCAGACATCGGCAAAACGCTCGCTCTGTTTACCGGCAGGGCCATAACCGTCCCACACCACCCACTCCATACGGCCGCCGATCTTCGGCGGGCCTTCCGAGCTGTTGCTGCGTAACTCTTGGTAAAATATACAAAAACATCCCCCCAATTGAAAGTTAAAAAAAGCCGACCTTCGTAAGCTGGCGACCTTGCGAAGGTCAACCGGGTGTGAATAAAACGCGGGCCGCTGGTGTTATAGCTAAAACGCATGCCCATGGAACACATTCATGACCTGCGCAGTAAAAGCCGGTTGGTCGTGATCGCGATCTATCTTTTCATACAGAATTGGAGCATCATCGCGGAATCCTTGGAGGCGGTCATGATGGCCGCGCCCAAGGGCATCGACCAGCAGAGTGGTGCAGCGTCTGACCACTCTGCCGCAGGTTATCGACCTCCACCCTATCCATGTCCGGCGGCTGAACGATTACGAAACCCATTTGGATGCGCCCTTGATCGCCGTCCTTTCGTTTGCCTAAATGCTATCTTAACATCATCCAATTATTATAATTGTAATAAAATTAATATTATAAATCAATTTATTTCAGCCAGGAGAATGGTAATTATTTCGTAAATCGCAAATTTTTGTTGAATTTGTTGTGATAATTGTATTAATTACACTACAATTGTTAGTGTCCATTTAGGAGAAATGAAATGAAAAGAACCACAGGGGTTATTGTTGTAACAGCTATGATTTGTTTTTTGAACATCTCATCGGCTGACGCGCAATACCACGCGCAGGGACTTAAAGGCGGTGTAGGGATCGGCATGGCTGCCGGAAATACGGATATGGAGAGCAGTTTATCAGACGCGCAGATCGGCCCGGCAGGACGGGTTTATCTTCGCAATCCTCTGGCCGGCAATGGCCTGCTGCAAGTCGAATTCGGCCTGACCTTCGCCAACTTGCGCGGAGACAATTATCGCAGCAACGTGGGGCCCATCGATCTGCGCCTACTCTTCAGCCCGCTCCGCGCTGAGAGCTGGAATGCCTACCTCTACGGCGGCGCCGGCGCCCTTTCTTATGAAAACGTGAAACCATATTATTCGCCCACCAGCGACAAGGACAAGTTCAGTGGCGTTATCCCGGTGGGTTTAGGACTGCAATTCCGTATTACCGAGCAAACGGCTCTCGAGATCAGCGGCGGCTGCAATTTCGCCCTGACCGACAAGCTGGAGACGCTGGAAAAGGGTGGCGATGATAAATTTTTTAACCTGCTCGCCGGCTTTGCCTATCGCCTGACGGGTGAGGACAAGGACAGCGACGGCGACGGCCTGTCCGATAAACTGGAAAAGCAACTCGGCACAGACCGCAAAAAAGCCGACTCGGACGGCGACGGCCTGTCTGACGGCGCAGAGTACAATCAATACAAAACCAATCCCCTGGTCGCTGACACCGACGGCGACGGCCTGTCCGACGGCGATGAGGTCAACAAATACAAAACCGATCCCCTCAAGGCTGACTCGGACGGCGACGGCCTCAAGGACGGCGACGAGATCAGCAAATACAAAACCGATCCCGCCAAGGCGGACTCGGACGGCGACGGCCTCAAGGACGGCGACGAGATCAACAAATACAAAACCGATCCCCTTAAAGCCGACACGGACGGCGACGGCCTCAAGGACGGCGATGAGATCAACAAACACAAAACCGATCCTCTTAAAGCCGACACCGATGGCGACGGCCTCAAGGACGGCGATGAGGTCAACAAGCACGCCTGTGATCCGACCAAAATGGATTCCGACGGCGACGGCCTCAACGACTATGCCGAAGTCGTCACCCACAAAACCAATCCCAGCAAGGCTGACACGGACGGCGGCACCATCTCCGACGGCGTTGAAGTCGGCCGCGGCACCAATCCGCTGGAGTGGAGAGACGATCTGCCCAGAGAAGAACAGATCAAAGGCCCGGTGGGCGCCGAGATCATCATGGAGGGCATCCTCTTTGACACCGGCAGCAGCCGCATCAAAAAATCGTCCGAGATCGTTCTCAACAAGGTCGCAAAAACCATGGTCGACAATCCTGAAATCGTGGTCGAAATCCAGGGTCACACCGACAGCGTCGGCTCCCGCGCCTCCAATCTCAAACTGTCCCAGGCGCGCGCCGAATCCGTGGCCAAGTATCTGATCGCCAAGGGCGTGGCCGTTGAGCGCATCACCACCAAGGGCTTTGGGCCGGATCAGCCCGTGGCCTCCAACGACACCGCCGAAGGCCGTCAACAAAACCGGCGCATCACCTTCGTGCGTACTAAATAGCGGCACACAGGTCGAGGTTGTCCGAACCGTTGAATGTTCTACTCCGGGCGGCTTTACGGATTCCGGACATCCTCGACCTTTGTTTATCGCCCGGGGCAACCGTTTTCATACACAGAAAATCGAAACCATCCATTTTTTAAAAAAAAGGAGAAAAGAATGAGAGTTCTCATGCAACGAGCGGTCATGGCAGCTTTGATCATCGGCATCTTTGCTACCGTATCACATGCTCAGTATCTCTCCGAGGGCGCCAAAGGCGGCTTCGGCATCGGTGTGCTTTCAGGCAACACCGATTATGACAGCAAGATCGGCCCCGCAGGTCGCGCGTTTTTCCGCCAGCCGCTGTTCGGCTCCGGCGCTTTGCAGGGCGAACTGGGCATGACCCTGGGACGCATCCGCGGCGAGGCGTACAAGAGCAATGTAATGCCCGTCGATTTCCGGCTGCTGCTCAGCCCGATACCCAGTGAAGTTTTTAATCTGTTTTTCTACGGCGGCATCGGTGTGCTTCCCTACGAGAATGCAAAACCGCTGACCACGGATAAAAACAAGTATCAGCTCAGCGGAGTAGTGCCTGTGGGCGCCGGTCTGCAGATCAAAGTCGGCGACCGGACCGCTTTTGAGGTGACCGGTGGCTACAACCTCAGCTTGACCGATAAACTGGAAGTCCTGGAAGAGGGCGGCAATGACAGCTACCTGAGCCTGCTCGCCGGCTTTGCCTATCGTCTGGTGGGCGAGGACAAGGACAGCGACGGCGACGGCCTGTCCGATAAACTGGAAAAGCAACTCGGCACAGACCGCAAAAAAGCCGACTCGGACGGCGACGGCCTGTCTGACGGCGCAGAGTACAATCAATACAAAACCAATCCCCTGGTCGCTGACACCGACGGCGACGGCCTGTCCGACGGCGATGAGGTCAACAAATACAAAACCGATCCCCTCAAGGCTGACTCGGACGGCGACGGCCTCAAGGACGGCGACGAGATCAGCAAATACAAAACCGATCCCGCCAAGGCGGACTCGGACGGCGACGGCCTCAAGGACGGCGACGAGATCAACAAATACAAAACCGATCCCCTTAAAGCCGACACGGACGGCGACGGCCTCAAGGACGGCGATGAGATCAACAAACACAAAACCGATCCTCTTAAAGCCGACACCGATGGCGACGGCCTCAAGGACGGCGATGAGGTCAACAAGCACGCCTGTGATCCGACCAAAATGGATTCCGACGGCGACGGCCTCAACGACTATGCCGAAGTCGTCACCCACAAAACCAATCCCAGCAAGGCTGACACGGACGGCGGCACCATCTCCGACGGCGTTGAAGTCGGCCGCGGCACCAATCCGCTGGAGTGGAGAGACGATCTGCCCAGAGAAGAACAGATCAAAGGCCCGGTGGGCGCCGAGATCATCATGGAGGGCATCCTCTTTGACACCGGCAGCAGCCGCATCAAAAAATCGTCCGAGATCGTTCTCAACAAGGTCGCAAAAACCATGGTCGACAATCCTGAAATCGTGGTCGAAATCCAGGGTCACACCGACAGCGTCGGCTCCCGCGCCTCCAATCTCAAACTGTCCCAGGCGCGCGCCGAATCCGTGGCCAAGTATCTGATCGCCAAGGGCGTGGCCGTTGAGCGCATCACCACCAAGGGCTTTGGGCCGGATCAGCCCGTGGCCTCCAACGACACCGCCGAAGGCCGTCAACAAAACCGGCGCATCACCTTCGTGCGTACCAAATAGCGGCAGATAGAAAAAAAAAAGTCGGACGTTCAACGATGTCCGACTGGATGCAGGCTGCATGAATGAAAAATTCATGCAGCCTTTTTTTCATTGTGAGCGCAGGGCGGCTCCGGGCGCTGCTAAGCCCGCCATGGCCGGCTGCGTTGGACCGGACGGCGTAAAACCTCCCAGGCGATATTGACGTCATCCACGATCTGGAAATCATACATCCCGACGCAGATAAAATCAGCGCCGTTTTCAAAGGCGTGCGGAAAAGCGGTTTGCGGTTCCAGAGCGCCGGCGGCCAACACCTTGAAGGCGATCCACGGCTGCGCAAGTCCGGCCATAAAGGCGATGGTTTCCTCCGGATCGCGGCACCAGATGTTGTCGTGCTCCGGCGCCGGCTTGGCTGACCAGTAATCGATGGTGTGCAAGGTCTTGACCCAAAAGTCCGGCTGAATGCCCTTTTCGACACAGCCCTGGATGGTGGCCAGATA
>CAZKQR010000179.1:0-8535 GCA_964554965.1 uncultured Cytophagia bacterium | reverse complement strand
GGCTTCGCCACCGCGTTTTTGCCGCAGAATCACCGCCTTTACCCCGTGGGCTGGTGGCGTCAGCCGCGTGGGCAGGCGGCGGAGAACCACGGCCACAGCGGAAGAGACCAGCTGTGCGGCGTCAGCGGGTTCGATTGGGGCAGCGGCAGCGCCCTGGCCAGTGCAGCTTATTTCCGGCTGCAGGGCGTCGAGTTGTAAACCGGCCAGGAATAGTGCTTGCACTTTTTACTCATATCGCTTAACTTGAAGGGATTAAAAGGTTGGCATAGCTGTCTCACTCTACCTGGCCTGAAAAAATTCCATTAACCAGCCGCGGCCATGGGATGAATGCCCTGCTGCCATCTGATCTGCACGAACAAACCGGCGGCCGCCGGTCGCCTTAAACCGAGGTTGTGATGAAATTTCAACAGCTCAAACCACTCATCTTTCTTTTCAGCCTTTTCTCAGGACTCTTGCCCATGACTCTAACCGCTCAAACGTTGCGCATCGGCCTTATCGGCCTGGACACCTCTCATGCTCCGGCGTTTACCCGTTCGCTCAATGATTCCACCTCTGCAGACTATGTGCCGGGCGGCCGCGTCGTCTGTGCCTTTCCCGGCGGCAGCCCTGATGTCGAAGCCAGCCGCACCCGAGTGGAAGGGTATACCAGGGAGCTCAAGGAGAAATGGAACATCGAGATCGTCGGCGATATCCCGACGTTGATCAGCAAAGTGGATGCGGTTATTCTGAACAGCGTGGACGGCCGGGTTCATCTGCAGCAGGTGCGGCCGGTTCTCCAGGCGCACAAACCGGTTTTTATCGACAAACCCATGGCTGCCGGCGTCAAAGAGGTGAAAGAGATCTTTCGACTGGCGGATCAGTATCAGACCCCCTGTTTCAGCGCCTCCAGCCTGCGTTTTCTGGATGGCTTTTATCAAGCTGTGCAAAACCAAAGCCTGGGCGCGATTCTGGGCTGCGAAGCCTTTAGTCCGGCTTCCTACGAACCCCATCATCCGGATCTCGTGTGGTATGGGATTCACGGCATCGAGATGCTGTTCACCGCTCTGGGGCCGGAGTGCGTTAAAATTCAGCGCATGCAACAGGCGGATGCGGATGTGGTGATCGGAGTGTGGCAGGACGGCCGCGTGGGCATTTTCCGCGGGCTGCGCAACGGCGCCAAAGACTATGGAGCCACGCTGTACGGCGAGAAATCCATCGCCCATTTCGAACTGGGCAAAGGCTCGGTTTACAAAAACCTGTTGATCCAGATCATCGAGTTCTTTCGCACCGGCCAATCTCCGGTGCCGCGTGAGGAGACCATCGCCATGTTCACGTTTATGGAAGCGGCTGATAAAAGCAAAAAGCAGTCGGGCAAATGGATCACCCTCCGCCCGTGACCTCTTAACCAACAGCGCAAGCCGGCCATGCTTTCTATAATGAATAAAGTTCTTTTGTGTTTGATCCTGGTCCTCTGTGTTCCACTGGAATCCGCCTTGGCAGCGGGCTCGGCGGGTTTTTCGCTGACCTGCAAAGGGATCAGCACCAGCCGGCACATCTTTTCCATCTTTGTTATGCCCGGTGAAACCGTCTCCCTGCGTTTGCACAAAATAAAGGCCGGGGATGAGATCGCCGTGCGCAGCGAACTCGGCTGCACCCGCCGCTCTGCAGAGGAGGTCGTTTTTCACGCGCCGACGGCCGCCGGCGTCTACCCCTGCACGTTTTATCGCACCCAACCGCCGGACAGCATCCGGCTGCAGGTCTTTGTACTGACGCGGTATCTTGGCACGGAAAAACTGGAAGAGTACCAGATCGGCTCCTATCCGTCGCGCGTGATGCAAACTCTCACCCATCATGCGACGCCGGCCGGGTTTATAAGGGTCACCAAGGAGATGGAAAACATGCTCCTGTCTCCCCATTTCCGGGTGGCCCAATTCCTCTGCAAGCAGCCGGGCGACTATCCGAAATTCCTCTGTTTGCAGGAAAAACTGCTGCACAAGCTGGAGCTGATCCTCGACCATCTGGCCTTGAAGGGTTTTGTCTGCCCCACTCTGGCGATCCTGAGTGGGTTTCGCACACCGGCCTACAACCAGGCCATCGGCAATGTCCCCTACAGCTGGCATTGCTGGGGCGGCGCTGCGGATATCTTTGTGGATCGCGATGGCAACGGCACGATGGACGATCTTAACCGCGACGGCCGCTGCGACCTTGTCGACGCGGAACTGCTTCGCGACTGGATCGAGGCCTGGAGCCGGGAACCGGTTTTCGCCTCGCTTCTGGGCGGCCTGGCACGATACCGTCGCACGCACAGCCATGGTCCGTTCGTCCATGTGGATGTGCGCGGCTCTGCGGCCAGTTGGGGTGAGTAATGTCAACAAACGAATGGTAACAGCATGATCAGCAAATCGCAAAAAATCCGTCTCGGTGTGTTTGTGGTGATCGCCTGCCTTGTTCTGCTGGCCGTCATCGGCATCATCCTGGTGCCCAAGCTGCTGGAGCATCGCGATATCTACTATATCGGTTTTCGCGACGCCTCGGTCACCGGATTGTTGGAGGGCGGCACCGTCAAATATCAGGGCTTGACCGTCGGATTCATCAGCAAAATCACCATCGATCCGCAGGACATCCGTCGGGTCATCGTGGAAATATCGCTGGATCAGGATACGCCTATTCGCGAGGACACCCAAGCGGAGATGGCGCTGCTCGGCATTACCGGCATCAAGCTCATCGAACTGCGCAGCGGCAGCAACGAGGCCAAACCCCTGCCGCCGCGGTCTTTCATCACAGCCACCGCCTCCATCACCGATCGGCTCACCACCAGCGCGGAGGCCATTGCCGGCAAGGCGGAAACCGTGATGGACAACCTGGCTGAGATCACTGATCAGGAAAACCGCGCCAGACTGATGGAGCTGCTGACCACCACCAACAACACCATCGCCGAATTGAACGGCCTGTTGAAACGCAACCGTCCGGCGCTCGACACGACGATGAACAATGCGATGGCGTTCAGCAACGACGCACGTCAGATCGCCCTACTCACCAAACGCACCATGACACGCGTTGACGAGATCGCCGAATCGGATTCACTGCGCAGAATCCTGAGCAACCTGGTCGAGATCACCGAAAGCATTAAACAAGCGGATATCGTAGAGTTGATGCGCGAATTAAATGCGACCCTGGAACGCAGCAACCGGATGCTCCGGGACGCGGAGACCATGTTTGTCAAAAGCCGCGCAGACATGCTCGACATCGTCGGCTCGTTTAAAGAGACCTCTGACAATCTCAATCAGCTGACGCGCATGCTCAATGAGGATCCATCGATCCTGGTGCGCGGCGTCAAACCCAAGAATCCGCCGGATAACAAATTAGGAAGATGACATGCGACGTACTGTCCTTCTATTGGCCGCTCTGACCGGAGTGATCCTGTCCGGCTGCAGCAAGAGTGCGATCGTGCGAAAATTTTATGTGCTGGAAGCGCAGCCCGGGCCCCTGGACACCCGGCTGCTCCGGGAACAGCCGCTGGCGGTCAAACTG
Source organism: uncultured Cytophagia bacterium (assembly GCA_964554965.1). Lineage (GTDB taxonomy): Bacteria > Zhuqueibacterota > Zhuqueibacteria > Residuimicrobiales > Residuimicrobiaceae > Anaerohabitans. The sequence goes on along the minus strand of CAZKQR010000179.1, from coordinate 5,025 downwards.
GACGTGCGCGATTTCACCATTGCCAAAGCCTATGACCAGACCCGCATCGCCCTCCGGACCCGGTCGAACGAATTGAGCTACTACTATTATCACCTGTGGGCGGTACAGCCGGCTGCGGCCATCGCCGATATGGTCTACGAAGTGGTCGCCGGACTGGAACTTTTTCAACGCTGCACCCGCGGTTATTCCATCGGTCCCGATTATTACCTCACCGGGCAGATCATGGCGCTGGAACGGTCCCAGATCGACAAAAAAGAGAGCGCCCACCTTTCCGGCGCCTATTTCCTGTTTGACGCGCACACCGAATTGCCGGTTCTGCAGCACACGTTCGATAAAAGCGTAGAGTTGAAAGCGGATAAAAGCATGAACGGTTTCGCGGAAACCGCCAGCCAGATGCTGTACGAAGAATTCCAGCTCTTTTTGCAGCAGCTCGTGGAATATTATCAAAACGAAAAACCTTGACGGCCGGGGCATGGACCAATTCCGTTTTACAAATGGCCGGCTGATCCTAACCGGTCCCCTGCTGATCTCCAATGTCGGGCCGTTGTATGAAACGCTGAACGCCCTGCTCGCCGAACATTCCGGCGCAGTGGAAATGGATTTTGCCGCCGTCAGCGAAATGGACAGCGCCGGCGTGGCCATGATCGACCTGCTCACGGAATCCCTGCGCAGCCGGGGAGTCACGCTCAAAGTGAACAACGTTTCATCCGACCTGGCGCGGACCATGGCCGCGTTCTCGCTGCAGGAACCGGAGACCGGCAAGAAAGAGGAACCGACCGGCCTTCCGGAACGGCTCGGAGAAATGGCGCTGGCCCGCGGCAAGGAGGTGGTGGAATACCTCTTCCTCACCGCCGACGCCTTTTATTACACCGCCCTGGGGCTGTTCAATCGAAAAAATTTCCGCAAGGGTGAATTCACCAATCAATGCATTCAGATCGGCATGAACGCCTTTCCCATCGTCGCGCTCATCGCCTTTCTCATCGGCTTTATTCTCGCCCTGCAATCCGCCGCCCAATTGCGCCAGTTCGGCGCCGCCATCTATGTGGCTGACCTTATCGCCATCTCCATGACCCGCGAGATGGGGCCGTTGATCACCGCCATCATTTTCTCCGGCCGCAGCGGCTCCGCCATCGCTTCAGAGATCGCCACCATGAAGGTGACCGAGGAGACCGACGCGCTGAAATCCATGGGCCTGAACCCCATCGCCTACGTGCTGACGCCGAAAATCCACGCCATCGTCCTGATGATGCCGTTGCTGACCATTCTCTCGGTCGTCATCGGCATTCTCGGCGCCATGGTGATCGGCTGGTCCTATCTGGAGATCAGCCCGGAGTCATTCTACCGGGAGGTGCTCACGGTGCTTTATCTGCGTGATATCACCACCGGTCTGGTTAAAAGCCTGGTCTTCGCCTGGCTGGTCGCCCTCACCGGCGCCTATTACGGCTTTCGCGTCCGCGGCGGCGCCGAAGCCGTGGGCCGCGCCACCACCGCCTCTGTGGTCACCTCCATCTTTCTCGTGATCGTGGCGGACAGCATCCTGGGTCTGGTCTTTTATTTCGGCCGCGGACTGGAGTATTGAGCGGCTGTTCAGGACCTCTGCTGCATCCGTCTTGCCATTCTCCAAGCCCATTTATTTTTTTCTCAGGCTCTCGAACAGTTTCCACAATCCATAGCTGACCGGAGGCTCCATGCCGCCGGCAGGCAGCTCCAGGGCATACTGATTCTCAGGATCGATCTCCTCAGGAGAGAGGAAATCCATGGTCCGATGAAACATCTCTGTAACCGGCGACAGCGCCTTGGCGATCCGGCCTTTGGCCCGTTTTTTCAACGCACCGTAGATTTTGTCGCGAATATCCTCGGTGATGGTCTTCGCTGAGGCAAAGATGAATTCCGAGCTGGGCAACAGCTCCTTGTCAGAAGCGACGACGGTCTTCTTGCAATAATTTTCCGTGATGTAAGAGATCCGGGTAAGCATCACCGCGTTGATATAACCGTCCACCAGGCTGGAAGAGACCTTGCTGACAAAAGGGATCGACTTCATGCCGTCGGTGGCAAAACGGGAGAACACCTCTTCTGTGGCGTATTCCGCCGCCTCTGATCCGCCGATGGCCATGGCATAATAGATCTTTTTAAGGATGACCATGAGATCTTTGTTGGACACCCTGCCGTTGTAAAGGATAAAGATCTCCTTGATATGATTGATGGCAGCGGAGAGGATCAGCAGGGCATCGAGAAAGCCGTTTTGCACAATGGCGGTGGCGTAAAAAAGCTGCGGAATGTCCTTGCGCCGTTGCTGCTCCGTGGCCTGGTTCATCTCTGCGATAACCCGGTCATAGCTGCCACGGTCTTCGGTGAGAGAGGTCACATCAAAGCCCTGCTGGATCAGGTACTTGTTCTTTTTAAAGCGTTTGATGCGCTTGGCGATCAAACGCGCCTCCTGGCCGGGATCATGCACTGGCCCATAGGCCGCAGGCATGCTCAGGATGCGGAAAAGCGGAATGGCGACGAAATAGATAAAAGTTACAAATACAAGAAATGCAAAAAGATAAGCCGCGACCGGATGCAGCGTATGCAACCTGGTATACAACTGGAGGAACTCTTTCGCGATCACATAGAGGATGAACAGCGAGAGAAAAAACAGAATTCGCTTTAGATATTTCATAATAATCTCCCAGGTTCCGCAGCAAACAGTCGCGACAGTTACAAATAAATTAGCGAATCACACAGGTAAAAACAAACAGAAAGTGAACAGGCGGCGATATGTGGACCGCGGGACAGTGGAATTTATTTTACCTTCACAGGTGTTTAATCTAAACAAAACGCATTTATTTACGTATCAGTATCATGACGTATACGGTACGATCCATTCACTTCATCATCGCACAGGAGGAAATATGCTGCACCGCTCTTTGCTCACGACAGGCCTGCTGGCGGCCGTCCTGTTCCTTGCCGCTGTTCCACCCATCCCGGCCCAAATCCAGAACATCGACATTCCCTTTCAAAAGTTCGTTCTCGACAATGGACTCACCGTGATCGTCCACGAGGACCACAAAGCCCCCATCGTCGCTTTCAACGTCTGGTATCATGTGGGCTCGAAAAACGAAAAACCCGGCAAGACCGGTTTCGCCCATTTGTTCGAGCATTTGATGTTCAACGGCAGCGAGAACCATAACGACGACTAGTTCAACCCCCTTGAAAAGATCGGCGCCACGGATCTCAACGGCACCACCAACGAAGACCGGACCAACTATTTCGAAAACGTGCCCAAATCCGCTCTGGACGTAGCCCTGTGGATGGAATCAGACCGCATGGGCCACCTGCTCGGCGCCATCGACCAGGCCAAACTGGACGAACAGCGCGGCGTGGTGCAGAATGAAAAGCGGCAGTATGAGAACGAGCCCTACAGTTTGGCGGATGAGCTTGTCGCCAAAAACTGCTTCCCCGCCGGCCACCCCTACTCCTGGACTGTCATCGGCGCCATGGAGGACCTGGATGCGGCAAGCCTGAAGGATGTCCACGAGTGGTTCAAAGCTTATTACGGACCCAACAATGCGGTGATCGCCATTGCCGGCGACATCACCGCCCAGGAGGCTTTGGCTAAAGTGAAGCAGTACTTTGGCGATATTCCGGCAGGACCGCCGGTGACTCGCTACGAGGCGTTTACCGCAAAGCGGTCAGGGAGCTTGCGCCAGGTCGCTCAAGACCGTGTTCCCCAGGCGCGCATCTATAAAGTCTGGAATATTCCGGCCCGGGGCACTCTGTGCGCAAACCGGCTCGATCTGGTCAGCGACCTGCTCGCCTCCGGCAAGACCTCCCGGCTGTACAAGAGGCTGGTGTATGAAGACCAGATCGCGACCGACGTTTCAGCCTATGTCGATGTGCGCGAAATCGCGGGTCTCTTTTACATCGTTGCCACCGCCAAACCCGGCGAGCCCCTGGCAAAGGTCGAAAAAGCTCTGGATGAAGAACTGGCCCGCCTGATCGCCGAGGGCCCGACAGAGATCGAACTGCAGCGGGTCAAAGCGCAGTATCGTTCCAATTTCATCCGTGGCAGTGAGCGGATCGGCGGATTCGGCGGCAAGTCCGACATCCTCATCAGCAACGAGGTCTTTAGCGGAAGCCCGGACTATTACAAGACTACTTTAAAGCACATCGATGATGCCACGGTGCAGGACCTGCAGCAGGCCGCCAAATACTGGCTCTCTGACGGAGTCTATATACTCGAGGTCCATCCCTACCCGGAGTACAAGACCGCGGACGGCAAGGTTGACCGCTCCAGCCTGCCGAATCCCGGCGCACCGCCGGCCGTCGCCTTTCCAGCCATTCAGCGTGCCACTCTCTCCAACGGCCTCAAGGTCCTGCTTGCCGAACGCCACAGCATTCCTTTGGCTAATCTCAGCCTGATCGTGGACGCCGGTTTTGCCGCTGATCAGGGTGCATTGCTGGGTACCGCCGGTCTGGCGCTGGACATGATGGATGAGGGAACGAAAAGCCGCAGCGCTCTCGAGATCAACGAACAGCTCTCCCTGCTCGGCGCGCGGTTGGCGACGGGATCGAACCTGGACGTCTCCACCGTAACCCTCTCCACCCTGACTGAAAATCTCGACGCCGCGCTGGACATCTACAGCGACGTCATTCTTAATCCCGCTTTCCCTGAGGAGGAGCTCAGCCGGCTGAAAAAACAGAGCCTGGCCGAAATCCAGCAGGAAAAGGCCTCGCCGTTCACCATGGCCTTGCGTCTGCTGCCGCAGTACCTTTACGGCCGGGAGCATGCGTATGGAGTGCCGTTCACCGGCTCTGGGACCGAAGCGTCGGTAGATAAAATGACGGTCCAGGTCCTGCAGAACTTTCATCAGACCTGGTTCAAACCCAACAACGCCACTCTGGTGGTGGTGGGCGATGTAAAACTGGCCGACCTCACGCCCAAGCTGGAAAAAGCTTTCAAATCCTGGAAAAAGGGCTCTGTGCCAAAGAAGAGAGTGACCACGGTGGAACCCAAGGCCAAATCTCAAATCTACCTCATAG